>NZ_VISW01000005.1:0-356231 GCF_007827635.1 Micromonospora sp. CNZ296
CGGACAAGCCGACGAATCCCCTAGAAGACACCCAAGGTCAGTCAGAGGGTGAGTCAGACCGGCCGGGTGACCCGCTCCCACATCATCACTGTCAGGGGGTGGCGTTGGGGGTGGCCAGCTGGCGGGCGGCGCGGTCTACCGCGCGCTGGGCGGCGACCAGGGAGCGCAGCGGCAGCCGGGCGTCCCGGCTCTCCCGGCGCTGGACGAAGTAGTGCACAGCGGCCCGGACCCGGGCGCGGTCGGCGGCACTCGACCGGGCGGTCGCGAGGATCATCTCGCGCAGCCGCGCGGCCAGCTCCTCGGCCAGCTCCAGATCGGGACCGTGCAGCGCGGCGCGGAGCGCGGCCAGTCGACTGTCGACCTTGCGGATGAGCACGTCGGTTCCGGAGCCCAGGCCTCGTTCCTCGACGGTCATCCACGCCTCCACCCCACGCCGCATCGCGAGTGAAGTTACTTTATGTTGCAGCCCACAAGCAAGCAGTTAAGTAAGACTTAACGGAATAATCGCCCATTCCATTCTTGGGCTGCTGCGGGCGGGACGGAACGGTCCGGCGGCGGGCCGGATGTCACACCCGCGCGGCAGGATGGGAGCGTGGCGGACGAGGTGACCCCGTCAGGCGGGTCGGGCGGGTCAGGCGGGTCAGACGGGTCAGACGGGGTGCTGGCGGAGTTCGGCGCGGCGACCCGGGAGTGGTTCACCGCGGCCTTCGCCGCGCCCACCCCGGCCCAGGAGGGCGCCTGGCGCTCGGTGGCCGCCGCCCGCAACGCGCTCGTCGTCGCGCCGACCGGCTCCGGCAAGACGCTCGCGGCGTTCCTCTGGTCGCTCGACCGGCTCGCCAAGGAGCCGCCGCCGGCCGATCCCCGGCGCCGCTGCCGGGTGCTCTACGTCAGCCCGCTCAAGGCACTCGCCGTCGACGTGGAACGCAACCTGCGCGCCCCGCTCACCGGCATCCGCCAGGCCGCCTCCCGGCTCGGCCTGGTCCCGCCGGACGTCACCGTCGGCATGCGGACCGGCGACACCCCGGCCGACGAGCGCCGCGCCTTCGCCCGCACCCCGCCGGACATCCTCATCACCACACCCGAGTCGCTGTTCCTGCTGCTCACCTCCGCCGCCCGCGACTCGCTGCGCGGCGTCGACACGGTGATCGTGGACGAGGTGCACGCGGTCGCCGGCACCAAGCGCGGCGCGCACCTGGCGCTGTCCCTGGAACGGCTCGACGCGCTGCTGGAGCGGCCCGCGCAACGGATCGGACTGTCCGCCACCGTCCGGCCGATCGACGTGTGCGCCCGCTTCCTCGGCGGCGCACGCCCGGTCGACGTGGTGCAGCCGCCGGCGAACAAGACCATCGAGGTCAGCGTCCAGGTTCCGGTGGAGGACATGACGCGCCTCGACGAGCAGGAGCCACCCGAGGACGACCTGGGCGGCCTCGCGCCCCGCCGCCCCTCGATCTGGCCGGCGGTCGAGGAACGCGTGTTCGCGCTGATCCGCGCGCACCGGTCCACGATCGTGTTCACCAACTCCCGGCGCAGCGCCGAACGCCTCTGCGCCCGCCTCAACGAGCTGGCCGCCGACGAGGTCGAGGCGGCGTCCGCCCCGGAGGGCAGCCGCGTGGCCCGGGGCGGGGAGCCGGTGCGCGTATCCGATCTGCTGGCCGGCGACGGCCCGCCGGCCGGCGACGGCGCCGGGCCGGTGCGTGCGCCTCGGCAGCCGGCGGAGGTGATGGCGCAGTCCGGCGCGGCGGCCGGGGCGCCGGCGGTGATCGCGCGGGCGCACCACGGCAGCGTGTCCCGGGAGGAGCGCAAGCAGATCGAGGAGGCGCTCAAGTCCGGCCGGCTGCCCGCCGTGGTCGCCACGTCCAGCCTGGAGCTGGGCATCGACATGGGCGCTGTCGACCTGGTGGTGCAGATCGAGGCGCCGCCGAGCGTGGCGGCCGGGCTGCAACGGGTCGGCCGGGCCGGGCACCAGGTCGGCGCGGTCTCGCGCGGCGTCGTCTTCCCCAAGCACCGGGGCGACCTGCTCTCCTGCACTGTGGTGGCCGAGCGGATGGGCGCCGGGGCGATCGAGGAGCTGCACTACCCGCGCAACCCGCTGGACGTGCTGGCCCAGCAGATCGTGGCGATGGTGGCGCTGGAGCCGTGGCGGCTCGGCGACCTGGCGGTGCTGGTCCGGCGGGCGGCGCCGTTCGCGGAGCTGCCCGACTCGGCGCTGCACGCGGTGCTCGACATGCTCTCCGGGCGTTATCCGTCCACCGCGTTCGCCGAGCTGCGGCCCCGCCTGGTCTGGGACCGCGCCACCGACGTCCTGACCGGCCGGCCCGGCGCCCAGCGGCTCGCCGTGACCAGCGGCGGCACCATCCCCGACCGGGGCCTGTTCGGCGTGTTCCTGGCCGGCGCCGAGCGGGCCGCGCGGGTCGGTGAGCTGGACGAGGAGATGGTCTACGAGTCCCGGGTGGGTGACGTGTTCCTGCTCGGCTCGTCCTCCTGGCGGATCGAGGAGATCACCCCCGACCGGGTGCTCGTCTCCCCCGCACCCGGGCAGGCGGCCCGGATGCCGTTCTGGAAGGGCGACCAGCTCGGCCGCCCGGTCGAGCTGGGGCGGGCGATCGGCGCCCGGGTCCGGGCGCTGCTGCGGCAGTCCGACGCCGACGCGGTGGCGGCGCTGCGGGCCGGCGGGCTCGACGACTGGGCCGCCGGCAACCTGATGAACTACCTGCGCGAGCAGAAGGCGGCCACCCGGTCGCTGCCGGACGACCGGACGGTGGTGGTCGAACGGTTCCGCGACGAGCTGGGTGACTGGCGGCTCGCCGTGCACTCGGTGCTCGGCGCGCGGGTCAACGGGCCGTGGGCGCTGGCGATCGGTCGCCGGCTGGCCGAGCGGTACGGCGTGGACGCCCAGGTCATGCCCTCCGACGACGGCATCGTGGTGCGCCTGCCGGACACCGCGGAGACGCCGCCCGGCGCCGACGTGGTCGTGTTCGAGCCGGACGAGATCGCCCAGCTCGTCGAGGAGTCGGTGGGCACGTCGGCGCTGTTCGCGTCCCGGTTCCGCGAGTGCGCGGCCCGGTCGCTGCTGCTGCCCCGGCGTGACCCCCGGCGGCGGCAGCCGCTGTGGCAGCAACGCCAGCGCGCCGCGCAACTGCTCGACGTGGCCCGCGAGTACGCCGACTTCCCGGTCACGCTGGAAGCCGCCCGCGAGTGCCTCCAGGACGTCTTCGACCAGCCCGCCCTCGGCGAGCTGATGCGCGACCTGGCCGCCCGCAAGGTACGCCTGGTCGAGGTGGAGTCCGAACGCCCGTCGCCGTTCGCGAGGTCGCTGCTGTTCGGGTACGTCGGCGCGTTCCTCTACGAGGGCGACGCCCCGCTGGCCGAGCGGCGGGCCGCCGCGCTGGCGCTCGACTCCGGGCTGCTCGGCGAGCTGCTCGGCCGGGTCGACCTGCGGGAGCTGCTCGACCCGGAGGTGCTCACCGAGACGGCACGCCAACTGCGCTGGCTCACCGAGCAGCGACGTCCCCGCGACCCGGAGGACGTGGTCGAGCTGCTGCGCGTGGTCGGTGACCTGAGCAGCGCCGAGCTGGCCGAACGGGGAGTGCCGGAGTCGTGGACCGACGAGCTGGCGGCGGCCCGGCGGGTGCTGCGGGTCCGCATCGCCGGCGAGGACCGCTGGGTGGTCGTCGAGGACGCCGCCCGGCTGCGTGACGCGCTCGGGGTGGCGCTGCCCGTCGGGGTGGCGGAGGCGTACCTCGCGCCGGTGGCCGATCCGCTCGCCGACCTGGTCGCCCGGTACGCCCGCACGCACGGCCCGTTCGCGGCCGCCACCTGCGCGGCCCGGTTCGGGCTCGGCGTGTTCGTGGTGGAGCAGGCGCTGCGACGGCTCGCCTCGGGCGGCCGGGTGGTCTCCGGGGAGTTCGCCCCGGACACGGTGGGCACCCAGTGGTGCGACGCGGAGGTGCTGCGCATGCTGCGCCGTCGCTCGCTCGCGGCCCTGCGCCGGGAGATCGAGCCGGTGCCGCCGCGCGCGCTCGCCGCGTTCCTGCCCCGCTGGCAGCAGGTCGGCTCGTCGGCCCGGGGCGTCGAGGCGGTCGCCGCTGCCGTCGAGCAGTTGCAGGGCGTGAGCGTGCCCGCGTCCGCGCTGGAACGCCTGGTGCTCCCGGCCCGGGTCGCCGACTACTCCCCCGCCCAGCTCGACGAGCTGTGCGCCGGCGGCGAGGTGGTGTGGGCCGGCGCGGGCGCGATCTCCGGCGGCGACGGGTGGGTGACGCTCGCGTACGCCGACGTGGCGCCGCTGCTGCTCCCGCCGCCGGAGGAGGCACTGACGCTGACCCCGCTGCACGAGTCGGTGCTCGACGCGCTCGCCGACGGGCAGGCGCTGTTCTTCCGCTCGCTGTCCGACCGGGTCGGCGCCACAGACGACGCCGCGCTGTCGGGCGCGGTGTGGGATCTGGTGTGGGCCGGTCACCTCACCAACGACACGCTCGCGCCGCTGCGCGCCGCGCTCGGCGCCGGTGGGGCACACCGGTCCCGGCCGTCGGCGCCGCGCACCCGCTACCGCCGTCCGGGCCGGGTGGCGCTGCCCAGCCGGGGCGGTCCGCCCACGATGGCCGGTCGCTGGTCCCGGCTGCCCGACCGCGACCTCGACCCCACCCGCCGCGCCGCCGCCCTCGCCGACCTGCTGCTGGAGCGGCACGGCGTGGTGACCCGGGGCGCGGTCGTGGCCGAGCAGGTCACCGGCGGCTTCGCCGGGGTCTACCCGGTGCTGTCCGCGATGGAGGAACGCGGGGCGGCCCGGCGCGGCTACTTCGTCGAAGGGCTCGGCGCGGCGCAGTTCGCGGTGCCCGGCGCGGTGGACCGCATCCGCGCGCTCGCCGACGGCACCCAGGGCCGGGGCGGTCCGACAGTCGTGCTCGCGGCCACCGACCCGGCGAACCCGTACGGCGCGGCGCTGCCCTGGCCGGAGCGCGTGGTCGACTCCGGCGACGGCGCGGCACCGGCCACCGGCCACCGGGCCGGGCGCAAGGCGGGCGCGCTTGTCGTGCTCGTCGGCGGCGACCTGGTGCTCTACGTGGAGCGGGGCGGCCGGACGATCCTGTCGTTCACCGACGACACCGACACGCTCGCCGCGGCCGGCAAGGCGCTCGCCGACGCGGTGCACTCCGGTGCGCTCGGCGCGATCTCGGTGGAACGCGCCGACGGCGAGGCCGTGCACGCGTCCCCGCTGCGCGACGCGCTGACCGCCGCCGGTTTCCGCGCCACCCCGCGCGGGCTGCGTCTGCGCGGCTGACCGCCGGCGTTACGGGGAGCGGGCACGTAGGGTGGGCCGGTGGCCTCGATCCGGGTACGCCAGGCGCGCGACGAGGACCGTGCCGCGCTGACGGCGCTGCACGAGCGGGAGTGGGGGCGGACCGATCGTGGTGGTCCACGAGCTGCGCCTGGCGCGGCAGGTCACCAGGGCGGGCGACGAGTGAACGGCATCCCGCGGTGTGTCTCGCTGACCACCGACTACGGCCTGGCCGACGGGTTCGTGGCGGCGTGCCACGGCGTGCTGGCCCGGCTCGCCCCGGCCGTGCGGGTGATCGACGTGACGCACCTGATCCCGGCGGCCGACGTACGCCGGGGCGCGGCGGTACTCGCACAGACGGTGCCGTACCTGCCGTGGGGCGTGCACGTGGCGGTGGTCGACCCGGGTGTCGGCACGACGCGGCGCGGGATCGCGCTCGCCGCGCCCGGCGGGCTGCTGGTCGGGCCGGACAACGGGCTGCTGGTCCCGGCCGCGGAGGCGCTCGGCGGAGTGACCGAGGTGGTGGAACTGACCAACCCGGACTGGCTCGGCCCGGTCGTGTCCCGCACGTTCCACGGGCGGGACGTGTTCGCGCCGGTGGCCGCCCGGCTGGCGCTCGGCGCGCCGCCGGCCGAGGCCGGGCCGGCAGTGGACCCGGGCACGCTGGTCCGGCTGCCGGAACCGGTGGTACGCACCGAGCCCGGCGGCTTCAGCGCGGAGGTGCTGACCGTCGACCACTTCGGCAACGTCCAGCTCGCCGCGCCGGGCACGCTGCTCGACGGCCTGCCGTCCCGGGTGCTGGTGAACGGCCACGAGGCGGTCCACGGCCGTACCTTCGGCGACGCGGAACCCGGCGCCCTGGTGGTCTACGTCGACTCCGCCGCCCAGGTCGCGATAGCGGTGAACACCGGCCGAGCCGCCGACATCCTCCGGGCCACCCCAGGCGCCCTGGTCACCATCACCCGTCTCCCCCGCGATCTTGCACTTGGTGCCCCGGCATAACGGGGCGAATGCCCCCGGGGCAGGGCCGAAACTGCAAGATCGCGGAGGAGAGCGGGGACGGGCGGGGACGGGCGGGGACGGGGGCGTCAGCAGCGGGGGACTGTGCCGCCGTAGATCGAGGACAGGTACGCGTGGCTGACGTAGTTGCCGCCCACGAGGCGGTACCACCTCGTCGTCGTGCGGTACGTGCCGGCGATCCGCTGCCCTGTCACGTAGCACTGCACCGGCACGTGGGCGTACGTGGCGGCCAGGCCCCGGCTCGCGTACGAGGTGCTCGCCCCGGCGCGCAGGTTCAGCGGCCCGGAACCGACCACCGCCCGCGCCCCGCCGCCGGTCCACAGCAGCGTCACGTCCACCCAGGCGTTGTCGGTGAGCCGCAGCCCGTCCCAGAACGTCCCGTCGGCCAGGTCCAGCCCGGCCGGGTTGCGGACGGTACGGCCGAACTGGTCGCGCCCGCCGTTGTAGCCGTTCTGGTACGCCGCCTGCGCCTCGGGCAGCCCGCGCGGCAGGTCCTTCCAGTTCTCCCTGATGGACGCCGGGTTCCACCAGTCGTCGCGGGTGTTCCACGGGCCGACGTCCCACACCGGGGCGTACTCGCAGCGGCTGCCGTTCGTCGTGCAGACCTTGACGGTGTAGTCGCCGGTGTTGCGCGGGGACAGGCCGCGCCGGGTGGGCAGCGCCGCGAAGTGGTCCCGGGTACGCACCGTGTGCCCATTGGCGGTGATGCCGCCGACCAGGCCGATCCGGGTCGCGTACACCCGGTACTTGAGCGCGGCGGCCGGCTGGACCGCCGTGGTGGCGACCTTGTCGGCGGCCAGGGTCAGGCCGGTGACGGTGGCCTCCGACGCGCTGCCGCTGGTGGTCATCACGACGCGCGCCTGCACCCGGCTGACCGGTGCGTCGAACACCGCCTCGGTGGCGTCGCGCCACTCGGTCCAGCCTCGGCCACGCCATCCGCGTACCTGTGCCACCGCCGTACCCCCGTCGCCGGTGCGGGCGGCGAACTGTGCGCGTACCCGGGTCGCGGGCCGGTCCAGGGTGCGCGGCGCGGACAGCAGGATGCCCTCGGCGACCGGTCCGCCGACGGCGGCCGGGCGGGTGCGGGCGTTGGGCCGGGGGTCGGCGAGCCGCAGGCGGCCGGACCGCCAGGCGACGTTGACGTCGTCGCCTCCGGCGACGGCGAGGTCGACGGACCAGCGTTCGGGGCCGGGCGCGGCGGCGCGGGCCGGTACGGCGGTGGGCGGGGGCGCGGCCGACGCGGGCGTGCCGGGCAGTCCGGCGGCCACGGTGAGCAGGGCGGTCAGGGCGACGACGGTACGACGTCGTGAAGGTGCCATCAGCATTCTCCTCAGAACCCCCTGATCGTTGCGTTTCCGCAGATCAAGTGGAACCTCAGTACAAATAGCGACACATGCGAATTCTGCTCGGCCGGGGGACAATGGTCGGGTGCCCGAAGGCGACACCGTCTGGAACACCGCACGCGTCCTGCAACGCGCGCTCGCCGGGGCCCGGCTCACCGGGTCCGACTTCCGCGTGCCGCAACTCGCCACCACCGACCTGACCGGCTGGACCGTGCGCGAGTCGGCCAGCCGGGGCAAACACCTGCTGCTGCGCCTCACCCGCACCGACGCCGAGCCGTGGACGCTGCACTCGCATCTGCGGATGGACGGCGCCTGGCGGGCGTACGCCCCGGGTGAGCGCTGGAGCGGACGGCCCGCGCACCTGATCCGGGTGGTGCTGCGCTCCCCCGCCGCTGTCGCCGTCGGCTACCACCTGCACGAGCTGGCGCTGGTGCCGACCGCCGAGGAGGAGTCGCTCGTCGGCCACCTCGGCCCGGACCTGCTCGGCCCGGACTGGGACGCCGACGAGGCGGTCCGCCGGCTCGCGGCCGACCCGGACCGCACCATCGGTGAGGCGCTGCTCGACCAGCGCAACCTGGCCGGGGTGGGCAACCTCTACAAGTGTGAGGTGCTGTTCCTGCGCGGCGTGTCGCCGTGGACGCCGGTGGGCGCGGTGCCGGACCTGACCGGCACCGTCGCGCTGGCCCAGCGGCTGCTCGCGGCCAACCGGGGCCGCTGGACGCAGAGCACCACAGGAGTGCTGCACCGGGGCGGCACCAGCTACGTCTACGGCAGGCGGGCGCAGCCGTGCCGCCGCTGCGGGACGGCCATCCGCAAGGAGGAACTGGGCGAACGGGTCACCTACTGGTGTCCGGCCTGCCAACCCGCCGTGGAACTTCCACGAAACGCCCAAGATCGGCCGAGATAGGGACGATTGGGTACTTCCGCCTCACCCCTGTGACGTCGCATGCTGCGGTGGACCGCTCACGGATCGTCAGCAGCGCGTACGCCCGCCACGCCGGGGTGTCGGCCGGCGCGCCCCGACCCCGGGGAGAGCCATGGTGCTGTTCCGCCGCAGCCGGCCCGGACGCCCGGACCGCGCCGCCGTCGTCGCCATCGCCGAGGAGACCGCGCCCACCGGTGACCCGACGCCGCCCGGTTCCGTCGCGCCCGCCGTTCCGGCCGCTCGCGGCAGTGACGAGGAACCCGGCGGCGGCCCGGCGCCTGCGAGCCTGGACCCGGCCGCCGTCCCGCGCCTGTTCGGCCCGGTGCCCAACACCGCCGCCAGCCCGCTGCCCACGCTCGACCCGGACGGCCGCCCGGTACCCGGCACCGGCATCCGCAAGTTCGTCGACCCGCTGCCGCTCCCCGGGCAGCCGGCCACCGCCGGGCTCGGCGCCCGCCTGCCCGTCGCCGTCCCGGACACCATCACCTGGCCGGGCTGCGACTACTACGAGATCGGCCTCCAGGAGTACGCGCAGCGCCTGCACCGCGACCTGCCCGCCACCCGGCTGCGCGGCTACCGCCAGCTCAACCTGGGCACCGACGCCTCCGGGCACAACACTGTCGGCCCGCCCGACCGCCCCTGGCACCTCGGCCCGATGATCGTGGCCCGGCGGGGCCGCCCGGTGCGGATCAAGTTCATCAACCAGCTCCCCACCGGACGGGCCGGGGAGCTGTTCCTGCCCGTGGACGAGACGGTCGACGGCGCGGGTGCCGGGCCGCTCGACGGTCCCGCCCCGTACCCGCAGAACCGCGCCGTACCGCACCTGTCCGGCGCGCAGACCGGGTGGATCAGCGCCGGCAACCCGTGGCAGTGGTTGACCCCGGCCGGCGAGATCACCCCGTACCCGACGGGTGTGGGTGTGACGCCGGTGCCGGACATGCCGCCGCCCGGCGCGGGCGCCACCACGCTGTACTTCCCGAACGGCCAGAGCGGCCGGCTCATGTGGCTGCACGACAACACGCTCGGCCTGTCCCGGCTCACCGTCTACTCCGGGCAGATCGCGCTCTACCTGCTCACCGACCCGGCCGAGGAACGGCTCGTCGACGACGGCGTGCTGCCCGCCGACCAACTCCCGCTGGTGATCGAGGACAAGACGTTCGTACCCGACGACGCGCAGCTCGCCGCCCAGGACCCCACCTGGGACCGGGACCGCTGGGGCGCCAAGGGCAGCCTGTGGCACCCGCACGTCTACCAGCCGCGGCAGAACCCGTACCGGCTCACCGGCACCAACCCGACCGGGCGCTGGGACTACGGACCGTGGACCCACGACCCGGACGGCGGCGCCAGCCCGTGGGTCGCCCCGGTGCCGAACCCGCACCACGACCCCGACACCGACCCGGACGAGCCGCCGCTGGTACCGGGCGTGCCGCACCCGTCGGCGGTCCCCGACGCGTACGGCGACACTCCGCTCGTCAACGGCGTCGCATACCCGTACCTGGAGGTCGCGCCGCGGGCGTACCGGTTCCGGATCCTCAACGCCTGCGCGGACCGCGCGCTCAACCTCCAGCTCTACCGGGCCGCCTCCGACGCGCCGATGTGGGCCGAGGACGGCAGCCCGGCCGACCCGGACGCCGGTGAGGTGCCGATGGTCGAGGCGGTACGCGCGCCCGGCCGGCCCGCGTACTGGCCCGCGGACGGACGCGACGGCGGCGTGCCCGACCCGGCCGCCGCCGGACCCGAGATGATCCAGATCGGCAACGAGGGCGGCCTGCTCCCCGCCCCTGTGGTGCTGACCAACCGGCCGGTGGACTACCGGTACGACAGGCAGGACCCGACAGTGCTCAACGTGGACGGGCACGCGCTGCTGCTCGCCCCCGGCGAACGGGCCGACGTGGTGGTGGACTTCTCCACAGTGCCGCCGGGCAGCACGCTCATCCTCTACAACGACTGCCCCGCGCCGCTGCCCCGGTTCGACACCCGCTACGACCACCACACCGGCGCGCCCGACCGGACCGCCGCCGGTGGTCTGCCGCCGACCCGCCCCGGGTACGGCCCGAACACCCGCACGCTGCTCCAGATCCGGGTCACCGGCACCCCCGCGCAGCCGTACGACACCCGGCGGCTCGCCGAGCGGCTACCCGGGGCGTACGCCCGCAGCCAGCCGCCGCCGATCGTGCCGCAACCCGCTTACGACACCGCGATCGGCACCTCCACCCCGCGCCCGACGCTCGTCGCCGCGCGGGCCACCTCGGTCACGTTCACCCCGGCGGGCGCGACCGCCCCGGTCACGTTGCCGCTGGCCGTGAAGTCGGTCGGGCAGGTGTTCGAGGCCCGGCACGGCCGCGCCGTGGGACGCCTCGGCGTCGGCCACCCGGTCGCCGGACCGCTCGCCCCGGCCACCCTGCCGCTGGGACCGGCCGACCCGGCCACCGAGGTCCTGCACGCCACCGACCCGGCGGTCGCGGTCGGCGCACCCGGCGACGGCACCCAGCTCTGGCGGATCGTCGGCGACGCCCCGCGCACCCATGCCGTCCACATCGAGGGCTGCGACGTACAGCTCGTCAACCGGGTCGGCTGGGACGGCACGGTCCGCCCGCCCGACCCGGGCGAGCTGGGCTGGAAGGACACCGTCCGGGTCAACCCCCGGGAGGACGTCGTGGTGGCGCTGCGTCCCGTCCCACCAGCCCTGCCGTTCAAGATCGGCGACAGCGTACGGCTGCTCGACCCGACCCGCCCGGCCGGCGCACGGCTGGACGCCGGTCCGGTCAGCCCGGTCGACGGCCGCCCCGCGGTCGTGGTCAACCAGCTGGTCAACCTCGGCTGGGAGTACCGCTGGCAGACCCGCTCGGCCGGACTCCGCGACCAGGGCATGAGCCGGCCGCTGGTGGTGCGCGTGGCACCCAAGGCGCCGACCGGCCTCACCGCCACCCCGGCACCCGGCAGCGCCACCGCGCTCCCCGCCATCGCGCTGACCTGGACCGGCAACGGCAGCCGGCCCGTACCCACCAGCCACCGGCTGCAACGCGCCACCGACAGCACCTTCACCACCGGACTGACCGAGATCACGGTGGCCGCCACCGCCACCCGGTACACCGACGCCACAGTCACCCCCGGCGTCACCTACCACTACCGGATCCGTGCCGAGAACGCGGTGAGCTGCTCATCCTGGTCCAACGCCGTACCGGCGGCGGTGCACCTGTCCGCGCCGACCCGGGTGACAGCGGTGCTGCCGCCGACCGGGCCGCTGCGGGTGGCGCTGCGCTGGGCCAACCACTCCTTCGCCACAGGCGTGGACGTGCAGCGGGCCACGAACCCGACGTTCACCAGCGGTCCGGGCACCACGGCCATCGCCGTGGGCGAGTCCCACGTGGACCCGGCCGTCGCGCCGGACACCACGTACTACTACCGGGTACGCACGACGTACCTGGGCGCCGCCTCGCCCTGGTCGACTGTGGCCACCGTGACCACGCCGGCCCGGCCGGTCGCGCCCACCGGCGTGAGCGTCACCGCGAGCGTGTCCGGGCCGGACACCGCCAGCGTGACGGTGACCTGGTCGGCGCCGACGCCGGCCGGACCGGGCGCCGGTTTCGTCGTGCAGCGCGCCACCGACGCCGCCTTCACCCGTGAACCGGCGACGTTCCACGTGACCGGCCGAGGCTTCACCAACACCGGCCTGGCCCGAGGCATGACCTACCACTACCGGGTACGAGCGACAAACGTCGTGGGCACGTCCCCCTGGACCCCCCCAGCCCGAACCACAACCCCCACCTGACCCCGCCCCCTCTCCCCGCGCCCCCTTCCCTCCCCGTTGATCATGAACTTAGCGGCAGTTTCAGAGATCAACACCACCGCCAACTTCATGATCGAGCCCGTGGGTCGGCCCGCCACCGCCCCCTCCCTCCCCCGTGATCAAGGAGTTTGTGTCCGGATCAGGCGCGCATCAGGACACAAACTCCTTGATCACCGGAGTGAGCGGCGCGGGTGGGGTGGGTGGGGTGGGTGGGGTGGGTGGCGCGGATGGCGGGAGGACCGGCAAGCCCGGGGCGCGAGAGGGCAGGGTGCCGGGCGGAACGCCGCCCCGGAGTGCCGGAGCCCGGCGATCATGAAGTTGACGGCCGAAATGGAGATCGAAACTGCCGTCAACCTCATGATCGATCGCGCTGGTCGGGCGCCGCGCTTGGACGGTGATCAAGGGGTTTGTGTCGGGATCCGGCTGCGGGGAGGACACAAACTCCTTGATCAACGGGGAGACCGGGGCGGGAGGGGCGGGGCGGGGAGGGGAACTGTCAGGGGGCGCGGAGAGGGGTGCGGAGTTCGGCCAGGGCGGAGGCTACGCCGTGCAGCAGGTCGGTGGCCTCGGTCAGCCGCGCGGCGGCCGGGTGCTCGGTGTCCGGACGGGCGTCCTCGGCCACGTAACCGGCGGCGGCCACCACCAGCCGCTCGTACGCGGCCACCCCGTCCTCCAACTGGGCCACCAGCGTGGCGTGCACCTCGTTCAGCGTGCTCTGCGGGGTCAGCTTCGCCGCGCGTTCCACGCTCGCCACCCGGGTCGCCAGCTCACGCAGTGACCGGTCGGCCTCGGCCGCCTCCCGGACCGCCGGCTCGGCCAGCCCGGTCAAGCGCCCGGCCAGCCCGGCCAGGGTGAGCGCGGCCCGGTCCAGCCGGGCCCACGGCTCGGCCGCGGCGGTGCCGCGCAGCGCGAGGCGGGAGCGGACCCGGCGTACCTCGGCCACGACGCCCGGGCCGACGGGCAGCCGCTCGACGGCGGCGACCAGCCGGGCGCGGGAGCGGGCGGCGGCCTCCGCCGGGTCGAGGGCGGGCGGGGGCGGCACGGCGGCCAGCGCCCGGTGGTCGACCCAGCGCCAGGCGGCCACCGCGATCGCGCTGCCCGCGGCGCCGGCCCAGGCCGCGTCCGCCAGACCCAGTCCGGCGTACGGGGTCAGCACCGCGGCGGCGCCGCCGAGCCCTCCGGCCAGCACGCTCCACCGCCGCGCCGAGTTGCGTAGCCTGCGCAGCCTGCGGAAGTGCCGGGCCCGTTCGTCCGCCATCGTGTCCGCCCCTCCGTCAGCCGGTCGTGGTCTCCCCGGTGCCGCGTTCCCGGCTCATGCTGGCCCGGATCTCGTCGAGACGGGCTGCGGCTGCCGGATCGGCCGGCTGCCCCACGGCGGGGGTCTCGGACCGGCTGCCGAGCTGCTCGCCGGCCATGCTCGACCGGATCTGCTCCAGTCTCGCCGATCCGGCCGAGTCGAGCGTGGCCTTCTGGATCTCCAGCATCCGGCCCTCGACCGAGTTGCCGGCCAGCTCGGCCCGGCCCATCGCGGTGGCGTAGCGGCGTTCGATCCGATCACGGACCTCGTCCAGCGAGGGGGTGTTGGCGGGCGCGGTGAGCGACGACATCGACTCCAGCGAGCGGGCCACGCTCTCCTGCATCTTGGCCTGCTCCAGCTGGCTGAGCAGCTTGGTGCGCTCGGCCAGCTTCTGCTGGAGGATCATCGAGTTGTTCTCGACCGCCTTGCGGGCCTGTGCGGCCGCGCCGAGCGCCTGGTCGTGCAGCGTCTTGAGGTCTTCCAGCGCCTGCTCTGCGGAGACCAGCTGGGTGGCCAGCATCTGGGCGGTCTGCTCGTAGCGCCCGGCCTCGGCCTCGTCGCCCCGGCCCCGCGCCTGGTCGGCCACCGCCAGCGCCTGCCGCGCGTTGCCCTGGAGCTGTTCCACCTCGGTCATCTGCCGGGACAGCTTCATCTCCAGCTGGCGCTGGTTGCCGATCACCGCTGCCGCCTGCTGCACCAGCGCCTGGTGCTGGCGCTGTGCCTCCTCGACGGCCTGCTGGATCTGCACCTTCGGATCGGCGTGCTCGTCGATCTTCGCGCCGAAGAGCGCCATCAGGTACTTCCAACCCTTGACGAACGGGTTCGCCATCTCCGCCTCGTCCCCTCAGTAGCGTCGCGCCTACATCGTCCCAGCCGGACGCCACTCCGGCACCCGTACGCTCCTGATCAACAGTACGACGCGAACGCCAGCACTGCCCACGACGTGACAGCCGGGGTCAGGCGGCGCAGACCACATCCCGCTCGGCGGGGCGTACGCGGGTGCTGCGCAGCGTGGCCTTGAGCGGCGAGTCCTGCCGGACCTGGACGGCGACCCCGCCGTCGGAGGTGACCTGCCGGACACCGCGGTTGGTGGCCTTGCGCACGGCGGACGGGCCCACCGGGGCCGGCTCGACCCGCTCGTCGGTCACCGGCACCAGCACGCCGGGCATCTGCTCGGCCAGGGCGACCGTGTCGCTCACCTCGCGCAGCAGCTCGGACAGGCGGGCGCCGAGCGCGTCGCAGATCGCGGCCAGCAGCTCGCTGGAGGGTTCCTTCTGGCCGCGTTCGATCTCGGAGAGGTAGCCGAGGCTGACGTTGGCGGCGGAGGAGACCTCGCGGAGGGTGCGGTGCTGCCCTTGCCTGCGTGCTCGCAGCGCGTCACCGATCACCCGGCGTAGCAGGACCATCGCACCTCCCCCTGAACGGGACCACCATCTCCGGCCGGAACACGTCGCGCCGGACGCGGCGGACCGCCCCGGCGCCGACGGCGACCGCCGGAGCCTTCCCGCAACCGTACCCGTTGGTCGCCACGACGACATCCCACCCCGCCTCTGAAAATCCGGGCGGATCGACAGGTCCGGCGATCCCGCCGCCGGGCGTGTCGGCGCCGCGCGGGCTCACCGGCGGCCCGCCCCCGCCGCCTCGGCGGCGTCGGTGTCGGCGGGGAGTTCGATGCGGTCGGCGAGCAGCCGCAGCGCCTCGATCACGGCAGCCGAGCGGATGTGGTCGCGGCCGCCGTCGAGGTCGAGCCGGCGCACCTCGGTGCCGTCCGGCCCGGCGACCGCCACGTAGACCAGGCCGACGGGCTTGTCGCCCTGCGGCTCCGGACCGGCCACACCGGTGGTGGCCAGGCCCCAGTCGGCGCCGCAGCGCTGCCGTCCGCCCTCGGCCAGCGCCGCCGCCACGTCCGGGTCGACCGGGCCGCGGTCGGCCAGCAGGTCCTCCGGTACGCCGGCGAGCGTCGCCTTGAGTTCGGTGGCGTAGACCACCATGCCGCCCCGGTAGATCGAGCTGACCCCGGCGATCTCCACGATCGCGGCGGCGAGCAGGCCGCCGGTCAGCGACTCGACGGTGGCCAGCGTCTCGCCGCACTCGTGCAGGCGGTGCACCACGGCGGCCGCCGGGCTGCCGGCGGGCCGCTGGTTACTCGCGTCGGTGTCCATGCCCGCCCCCATTTCCCGCCCCACGCCGGCTTACTCGTCCGCCGTCCGGGCCGACGGACCCTCGACCCGGACCGACTGACCCGCCGCCCGGACCGACTGACCCGCCGACCGGCTCAACGGGCCGGGCGGCGCAGTCGCAACGCCTGGGCGATGTAGTCGAACCCGGTGACCACGGTGACCACGACGGCCGCCCCCATGATCCACGGTCCGATCGCGGCGAGCGCCTCCGGCATCGGCCAGAGATACCAGGTGATGGCCAGGATCTGCAGCGCGGTCTTGACCTTGCCACCACGACTGGCGGCGATCACCCCGTGCCGGATCACCCAGAAGCGCAGCCCGGTGATGCCCAGCTCGCGGACCAGGATCACCACGGTCACCCACCAGGGCAGCCGGTCGTAGAAGGAGAGCAGCACCAGGGCGGCGCCGGTGAGCGCCTTGTCGGCGATCGGGTCGGCCACCTTGCCGAGCGAGGTGACCAGTTCGTACCGGCGGGCGATCCAGCCGTCGACCAGGTCGGTCGCGGAGGCCACCACGAAGATCACGCAGGCGGCCGTCCGCCAGCCCGCGTTGCTCATGCCGGAGGCGATCACGGTGGCCACGAAGACCGGCACCAGTACCAGGCGCGCGCCGGTGAGCAGGTTCGCCGCGTTGAGCAGCGGTACGGGGGCAGCCGCCGTCGACTCCGCTCCCGTCATGTCCCGCATCGCCCCACGTGGCTTCCCCGCTCCATCAGGGCCCGCCGTCACCGTACCGCGCCGGGCGCCGCCGAGATCATCTCATCCGGTACGGCGACCAGGTCCACGCCCTCGGTCGCCGTCACCGTGGCCCGGACCAGGTCACCGGGGCGCAGCGCGGCCAGATCGACGCCGCCGCCGACGGGCGCGACGAGTGTGGTCGAGCCGTCGACCTCGGGCGCCTGGTGGGCGGCCCGCCCCTCCACCACCCCGTCGGCGGTCGAGTCCACGAGCACCTCCACCGTCGCGCCGAGGCGTTCCTCGGCGCGCTGCGAGCAGAGTTCGTCGGCCAGCGCGCTGAGCTTGTCGTACCGCCGCTTGATCGTGGCGGCGGAGACCTTGCCGGTCAGGCCGGCGGCCTCGGTGCCGTCCTCGTCGCTGTAGTCGAACATGCCGATCGCGTCCAGCCGCGCCTCGGTCAGGAACCGGACCAGCTCGGCCACGTCCTGCTTCGTCTCGCCGGGGAAGCCGACGATGAAGTTGCTGCGCGCGCCCGCGTCCGGCGCCAGCGCGCGGGCGGAGGCGAGCAGTTCCAGGAACCGGTCGGTGGAGCCGAAGCGCCGCATCCGGCGCAGCACCGGCTCACTGGAGTGCTGGAACGACAGGTCGAAGTACGCGGCCACGCCCGGCGTGGTGGCGATCACCTCGACCAGGCCGGGCCGGGTCTCGGCCGGCTGGAGGTAGCTGGCGCGGACCCGCACGATCCCGTCGATCGCGGCGAGCTGCGGCAGCAGCTTCTCCAGCGCGCGGGGGTCGCCCAGGTCCTTGCCGTACGAGGTGGAGTTCTCGCTGACCAGCACCAGCTCGCGGACGCCGGTCTTGGCCAGCCACTCGGCCTCGGCGAGCAGCTCGTCCGGGGTACGCGAGACGAAAGCGCCGCGGAAGGCAGGGATGGCGCAGAACGCGCACCGCCGGTCGCAGCCGCTGGCGAGCTTCAGCGAGGCCACCGGGCCGGTGTCGAGCCGGTGCCGCAGCACCTGCCGCAGGTGGGCCGGGGTGTGCGCGTCGGTCTCCGGTGCGACCCGGGCCGGGGTGCCGTGCCCTGGTAGCGACACCGCCGCGTCGCGGCGCTTCACCGGGGTCAGCGGCAGCAGTTCCCGCCGGTCGCGGGGGGTGTGGGCGCCGATCGCCTCGCCGGCGAGCACCGAGTCGAGGCGGGCGGCGATGTCCGGGTAGTCGTCGAAGCTGAGCACGGCCTGCGCCTCGGGGAGACTGTCGGCCAGCTCACGGCCGTACCGCTCGGCCATGCACCCGGCGGCGACGACCTTCGCGCCGGTGTCGGCGGCGGCCAGCAGCGTCTGGATCGAGTCCTGCTTGGCCTTCTCGACGAACCCGCACGTGTTCACCACCACCACGTCGGCGCCCTCGCCGTCGGTGGTGACCTGCCATCCGTCGGCGTTTAGCCGGGCGGCCAGCTCCTCCGAGTCGACCTCGTTGCGGGCGCAGCCGAGGGTCAGCAGGGCGACGCGGCGCCCGTCGGATCGCGGGGTGGAGGAGGAGGCAGACACCATCCGAGGGTACCGGGCCGGTTCCGGTGCGCCGCGCACCCGTCCGGCCAGGGTCAGCGCGCGGACACGGCCACCCGGGCCAGCCGATCGAGGAGGAACACCTCCGTGCCGGCCAGGCCGGTGGAGCAGAAGACCGAGATCTGGTCCGCGGTGGTCCGGCCGGGAGCCGCGCCGGCCAGCACCGCGCCCAGGTCGCGCAGCCGCCCGGCGTACGGCTCGACGGCGGCGAGCATCGGCGGGACGTACGCGGCTGCCTGCCCGGGTGAGTCGGTGACCAGCAGGTCGGCGGCGTCGAGCAGGTCGGGGCCGAACTCGTGCCTGTCGACCTGCTTGAAGCCAACCGTGTTGACGTGGGTGCCGGGGGCCAGGTCGGCGGCGTCGAGCACCGGGACGGTGCTGGTGGTGGCGAGCACCACGACGTCGCGGTCGCGTACCGCGGCGGCGGCCGAGCCGACGGCGCGGGCCGGCACACCCAGCTCGGCGCGGACCCGCGCGGCGAACGCGTCCCGCCGGGCCGCCGAGCGGCTGAACACCGTCACCTCGCGCAGCGGCCGGACCGCCGCCGCGGCCCAGACCTGGGTCCACGCCTGCCGGCCGGACCCCACCACGCCGATCGTGGCGGCGTCCGCGCGGGCCAGGGCGTCCACCGCCACGCCACCGAGTCCTCCGGTACGCCGGGAGCCGAGTTCCTCGCCGACGGCGATGGCGCGTACCGCGCCGGTGGCCGCGTCGTGCAGCACGACGAGCTGACCGCTCTCCGGGTGGCCGAACGTGTCGTACGAGCGGAAGCCGTACCACTGCCCGGTGAGGTGCCCGGCGGTGAGCACCATCCGGCCCCCGCCCAGCGGCGCGGACGCCCGGGGCGGGGCGATGAGCCGCCCGGCGTGCGCGGCCAGCAGCGCGTCGCGCATGGCCGCGACGGTGAGCGGGGCGTCCACGGCGGCCGCGACGTCGTCGTCGGAGAAGAGCACGGTCATGCGTTCCATCGTGCAACCTGAAGTTGACGTCAACTCCACTCATGGTGGGCTTTCTCACCCCGCCGCCGACCCGGCCCGCCCGGTGCTACCGTCGGCCACGACGGCCCGCGGGCCGTCCCGGACGAGTGGTGGGCGTACCCGGTCAGGCCAAGACGCCCCGCGTGACCTAACCGTCGCCCGGCCCGCTCCGCGCCGGGCCCGCCCGTCAGAGGTGATGTCCCATGGCCTGGATCGTGCTGGTGATCTCCGGACTCCTGGAGACCGCGTGGGCGATCGCGCTGGACCGCAGCGCCGGCTTCACCCGTCCGCTCCCCTCCGCCGTCTTCGCCGTCACCCTGGTCGGCAGCATGGCCGGCCTGGCGTACGCGCTGCGCGACATCCCGGTCGGCACCGGCTACGCGGTGTGGGTCGGCATCGGCGCCGTGGGTACCGCGCTGGTCGGCATGCTCGCGCTCGGCGAGCCGGTCAACCTGCCGCGCGTGGCCTGCCTGCTGCTGGTGGTGGCCGGTGTGATCGGACTGAAGCTGTTCGCCTGATCGATGCCGCCTCCGGTTTGGACGGTACGGCGGCCGGGGTACCCGATCTCCCGTCGACACGTAGCGAGATCACCCACGGAGGAAACCATGGCCGACATCCACGCCACCGCCCGTCCGCGCAGCAGCGCCGCCCGGATCTGCACGATCATCGCGTTCGTCTTCGCGGCCATCGCGATCTTCATCCTGCCGCCGCTGTTCGGCCTGGTCGGCCTCGTGCTCGGCATCGTCGGCGCGGTCCTCGGTGACAAGCCGCTGGGCTGGTACGCCGCTGCCGCGAGCGTCGCCGGCGCCGTGATCGGCATGATCATCAGCTACGTGGTCCTCACCAACTGAGACCGCCGAACCGCGAACGGGCCCGCCGGGACGACCGGCGGGCCCGTTCGCGTGTACGGGTCAGTCCTCGCCGCCACGCAGGCCGGCCAGGACCTCCTCCAGCTCGTCCGGCTTGACCAGCACGTCGCGGGCCTTGGAGCCCTCGGACGGGCCGACCACGCCCCGGGTCTCCATCAGGTCCATCAGCCGGCCCGCCTTGGCGAAGCCGACCCGCAGCTTGCGCTGGAGCATCGAGGTCGACCCGAACTGCGAGGTGACCACCAGCTCGACGGCCTGCACGAGCAGGTCCAGGTCGTCGCCGATGTCCTCGTCGATCTTCTTCTTGCTGTCCTGCGCCGGGGCGAGCACGTCCGGGCGGAACTCCGGCTCGCGCTGGTCCTTGCAGAACTTCACCACGTCGGCGATCTCGCGCTCGGTGACCCAGGCGCCCTGGATGCGCTGCGGCTTCGACGCGCCCATCGGCAGGAACAGGCCGTCGCCACGGCCGAGCAGCTTCTCCGCGCCCGGCTGGTCCAGGATGACCCGGGAGTCGGCCAGCGAGGACGTGGCGAACGCGAGCCGGGACGGCACGTTAGCCTTGATCAGGCCGGTGACCACGTCGACCGAGGGCCGCTGGGTCGCGAGCACCAGGTGGATGCCGGCGGCCCGGGCGAGCTGGGTGATCCGGACGATGGAGTCCTCCACGTCGCGCGGCGCGACCATCATCAGGTCGGCCAGCTCGTCCACGATCACCAGCAGGTACGGGTACGGCCGCATCTCCCGCTCGCTGCCCGGCGGCGCCTTGATCTCGCCGTTGCGCACCTTGCGGTTGAAGTCGTCGATGTGCCGGACCCCGTTGGCGGCGAGGTCGTCGTAGCGCATGTCCATCTCGCGGACGACCCACTCCAGCGAGTCGGCCGCCTTCTTCGGGTTGGTCACGATCGGCGTGACCAGGTGCGGGATGCCCTCGTAGCCGGTCATCTCGACCCGCTTCGGGTCGATCAGCAGCAGCCGCACCTCGTCCGGCGTGGCCCGGGTCAGGACGGACACCAGCAGCGAGTTGAGGCAGGACGACTTGCCCGCGCCGGTGGCTCCCGCAATGAGAATGTGAGGCATCTTCGCGAGGTTGGCCACCACGTAGCCGCCCTCGATGTCCTTGCCGAGCGCCACCACCATCGGGTGGTGGTCGCTCGTCGCCTCGCGGGAGCGCAGCACGTCGCCGAGCGACACGTTCTCCGGGTCGGTGTTCGGGATCTCCACACCGACCGCGCTCTTGCCCGGGATCGGGCTGAGGATGCGGACGTCCGGCGACTTCACCGCGTACGCGATGTTGCGGGACAGCTGGGTGATCCGCTCGACCTTGACGCCCGGGCCCAGCTCCACCTCGTACCGGGTGACTGTCGGGCCGCGGGTGAAGCCGGTGACGGCGGCGTCCACGTCGAACTGCTCGAAGACGCCTGTGAGCGCCGCGATCACCTCGTCGTTGGCCTTGCTGCGGCTCTTCGGCTTGGCGCCGCTGCCGAGCAGGTTCGCCGGCGGCAGCGTGTAGTCGCCGGCGAGCCCGGTCAGCGCGAGCTGCTCGGCGCGGGTGGGCAGCGGCGAGTGCTCCGGCGGCTCGACCGGCTTGCGGTTCGCCGGCACCTTCGGCGGCTTGCGCGGCAGCACCAGCGTCTCCTGGAGGTCGACGCCTGCCAGCTCGTCGTCCGGGTCCAGCGGCTCCAGCGGCGGCGGCATCCGCTTCGCGGGCCGCTTGCGGGCGGGCTTCGCCGGCGCCTCGTCCTCGGCGGACTCCTCGTCGGCGTCCGCCCCGGCCGGGTCGGCGCGCAGGCCGAGCCGCTCCGGGATCTTGTTGATCGGCGTCGCGGTGACCACGAGCAGGCCGAACACCAGCAGCAGGAGCAGCAGCGGCATGGCCACCCAGGCGGTCACCGCGGACTTCAGCAGGTCGCCCACGCCCGCGCCGATCAGGCCGCCGGCGAAGTCGCGCTGGACCTCGTCGACCGGGTTCTGCCCGATGTGCAGCATCGCGGCGGTCGCCAGCATCATCGAGCCCCAGCCGACCAGGCCGCGACCGCGGTGCTCGGGGTCGGCGGGGGTCCGCATCAGCCGCCACGCGCCGACCATGAACAGCACCGGAAGGATTATCGAGATGGCGCCGATGAACAGCCGTACGGTGTCGGCCAGGTGCCGGCCCACCGGCCCGGCGCCGCCGCCCCAGATGCCCACCGCGCTGAGGATGGCCAGGCCGAACAGCAGCAGCCCGGCGCCGTCGCGGCGGTGCTCCGGATCCAGCTCCCGGGTGGACGCGGCCTGCCGCCCGGCCGCCCGGAACGTCCAGCCGACCGTGTGCGCAAGTCCCATCCAGACGGCACCGACGGCCCGACCGACGAACGCGGCCGGGCTCGGCCCGGGAGCCGGGCGCCGACGCGCCGGTTTCCGCGCCGCCGCCTTCTTCGCCGGTTGCCGGGCGCGGTTGTTCGTGGTGCCACGCGGCGACGCGCCGCGCCGCCGGCTCGCCTGAGAGGTACGGCCCGCCATAGAGTCACGGTAACGGCGGCACCCGGTGGATCGCCGCTTTTCCGGGTCGTGTCCGCGCGTCGCAGCACGGGTCGGACCGTCGTTTGTGTTATTCGCCTCAGAAGGGATGCCCGATGGCGTCGCCGGAGATCGAGGACGGTCCGGACGGTCCGCTGGCCGGACACCCGCAGGAACTGCGCCCGCTGACCGGCGAGCTGATCGCCGCCGTCCTCGGCCACCGGGGGTACGCGGTGGTCGAGGAACCCGACGGCGCGCTGGTGGGCCGCTGGGAGCGGAACCTGATCTGGTTCCACCGCCGGGGCGTGGCCGGTGAGCTGCTCCAGGTACGCACAGTCGTCGCGGACCACTTCGGCATCGAACGCGTGCCCGAGCTGCACGCCTTCTGCAACACGTGGAACCACGACCGGCTCTGGCCCAAGGCGTACGTGCACGTCGCCGACGACGGGTCGGCCCAGGTGTGCGGCGAGGTCACCACCGACCTGGAGCGCGGGGTGACGCCGCACCAGCTCGACCGGCTCGTCGACTGTGGCGTGACCACCGGGTGCCAGCTCGCCGCCGCCGTCGACGAGCTGGCCGGCGGGACGCTCCGGTGACCACGGCACGCGACCGGGGGCTGGCCGCCGCGCTCGCCGACGCCCGGGACCGGCCCGACGGCGCGGAGCGCTGCGCCGAGCTGGAGCGGATCGCGTCGCGGGCGGACGCCACAGGCGACCCGCGTACCGCCCTGTCGGCACGGTTCGCGCTGGTCGAGGCGTACCTGCACCGGGGCGAGCGGTGGCGGGCGGTGGAGCCGGTCCGGCGGATGCGGACCACGCTGGACGGGCAACCCGGGCTGCTGGACGCCCGCCCGGACGAGCTGACCCGGTTGCGCCGGCATCAGCGGCAGGCGGTGGAGGCGTCGTTCGGCACGCCCCGGGTGGGTCTGGACCAGGCCCGGTCCCTGTTGGACGCGCTCGCCGCGGAACTGGGCGAGGACGCCGCGCCGGTGGCGGAGCTGCGCTGCCGGCTCGCCGACCACCTCGGCGACGAGCCGGCCGCCCGGCGGGCGTACGAGCGCTGGTCGGCGGCGGACGCGAACGACCCGGTGGGTGGCTGTGCGGGGTGCGCCCCGGCGCGGCGGGCCGACCTGCTGGCCGGCTGGGGCGAGCCGGAGGCGGCACTGGCGGCGCTGGCACCGGCGCTGGCCGGCTGGGTCGAGCCGCAGTCGGTACCGACCCGGCGCGGCGAGCGGCAGGCGGCAGCCGCCGGCGCGACGGCCTGCACCGACCAGCCGGAACGGGCGCTCGCCGTGGGGCTGCTGCCGTGGCTGCGTACCGGCGCGGTGACGCGGGCGGCCCGGGCGCACGTGCGCGCGTACCGCCGGCACCGCAGCGAGAAGACGGCGTTCCCGCTGCTCGCCGCACATCTGCGCTTCTGCGCGCTGGGCGGCTACCTGCATCGTGGGCTGGAGATCCTCACCGAGCAGCTGCCCGAGCTGGACCGCCCCTCCGACGACCTGGCCGCGATGGAGTTCGCCGCGGCGGGCGCGCTGCTGTGCGGACTGGCCGCCGAGGCCGGGCTGGGCGGGCGGCGCATCCACCGCCCGGGGCACGGTTCCCGGCCGGCGGCCGAGGTGGACGTGGCGACGCTCGGTACGCAGTTGCAGGCGCTGGCGACGGCGCTCGCCGGCAGCTTCGACGCCCGCAACGGCACCGGGCACCAGTCCGGCCGGATCGCCTCCTGGCTGGCCGAACGGCCGCTCGCCGCGCCGGTGTCGCTGGCTGCCGAGAGCGAGTTCGACGAGGAGCCGGACGCCGATGATCCGGCCGAACCCCTGCTGCCCGGGCCGGAGGAACCGGCCCCGCTGGACGCGGCGCTGCTCGCCGCCGCGCTCGACGCCCGGGGCGAGCCGTACACGCCTGAGCCGGACGGCACGCTCGCCGGACGGTGGGGCGAGGCCACGATCCAGTTCCGCCTGCTCGGCCGAGACGGCGACGTGCTGCACGCCCGGGTGGTGGCGGAGCGGCGGCTGCCGGCCGGTCGGCGCGCCGAGGCGTACGCGTTCTGCAACGCCTGGAACCACGACCGGCTGCTGCCCGCCGCGTACGTGCACGAGCCCGGCGACGGGACGCTGGTGCTGGCCGCGGGCATCTCCACCGACCTGTCCTGCGGGGTGGCCCCGGCGCAGCTCGCGGTGCTGGTGGCCGCCGCGGTCCGCACCGGCACCGCGTACGCCGAAGCGGTCGCCGCGCTGCCCTGAGCCGCACCGACCGACAGTGCCGCAGACGAGGCGCGGCCCCCGATCACCGGGCGGTGGTGATCGGGGGCCGCGGTCTGGGTGCGGCGGTCAGCGGGCGGAGAACGCCAGCGTGTACTCGCCGGAGCCGGACAACCCGACGACGCGGTACCGGTACGCACCGGCCTGGGTCTCGGCGGTCAGGCGGGCCGTGCCGTCGGCGGTGGCCGCGCGGGCCACGGTGCGGAACGCGCCGCCGGTGAAGCGTTGCAGCTCCAGCACCACCCGGGCGCCGTCCGGCGCGGACAGGCACGCCTCCTGGGTGCCGTCGGGCACCCGGTAGAAGCGCCCGTCCGGCTGGACCTGGGTCCGTCCGGCGGCGATCCGGCCGGTCCGGCTCACCTGGCCGGAGCACTCGGTGTCGTCCGCCGGCGGGGTGGGCTCGGCGGTCACGGGCGGGGTGGTCTCGCCGCCGCCCGCAGGCGGCTGCGTGGGCGCGGGCTGGTCGCCGGCGGTGACGAGCGTCAGGTTGTTGCGCTGGAGGATCTCGTTGACCGGCTGGAAGAACGTGGTGCCGCCCCGGGTGCAGTCACCGGATCCGCCGGACGTGACGCCCTGCGCCTGGTCGCCGGAGAGCCACGCGCCGCCGGAGTCACCCGGCTCGGCGCAGACGTTCGTCCGGGTCAGCCCGGTGACGGTGCCCTCCGGGTAGTTGACTGTGGCGTTCTTCGCCTGGATCAGGCCGCAGCGGGTGCCGGTGGTGGAGCCGGACCGGCAGATCGACGCGCCCACCGGCGCCTCGGTGGAGCCGTTCACCGCCACCGTGCCGCCGCCGTTGAAGTCGGTCACCACGCCCTGCGGCGTCCAGTCGGCGTTCACCCGCACGAACGCCCAGTCGTCACCGGGGAACGAGGACGCGGCGAACGTGCCCTGGGCGACCCGGTTGGATCCGGTGGTGCGGTCCCCCGGCCGGCCGCAGTGCCCGGCGGTGACGAACCCGCCGACCACTGAGAAGCCGACCGAGCAGCGCCCCGCGTTGTTGATCAGGTAGGCGTCGCCGCCCCGCACGTCGAACAGCGGGCGCGGGGCCTCGTCGGCGGTCCGCACCCGGACCATCGCGGCCTTCGACCCGGCGGCGGCGGCGAGCCGTCGGCCGTCGGCCTCCGCGCCCGGCCGGGCGATCACGACCACCGCGTTGTCTGCCACGTCGACGTACCAGCCGGCCACGTCCGGGCTGGCGTCGGCGCCCGCCGCGTCCAGCCGGCTCTTCACCGCGTCCAGCTCGGCGACGCCGCGGGCCACCCGCTTCGGGACCGCGCCCGCGGCCCGTACCCGCGCCTCGCCGGCCGGGTCGGCCACCGCCACGGTGAGCGTGGCGCCGTCCGCGCTGAGCCAGCTTCCGCCGTAACCGGCGCCGAGTTCGCCGCGCAGCCGGGTGACGGTGCCGGCCGCCCACCGCTCGGTCCGCAGCCGCTTCACCGCCTGGTCGCGGGTCAGCGCGAGGTCGCGGCCCATCGCGTCCAGGACCTCCGGGGCGACGCCGTCGGCCGCCGGCGCGGCCCGCCGGGGTTCCTCACCGGCGAACGACGGTACGGTAACCGCCGCCGTCAACCCGGCCGCCGCCACCAGTACGCCGATGGCTGTCATCCGTCTGCGGTCCATCCGCCACGCTCCTCCCGACCGGCGCAGGGGCACGCCGGCCATCGGGAGGTACGGAGACGGACGCCGATCGGATGAGTGCGGTCACCACGTTTCGACACCGCGTGTCGGGACGTACCCGGAAAGCGACGGCGCCGGCCCACCGCGGACGGTGGACCGGCGCGCGGCGCGGTCGGGTCAGACCTCGACGACGGTCGGGACGATCATGGGCCGACGGCGGTACGCGTCGTTGACCCAGCGGCCCACCGTGCGGCGGACGATCTGCTGGAGCTGGTGCGGGTCGGTGATGCCGTCCGCGGCGGCCCGGTTCAGCGCCTCGGTGACCAGCGGGACCACCGCGTTGAACGCCTCCGGGTCCTCGGAGAAGCCCTTCGCCGAGACGGTCGGGCCGGCGACCACCTTGCCGGTGACCGAGTCGACCACGACTGTCGCGGCGATGAACCCGCCGTCGCCCAGGATCCGGCGTTCGGTGAGCAGCGACTCGCTGACGTCGCCGACGGCGAGACCGTCGACGTAGACGTACCGGCTCTTGACCCGCCCGACCAGGCTGGCGCGGCCCTCGACCAGGTCGACCACGTCGCCGTCCTCGCAGAGCACGACCCGGTCCGGCGCGACGCCGGACTCGATGCCGAGCCGGGCGTGCGCCCGCAGGTGCCGCCACTCGCCGTGCACCGGCATCAGGTTGCTCGGGCGTACCACGTTGAGCAGGTAGAGCAGCTCACCGGCCGGGGCGTGGCCGGAGACGTGCACCTTCGCGACGTCCTTGTGCACCACCACGGCGCCGGCCCGGGCCAGCCGGTTGATCACCCGGTAGACCGAGGTCTCGTTGCCGGGCACCAGCGAGGACGCCAGCACCACCGTGTCGCCAGGGGCGATGGTGATGTGCCGGTGGTCGCCGCTGGCCATCCGGCCCAGCGCGCTCATCGGCTCGCCCTGCGAACCGGTGGACATCAGCACGATCTGCTCGGGCGGCAGGTTCGTGGCCTCCTCGATCCCGACCACCAGGCCGGGCGGGATGTTGAGCAGGCCCAGGTCGCGGGCGATGCCCATGTTGCGGACCATGGACCGGCCGATCAGCGCCACCTTGCGGCCGTGCTCGACGGCCGAGTCGAAGACCTGCTGCACCCGGTGCACGTGCGAGGCGAACGAGGCGACGATGATCCGCCCCTTGGCCTTCGCGAAGATCGAGTCGAGGACCGGGCCGATCTCCCGCTCCGGCGTAACGAACCCGGGGATCTCCGCGTTCGTCGAGTCGGACAGCAGCAGGTCGACGCCCTCGGCGCCGAGCCGGGCGAACCCGGCCAGGTCGGTGATCCGCCCGTCGAGCGGAAGCTGGTCCATCTTGAAGTCGCCGGTGTGCAGCACCAGGCCGGCCGGCGTACGGATGGCCACCGCCAGCGCGTCCGGGATCGAGTGGTTCACCGCGAAGAACTCGCACTCGAACGGGCCCAGCCGTTCCCGGCCGCCCTCCCGCACGGTCAGCGTGTACGGCTGGATCCGCCGCTCGGCCAGCTTCGCCTCGACGAGCGCGAGCGTGAACTGCGAGCCCACCAGCGGGATGTCCGGCTTGTGCGCGAGCAGGTACGGCACCGCGCCGATGTGGTCCTCGTGGCCGTGCGTGAGCACGATCGCCTGCACGTCGGCCAGCCGGTCCAGGATCGGGCCGAAGTCGGGCAGGATCAGGTCCACGCCCGGCTGCTCGACGTCGGGGAACAGCACCCCGCAGTCGACGATCAGCAGCTTGCCGTCGTACTCGAAGACGGTCATGTTCCGGCCGATGGCGCCGAGTCCGCCGAGCGGGATGATCCGCAGGCCGCCCTCGGGCAGCGGCGGGGGCAGTTCACCCTCGATGTGCGCCTCGGTCACGCGTCACCTCATTCTGCGACGCCGTCGCGCGGCGTCCGTCGTGTCGTTGATTCATTCGGGCAGGGGCAGGCCCGCCGCGGCGCAGTCGGCGCGCAGCTGGGCCAGTTCGTCACCGGTGGCGTCGACGAGCGGCGGCCGCACCGGGCCGGCCGGGCGACCCTGCGCCCCCAGGCCGGCCTTGACCAGGATCGTGCCCTGGGTGCGGAAGATGCCGGTGTAGAGCGGCAGCAACCGCCGGTGCAGGGCGAGCGCACCGGCGTTGTCGCCCGCCTCGAACGCCTCGATCATCTGCTTGGTCAGCGCGCCGGTGAAGTGGGTGGAGGTGCCGACCACGCCGACCGCGCCGATCGACAGCATCGGCAGGGTGAGCGCGTCCTCGCCGCTGTAGTAGGCCAGGTCGGTGCGGCTGAGCACCTCCGACGTGGCGAACAGGTCGCCCTTGGCGTCCTTCACCGCGACGATCCGGCCGTGCTCGGCCAGCTTGACGAGCGTCTCGGTGGCGATCGCCACGCCCGCGCGGTGCGGGATGTCGTAGAGCATGACCGGCAGGCCGGTGGCGTCCGCGACTGTGGTGAAGTGTCGCAGCAGCCCGGCCTGCGGCGGCTTGTTGTAGTACGGCGTGACCACCAGCAGGCCGTGCGCACCGGCCTTCTCGGCCTGCGTGGCCAGCTCGACTGTGTGCCGGGTGTCGTTGGTGCCCACACCGGCGACGATGCGGGCCCGGTCGCCGACCGCCTCGACCACGGTGCGGATCAGCGACTCCTTCTCCGCCTCCGTGGTGGTCGGGGACTCGCCGGTGGTGCCGTTGAGCACCAGCGCGTCGTTGCCCTGCTCGTCGACGAGATATTCGGCCAGCCGGGCGGCGCCGTCGAGATCCAGGCCGTCCGGCGTGAACGGGGTCACCATGGCCGTCATCACTCGCCCGAACGGGCGCGACGCGCCCCGGCTCGGGGCGGCGGAGTGGTCGTGCGTCATGCTCACAACCTAGCGGACGGCCGCCGGTGGCCCGGCGGCGAAGGGCGACGAGTCACTCCGCGTGCGGCGACGCAGCCACCTCGGAGCCGTCGGGCAGGGTGGAGATCACGAAGTCGGCGAAGACGTTCGGCGCGACACCCTTGAGCTGGCGCAGGCACTCCACCGCCAGCTCGCGGATCTCCACGTCGGCGTGCTCGGTGGCGCGCATCTTCACGAAGTGCCGCCAGGCCCGGTAGTTGCCGGTCACCACGATCCGGGTCTCGGTGGCGTTCGGCAGCACCGCCCGGGCCGCCTGGCGGGCCTGCTTGCGGCGCAGCGTCGGGTTGGGCTCGTCGGTGAAGCGGGCCTCCAGCCCTTCCAGCAACTCGGTGTACGCCCGCACCGCCGCGTCGGTGGCCTCGACGAACTTCTTGTGCAGCTCCGGGTCGTCGGCGATCACCGACGGCTCGACCATCGCCGCGTCCCGCTCGGGCACGTAGCGCTGGGAGAGCTGGGAGTAGGAGAAGTGCCGGTGCCGGATCAGCTCGTGGGTGAACGAGCGGGAGACGCCGCTGAAGTAGAAGCTCACCGAGCCGTGCTCCAGCACGCTCAGGTGGCCGACCTCCAGGATGTGCGCCAGGTAACCGGCGTTGGTGGCGGTGGCCGGGTTCGGCTTCTTCCAGCTCTGGTAGCAGGCCCGACCGGCGAACTCGGCGAGCGCCTGCCCACCGTCGGCGTCGGTGGACCAGGGCACCTCTTCGGGCGCCTGGAACTGGGTCCACGCGATCAACTTGACCTGGGGCTGAACCATCTCCGGCATTCCTGCGACTGTAGTTGGCCCGCGCCCGGCGTGGAAATCGGGCACGCGGCCGGCCAGCGGGCGCTCCGCCCAGGTGTCTCGGCCTGAGGCGTCCGATATCGCCGCTCCGGCTCTCAAGATCTTGGTAGGAAATGGCCCCCATGGGGGCGCTGCGCTTCCAAGATCTTCTCCGATCCCGCTTTGCGGAACATCGAACCCGGATAGCGGGAGCGCTCCGGCGGAGAGGGCGGAGAGCGCTAGACGTAGAGCGAGGTGAAGGGTGCCCAGGGCAGGTTGCGGACGACCGAGAAGACCCCCCACGCGGCCAGGAACATGCCGATGACCTTGGGGCTGAACTGGACCTCGGGCAGCTTCCAGCCGAACGCCCGGTTGCCGGCCCAGGCCACGAAGAGCCAGGCCAGGAACGGCAGCGCGAAGACGAACAGGAAGTGGTGCCGGGCGGCGGCGGGCAGGTCGCCGTGCAGCACGTACCAGAGCGCGCGGGTGCCGCCGCAGCCCGGGCAGTCCAGCCCCGTGGTCAGCTTGAGCAGGCAGGTCGGCGCGGCGTCCGGGTCGCTGCGGGTCGGGTCGCTGATCAGGGCGTACGCGATGCCGAGGCCGACGCAGCCGAGCGCGGCCAGCGGCACCGCCCAGCGCGGGGCGCGGGCGTGCAGGCGCAGCACCATCCGGGTGAACCGGTCGGCCTCGACCGGCTGGTACGCCACCGGGTAACCCGGCCACGGCGCTCCGGGCGCTCCCGGCGCTCCGGCAGGGGTGTGCGCTCCGGCGTGCGCGAACGCGGGCGCCAGGGTGTGATCGTGCGCGTGCGACGGTGATCCGGACTCCGGCTGCACGTGCCCGTGCGGCTCGGTGTGCGGGTCGGGCGCGGTGGCAGGCCGGTCAACGCTCGTCACGCGCTCACCGTACACCGGCCACGCCCACCAGCGCGGCGGCCAGCGGCCCCGCGAGGTCGCCCGCGGCGGGCGGGGCGACCGCGTCCAGGCCGAGCCAGCCGGCCAGCCGGTAGAGCTCGGCGGCGAGCGCCACTGCCGTCTCCCCCGGGTCGGCGCCCGGCTCGACCCAGGCGGCCGGCACCAGCAGCGCCCCGGCCTTCCGGTCGGCCTTCAGGTCGACGCGGGCGGTGAAGCGCTCGCCCTGTCGGAACGGCAGCACGTAGTAGCCGTAGACCCGCTGGGGCGCTGGCACGTAGATCTCGATCCGGTAGGTGAAGCCGAACAGCCGCTCGGTGCGCGCCCGCTCCCAGACCAGCGGGTCGAACGGGCTGACCAGCGTGTTGCCGCGTACCCAGCGGGGCAGCCGCGCGTCGGCGTGCAGGTAGGCCGGCTGCCGCCAGCCCTGCACCGTGACCGGGGTCAGTTCGCCCGCCTCGACCAGCTCGGCCACCGCCCGCCGCGCCCCGGCGACCGGCAGCCGGAAGTAGTCGCGCAGGTCCGTCTCGGCGGCGACGCCGAGCGAGCGGGCGGCGATCGACACGAGCGACCGGTGCGCCTCGGCGTCGCCCGGGGTGGGCGCGTCCAGCACGGCGGCCGGGAGCACCCGCTCGGGCAGGTCGTAGCGGCGGGCGAACGAGTTGGTGCGGTCGGCGGCGGTGACCTCGCCGGCCCAGAACAGGAACTCCAGCGCCCGCTTCACGGCCGACCAGTTCCAGCCCCAGTTGCCGGTCTCCCGCGGGGCGTCGTGCTCGATCTCGGCCGCGGTCAGCGGCCCCCGGGCGGCCACCTCGTCGCGGACCCAGGCGACCAGCTCGGGCTGCTCCTCGGCGATCCGGCGCATGCCGCCCCACGCCTCGTCGCGGGCCTTGGCCATCCGCCAGCGCAACGCCGGGTGCAGCCCCACCGGGACCAGCGACGCCTCGTGCGCCCAGTATTCGAACAGCTCACGCGGGCGGCGGTAGGCGGCGGTGTCCAGCAGGGCGGTCGGGTACGGCCCGAGCCGGCTGTAGAGCGGCAGGTAGTGCGCGCGCTGGAGCACGTTCACCGAGTCCATCTGGATCAGCCCGACCCGGTCGAGCACCCGGCGCAGGTGGCGGCGGGTGGGCACGCCTGAAGGCGCCGGGTCGGCGAAGCCCTGGGCGGCCAGGGCGATCCGGCGGGCCTGGGCGAGGGAGAGCGATTCCGGTACGGCCATCGTCGGCGACCCTAATCCAGCGGTACGACATCGGGAGCGGCGGCTGGACCGATCGCCCGTCGGGGCATAGAACGGACAGGTGCTCACCATTCGCCGGGAGGAACCGGACGACGCCGAGGCCATCGCCCGGGTGCACGTCCACGGCTGGCAGGCCGGGTACGCCGGGATCATGCCCGAGGAGGTGCTGAGCCGGCTGAACCCGCGCGCCTGGGCGCAGCGCCGCCGCGACCTCGGCACCGCCGACCCGGAGCACCCGTTCACCACGCTCGTCGCCGTGGACGGCGGCACGATCGTCGGGTTCACCACGTTCGGGCCGTACCGGAACAACCAGGACCGCGGCGACCTCGACCCGGCGCACGGCGAGCTGCTGGCGATCTACCTGGAACCGGCGCACTGGGGTTCGGGCGCCGGCCGGACGCTGCTCGCGGCGGCCCGGGACGGCCTGGCCGAGCGGGGCTGGACCGGGTACCGGCTCTGGGTGCTCGCCGACAACGCCCGGGCCCGCCGCTTCTACGAGCGGGCCGGGCACTCACCGGACGGTGAGGAGTCCGCCTACCCGGTGCCGCTGTCCGGTGGCCGCACCCCGATCCTGCTCCGCGAGCTGCGGTACACCACCGGAGGCTGACCCGGCCGGGACGCCGTCGCCGGGACGCTCACCGCCGGCCGGCGTGAGCCAGCGCCGGACCGGCAGCCCGAGCAGCAGCGCCAGGCTGATCCACACGTACGTGTTGCTGCCGAGGAAGCCGTCCACGCCAGTGAAGTCCTTCTCCCAGGACCAGACGATCCGGCTGCACAGCAGCGCGTACCCGATCAACGCGGCGGCCAGCAGCAGACGGCGCCGGCGGCTGCGCGCGGGCGCCGCCATGCCGTTGTCGACGAGCAGGATCAGGCCGGGCAGCAGCCAGACCAGGTGGTGCACCCAGGTGACCGGGCTGACCAGGCACATCACGGCGCCGGTGAGGGCCAGGCCGGTGGCCTCGTCGCCGGCGGCCACCGCCGCCCGCGAACGCCACGCCCACACCACGAGCGTCAGGAGTACGAGCACCAGCCAGGCGATCGTGCTCGGGTGCTGCGGGTCGAGCCGGGCGACCACCCCGCGCAGCGACTGGTTGGAGACGAACGCCAGCTCGCCGACCCGGTCGGTGTTCCACAGCGCCTCGGTCCAGAACTCCCGGGAGGCGTCCGGGAAGAGACCGGCGGCCACCAGCGTGGCGACGGCGGCCGTGCCGACTGTGGTCAGCGCGGCCCGCCAGCGGCCGGTGACCAGCAGGTAGACGATGAAGATGCCGGGCGTCAGCTTGATCGCGGTGGCCAGGCCGATGCCCACGCCCGCCCAGCGGCTGCGCGCCGGCAGCAGCCACAGCAGGTCCACCGCCACCAGGAACAGCAGCAGCATGTTGACCTGGCCGAAGTTGACCGTCTCGCGCATCGGCTCGTACGCGGCGGCCAGGCAGAGCGCCACAGCGAGCGCGAACCAGCGGGTCCAGCCGGACCGGCGGGCCACCGGGTCCAGCAGCCGCCAGATCACCACGGCGCTCGCCAGCACCGTCGCGGTCACGCTCACCACGATCGCCGCGCCCCACGGCAGGTACGCCATCGGCAGCATCACCAGTGCGGCGAACGGCGGATAGGTGAAGCCGTACTGCGTGCCGGGGCGCAGGAAGTCGTAGATCTCCCCGCCGTCACGCGCCCAGTACGTCAGCGCGCCGTAGTAGACCTGGAGGTCGAAGAAGCCGTGCCGCACCGCCGCCACGGAGAGGAACACGGTGACCGCCGCGGCGAGCGCCACCACGGCGACGACCTGCGTGATCGTCCGCCCGGCACCCTGCGCCACCGTCACCCTCCTCGCCCTGCGTAGGCTCACGTGCCATGGCTGCAGGCTACGTCCGGCCCGCGCGTCCCGAGGACGCCGGCGAGATCGCACGCATCCAGCTCGCGACCTGGCGGGTCGCGTACCGCCGGATCCTGCCACGGCACGTGCTCGACAACCTCGACGAGGCGTACCTCGCGCGGCGGTGGAGTGCGGCGGTGCAGGAGCCGCCCTCGGGCGCGCACCGGGTGCTGGTCGCCGTCGAACAGGCGGCGCAATCCTATCTGGTGGGGTTCGTCGCCTCCGGTCCGGCCGACGCCGACGCGCTCGCCCCCGACGAGCCGGCCGAGGCGCTCGGCTCGGACGTCGCCGCGGTCACGGATCTGCTGGTCGAGCCCCGGTGGGGGCGGCGCGGGCACGGCAGCCGGCTGCTCGCCGCGGCCGTCGACCACTGGCGCGCCGACGGTCTGACCCGGGCGGTGGCGTGGGCGTTCGACGCCGACGCCGCGACCCGGAAGTTCCTCGGCTCGACCGGCTGGGAGCCGGACGGAGCGGCCCGCGCGCTGGACGTGGACGACATGCTGGTCCCCCAGATCCGCCTGCACGTGGCAGTCCCGGAGGAAAATCTTCCGCCGCAGCGATGAGTTCCGCTCGTCTCGCCGGTCCACCCTCGCGTGGGTGGGCCGGCGGTCCCGGCACGGGGCAGGACCGCCACCCCACCCGCCGCACCCCGCCCCGATCCAGTCGATCATGAAGTTGGCGGCCTTTTCGATCTCCCCAACTGCCGCCAACCTCATGATCGGCCAGGTACAGGCCGGGGGGTGAGGGTGAGGGTGAGGGTGGGGGTCAGGCTGGGGGGAGTTCGGCTACCAGTTCTTCGTCCTCCATCGCGCCTGTGGGGTGGAAGCCCAGGGACGTGTAGAGGGCGGCGGCGGGCTTGTTGTCGGGGTGGTAGCTCAGGCGGATCGGCCGGCCCGCCTCGGCGAGCCAGTCGGCGAGCGTCCGCACTGTGGCGCGGCCCAGGCCCCGGCCCTGCTCGGCGGCGTCGATCACCATGCCGCCGATCCAGCGCGACTCGTCGTCGTCCACGCCCCACATGACGTGGCCGACGACCGTCTCGTCGGCGTAGACGGCCAGCGAGTTCCAGACGTCCGAGCGCTCGGTGAGAAGCAGGTAACGGGCGGCCAGCGCGGCCACGAAGGCGCGCTGGCCGTCGTGCGGCGCGACGTCCGCCACGGCCCGCCAGTTGTCGTCGTCCACCGGGCGCAGCGTCACCCGGCGGCCGGTGCGGTCGGAGTGTCCGGAATCGATCATGAAAGCAGCCTAGGTCCACGCCGCCGACCAGGCAAAACGGTTTCCCGCAGCAGGCCGGAGCACGCCGCGCGACGGATCAGTCGAGCAGGGCGTCCAGGCCGACTGTGAGACCGGGCCGGCGACCCACCTCCCGGACCGCGAGCAGCACGCCGGGCATGAACGACACCCGGTCGTACGAGTCGTGCCGGATGGTGAGCGTCTCGCCGGTGGTGCCGAACAGCACCTCCTGATGGGCGACCAGGCCGGTGGCGCGTACGGCGTGAACGCGTACCCCGTCGATGTCGGCACCGCGGGCGCCGGCCACCTCGTCGCGGGTCGCGTCCGGCGCGGGACCCAGGCCGGCGTCGGCGCGGGCGGCGGCGATCAGCCGGGCCGTGTGGGTGGCGGTGCCGCTCGGCGCGTCCAGCTTGCGCGGGTGGTGCTGCTCGACGATCTCGACCGACTCGAAGTAGCGGGCGGCGCGCGCCGCGAACTGCATCATCAGCACCGCGCCGATGCCGAAGTTGGGAGCGATCACCATGCCCACGCCGGGCCGGCCGGCGAGCCAGCCCCGCACCTCGGCGAGCCGCTGCCCGGTGAAGCCGGTGGTGCCGACCACCGCGTGCACGCCGTGCTCGACGCACCAGCGCAGGTTGTCCATGACCGCGTCGGGGGTGGTGAAGTCGACGACCACTTCGGCACCCGCCTGCGCCACCGCGTCCAGATCGTCGCCCTGGTCGACGGCCGCGACCAGCTCCAGGTCGGCGGCGGAGCCGACCGCCTTGCAGACCTCCATGCCCATCCGGCCCCGGGCACCGAGCACACCGACCCGGGCCGCCGTCTTCTGCTGCTCAGTCACGGGCCACAACCTATCCCAGCGCCCGGCACGGGATCCGGCGGACCGGCGCGGCGCTCAGGACCGGTGGGGCGCTCAGCTCGTGGCCGTGAAGCTGCCGGAGTCGAACGGACCCACCACGGCAAGCGACATGGGCCGGCCGAGCAGGTCGGCGGCGAGCGTGTTCACGTCGTCGAGCGTCACCGCGTCCACCCGGGCCAGCAGGTCGTCCACCGGCATCAGGTTGCCGTAGAGCAGCTCCCCCTTGGCGAGCCGGCTCATCCGCGAGCCGGTGTCCTCCAGCCCGAGCACGAACGAGCCCTTGCTCATCCCCTTGCCCCGGGCCAGTTCCGCCTCGGTGATCCCCTCGGCTGCCACCCGCGCCAGCTCCGCGCGGGTCAGGTCCAGCACCTCGTCCACCTTGCCCGGCGCGCACCCGGCGTAGACGGCGAACACGCCGCTGTCGGCGTACTGGCTGGCGTAGGAGTAGACCGAGTACGCCAGGCCACGCTGCTCCCGGATCTCCTGGAACAGCCGGCTGGACATGCCGCCGCCGAGCACGTTGTTGAGCACGCCGAGCGCGAACCGCCTGTCGTCGGTGCGGTCGATCCCCGGGCAGCCGAGGATGACGTGCGCCTGCTCGGTCTCCTTCGGCTCGACGAGCGTGGTGGCCGGCTTGGTGCGTACCGTCGGGGTGGCCGCGCGGTGCGGCGCCGGCGACGCCGGGTCGGTGTCCAGCGGGGTGCCGCGCAGCGCCTGCCGGACCAGCTTGACCACTGCGGCGTGGTCGAGGTTGCCGGCGGCGGCGATCACGATCTGCGGCGCGGTGTAGCGGCGGCGGTAGAAGCCCTGGATCTGCCGCCGGGTCATCGGCGTGACCGTCTCCTCGGTGCCGGAGATGAGCCGGCCCAGCGGGTGGTCGCCGTAGACGGCGCGGGCGAACAGGTCGTGCACCTCGTCGCCGGGCTCGTCGTCGTGCATGGCGATCTCTTCGAGGATGACGCCGCGTTCGGTCTCCACGTCGGCGGCGGTCAGCACCGAGTCGGCGACCAGGTCGCACATGACGTCGATGGCCAGCGGCAGGTCCTCGTCCAGCACCCGCGCGTAGTAGCAGGTGTATTCCTTCGTGGTGAAGGCGTTCGTCTCGCCGCCCACGGCCTCGATCTGCGACGAGATCTCCAGCGCGCTGCGCTTGTTGGTGCCCTTGAACAGCAGGTGCTCCAGGAAGTGCGCGGCACCGGCCTGCGAGCCGGTCTCGTCGCGCGAGCCGACCGCCACCCAGATGCCGAACGACACGCTGCGCATCGCCGGGATCGCCTCGGTGAGCACCCGCAGCCCGCTGGGCAGCACGGTACGGCGGACGGTGCCGCCGAGCGGGTCGTCGCTGAGCGTCCGGGTGACCGCGCGGGCCGCCGAACCGGTCGACGCCACCCCCCGTCCCGTCGAGGCGACTGACGAACTCACGAGAACCTGCTCTCCGGATGACGAGGAACGGCGGGACGTACGACGGCTCCAGCTCGCGCAGGCGACCTGGAGCCGTGGGCCGGCCCGGGCGACGCGGACGTCACCCGGGCCGGTCGGTGGATCAGCTGTGCCGGGTCCGGCGACGCGGACGGGACTCGCCGCCGCCCTCGCCACCCTCGGAGCGGCGCTCGCCACCCTCGGAGCGGCGCTCGCCACCCCGGTCACCGCGGTCACGCGGGCCACGGTCGCCGCCGCGGTCCCGGCCCGACGGACGGTCGCCACCGGCTGCCTCACCGGCGGCCGGCGCCTCGGCGCCCTCCGGACGGATCTTGTCCAGGTAGATCTTGCCGCGGGCGTCGATGTCCGCGATCTCCACCTCGACCTTGTCGCCGACGTTGAGGAAGTCCTCGACCTTCTCGACCCGCTTGCCGTCGCCCACCTTGGAGATGTGCAGCAGGCCGTCACGGCCCGGCAGGAGCGAGATGAAGGCGCCGAACGCGGCGGTCTTCACCACCGTGCCGAGGAACCGCTCGCCCACCTTCGGCAGGGTCGGGTTCGCGATGCCGTTGATCCGGTCCACCGCGGCCTGGGCCGACGGCCCGTTGGTCGCGCCGACGTAGATGGTGCCGTCGTCCTCGATGGAGATCTCGGCGCCGGTCTCGTCCTGGATGGCGTTGATGGTCTGGCCCTTCGGGCCGATCACCATGCCGATCTTGTCGACCGGGATCTTCACGGTGGTCACCCGCGGCGCGTAGTCCGACATCTCGGCCGGCGCCTCGATGGCCCGCTGCATCACGTCGAGGATGGTCTGCCGGGCCTCGTGCGCCTGCTGGAGCGCGGCGGCCAGCACGTCCGACGGGATGCCGTCGAGCTTGGTGTCGAGCTGCAGCGCGGTGACGAAGTCACGGGTGCCGGCGACCTTGAAGTCCATGTCGCCGAACGCGTCCTCGGCGCCGAGGATGTCGGTCAGCGTCACGTACTGGGTCTTGCCGTCGACCTCGTCGGAGATGAGGCCCATGGCGATGCCGGCGACCGGCGCCTTCAGCGGCACACCGGCCGAGAGCAGGCCCAGCGTCGAGGCGCAGACCGAACCCATCGAGGTGGAGCCGTTGGAGCCGAGCGCCTCGGAGACCTGCCGGATGGCGTACGGGAACTCCTCGCGCGACGGCAGCACCGGGATCAGCGCCCGCTCGGCCAGCGCGCCGTGACCGATCTCGCGACGCTTCGGCGAGCCGACCCGGCCGGTCTCACCGGTCGAGTACGGCGGGAAGTTGTAGTTGTGCATGTAGCGCTTGCGGTTCTCCGGGGACAGCGTGTCCACCATCTGCTCCATGCGCAGCATGTTCAGCGTGGTGACGCCCAGGATCTGGGTCTCGCCGCGCTCGAACAGCGCCGAGCCGTGCACCCGCGGCAGCACGCCGACCTCGGCGCTCAGCGGACGGATGTCACGCGGGCCGCGGCCGTCGATGCGGACCTGCTCGCGCAGCACCCGGTTGCGGACCTCGGACTTGGTCAGCGAGCGGAACGCGGCGGACAGCTCCTTCTCGCGGCCCTCGAACCGGCCGGTCAGCTCCTCGGCGACCTTGGCCTTGATCCGGTCCAGGGCCTCCTCGCGGTCGGCCTTGCCGGCGATCTTCAGGGCCTCGGTGACGTCGGCGCGGGCCACGTCGGCCACCGCGTCGTAGACGTCGTCCTGGTAGTCCAGGAAGACCGGGAACTCGCTGACCGGCTTGGCGGCGACCTCGGCCAGCTCGCTCTGCGCCCGGCACAGCTCACGGATGGCCGGCTTGGCGGCCTCCAGGCCGCTGGCCACGATCTCCTCGGTCGGCGCGGTGGCGCCGTCGGAGATCAGGGCCACCGCGTTCGGGGTGGCCTCGGCCTCGACCATCATGATCGCGACCTCGCCGTCGGCGAGGGTGCGGCCGGCCACGACCATGTCGAAGGTGGCCCGGGCCAGCTCCTCCAGGGTCGGGAAGGCGACCCACTGGCCGTCCACGTGCGCGACCCGGGTCGCGCCGATCGGGCCGGAGAACGGCAGGCCGGAGAGCTTGGTCGACATCGAGGCGGCGTTGATGGCCACCACGTCGTACGGGTGCTGCGGGTCGAGCGCCAGCACGGTCTCGACGACCTGGACCTCGTTGCGCAGGCCCTTGACGAACGACGGGCGCAGCGGCCGGTCGATCAGCCGGCAGGTGAGGATGGCGTCCTCGCTGGGCCGGCCCTCGCGGCGGAAGAACGAGCCGGGGATGCGGCCCGCGGCGTACATCCGCTCCTCGACGTCCACCGTCAGCGGGAAGAAGTCGAACGACTCGCGCGGCTGCTTGCCGGCGGTGGTGGCGGAGAGGACGACCGTCTCGCCGAGCTGGGCGACGACGGAGCCGGCGGCCTGACGGGCCAGGCGGCCGGTGGAGAAGGTGATCTCACGGGTGCCGAAGGACCCGTTGTCGATCACCGCGGTGCGGGATTCGGTGCCGAGGTTGGTCTCGGTCATGTGCTGTGGTGCTCCTTCGCGTCGTCGGCCGACGACACGGGAACTGCTCAGGCGGCCGGTCTTCGATCGAAGCGCCCGGGGTGGCCGGCGTCGTGCCGGGATTCCCGGGGGCCACTACCGGAGACCGGTGCTGACCGGCTCCCTCTTCGGGTGTCGCGCGGCCGGGTTCTTCGGTGGTACTGCAACGGGGGAGCGGCCAGGCGGCCACTCCCCCGTCAGGTCATCGGCGCAGGCCGAGCCGCTCGATGAGCGACCGGTAGCGGTTGATGTCCTTCTTCTGGACGTAGTTCAGCAGCCGGCGGCGCCGGCCGACCAGCAGCAGCAGCCCACGGCGGCTGTGGTGGTCGTGCTTGTGCACCTTCAGGTGCTCGGTGAGCTCCGCGATCCGCTTGGTCAGGACCGCGACCTGCACCTCGGGCGAGCCGGTGTCGCCCTCGGCGGTCGCGTACTCCTGGCGGATCTTGGCCTTGGCTTCCTGGTCGAGCGCCATGTTCTCCCTGTTTCGTGGGTCATTCGATGAGGTCCGGAGCGGTCGTGGTGACCGGTGCAACGGACCGGTTCCTCGCACCCGCGGCGTCGTGCAGGCACGCGAGGCCCCCGTCGGTCAGCCGACGTCTCCGTCAGCCTACCAGCCCTCGGGACGGACGGCCGGTCAAGGTGGCCCCGCGCCGGTCAGAGCACCGCCCGGCGGGTGCGTTCCACGTCCTCGGCGATCTGGGCCACCAGCGGTTCGATCGCGTCGTATGTCCGCTGCTCACGCAGGTGCGCCACGAAGTCCAGGGCCAGCCGCTCGCCGTACAGGTCGCCGCTGAAGTCCAGCGCGTACGCCTCCACCCGCCGCTCCCGGCCGGAGAACGTCGGGTTGGTGCCGATCGACACGGCCGCCGCCAGCGGTTCGCCGTCGCGGCGCACCAGGCGGGCCGCGTACACCCCGTCGGCCGGCACCGCCGCGTACCTGTGGGTCAGCAGGTTGGCGGTGGGGTAACCCAGCTCACGTCCGCGCTGGTCGCCGCGGACCACCACGCCCTCGACGCGGTGCGGGCGGCCGAGCGCCGCCGCCGCCGCGCCCACGTCCCCCGCGTCGACGCAGGACCGGATGTACGTGGAGGAGAAGACGGTCCCCGCCTCGGCGACCAGCGGCGCCCCCTCGACGGCGAACCCGAAGGTACGGCCCAGCCGCTCCAGCAGCGGCACGTCACCGGCGGCCCGGTGCCCGAACCGGAAGTTGTCACCGACCACCACCAGCGCGGCGTGCAGGTGCGCGACCAGGACGTCGTGCACGAACGCCTCGGGTGGCAGCCGGGAGAACTCGACTGTGAACGGCACCACGCAGAGCACGTCCACGCCGAGCGCCTCGATCAGCTCGGCCTTGCGGGCCGGCTCGGTCAGGACCGCCGGGTGCGAGCCGGGGCGTACCACCTCGGCCGGGTGCGGGTCGAACGTCACCACCACCGACTTGACGCCCAGCTCCCGGGCGCGCGCCACGGCGTGACCGATGGTGGCCTGGTGCCCCCGGTGCACGCCGTCGAAGACGCCGATGGTGACCACCGAGCGTCCCCAGCCGCCGGGCGCTGCCTCGTACCCCCGCCACCGCTGCATGCCGTTCCTCCCCCTGTCCGCCCGCGCGCCGTTCAGGCCGGGGCCAGCACGATCTCCGCGCGGGCCCGACCGTCCCGCTCGCTGACGATAGCGATCAGCCCGCCCGCCGGGTCGAAGACCGCGTACGGCCCGGTGATCCCGGCGGGCGCGAGCGGCCCGCCGTGGGACAGCACCCGGGTCTCGTCGGCGGTGGCGTCCCGGCGCGGGAAGAACCGCGCGGCGGCGGCGTCCAGCGGCAGGTTCACCACGTCCGGCGCGCGCTCCTCGAGCTGGTCGAGCGTGGCCGCCTCGGCGAGCGTGAACCCGCCCACAGCGGTCCGGCGCAGCGCGGTGAGGTGACCGCCGACGCCGAGCGCCGCGCCCGCGTCGCGGGCCAGCGCCCTGATGTACGTCCCGGACGAGCAGGTCACGTCCACGTCCACGTCCACCACGTCCGGGACGTCCCGGCGGATCGCCAGCACGTCCAGCCGCGACACGGTCACCCGGCGGGCGGGCAGCTCGACCGCCTCCCCGTCGCGGACCCGCTTGTACGCCCGCTGCCCGTCGATCTTGATGGCGCTCACCGCGCTCGGCACCTGGTCGATCTCGCCGGTGAGGGCGGCCAGCGCGGCGCGTACCCCGTCGTCGGTGACCGCTCCGGCCGGGGTGGTCGCGACCACCTCGCCCTCGGCGTCGTCGGTGACCGTGGCCTGTCCCAGCCGGATCGTCGCGGCGTAGCTCTTGCCGGCGCCGATCACGTACGTGAGCAGCCGGGTCGCCCGGCCCACCCCGATCACCAGGACGCCGGTGGCCATCGGGTCGAGCGTGCCGCCGTGACCGACACGGCGGGTACGCGCCAGCCGCCGGATGCGGGCCACGACGTCGTGCGACGTCATGCCGCCGGGCTTGTCGACCACGATCAGACCGTCTGTGCTCACGACCGCCAAGCCTGCCAGACGTCGGTGATCGGCCCTGCGGGGGATACCGCCCAGCTTCGGCGGGGTGTCAAGATCGTGCGCCAGCGCCCCGTCTGCCCGGGAAGTCCGATGACCGATCACCGCTCCGCCCCCGACCCCTCCTTCTCCGCCGGCCCGCCGGAGGACGAGCTGGGACGGGCGCCCGAGTGGCTGCGCCGGCCCGAGCCCGAGGTGCCGCCCGGCCGCGCGGACCGCCTGCGGATCGCGCTCGGCGGGCACTCCGGCAAGCTGCTCGGCGGCGTACTCGCGCTGGTGCTGCTCGCGTTCTTCGGGCTCGTCGGGGGCCTCGGCTACCAGGGCTTCCAGCGCTGGCGGGAACCGGCCGCCGAACACCCCACGGTGAGCCTGCCGGTCGGTGAGCAGGCGTCCTCGTCGGCCTCGACCCCGCCGGCCGCCGGCCCGTTCGACGGCACCCCGGCGGCGGCCTTCCCGGAGGGCGCGGCGGGAATCGCGCTGCCCCGCGCCAAGCGCACCGGCCCGTTCACCGAGAAGCAGGTGGCCGACACGCTGGCCAAGGTACGCAAGGCGCTGGTCACCGCCCGGCTGGACCGCACCTTCTTCACCGCGAAGGACCCGGAGCGGCTGGTGCGCCAGTTCGCCCCGGACGCGCGGGCCGGCGTGCGCGACGACTTCCCCACCGGCGAGGCGAGCACCTACGCGACCCGGCTCGCCCCCGGCGCCCGGCTCACCGCCGACCAGCCCCGGGTCAAGGGCCGGATCAGCTACCGGGCGACGAAGGACCGGGACGGCATCCGCATCCTGGAGGTGACCACGAACTTCGTCTGGGCGTACGCGTTCCCCACCACCAGCCCCACGCCGGGCGACGGCGTCGTGGTGGTCCACGACACGGTGAAGTGGAGCATCCCGCACCCGGCCGACGTGACCACTGCCTCCGCCGGGCTGTGGATCGAGCGGGCCGACTCGTACGCCTCCAACATCGACTGCGCCGCGCTGGACAAGGGGCTGCTCGCGCTCGGCAAGCAGTCGTTCGGCGGGCCGGCCGACCCGGACCCGGACGCGGTCTTCGACCCGGACAAGACGGTCGATCTGCCGGACACCTGCTGACCGGCGTCAGCGCACCGCGCCGACCACCGCCCACGCACCCGAGCGCATCCGCAGCAGCAGGCCGGCCAGCCGCAGCACCACGAACAGCGTCAGTCCGGCCCAGATCCCGCCCAGCCCGAGGTCGAACCCGTAGGCCAGCCAGATCGCCGGCAGGAACCCGCCGAACGCACACACGATGGTGAGGTTGCGCAGGTAGCGCACGTCGCCCGCGCCGATCAGCACCCCGTCGAGCGCGAACACCACGCCGCCGATCGGCTGGAGCGCCACGAACCACGGCCAGGCCGTCATGGCCTGCTCACGTACCTGCGGATCGGAGCTGAACCACGACGGCACGACGCCGGCGCCGGCGGCGATGAGCACCGCGAAGGCCACGCCGCACAGCCCGCCGAGCAGCGCGATGCGGCGGGCCAGGAACCGCGCGGACGCCGCGTCGCCGCCGCCGAGCGCGGCGCCGACCAGCGACTGCGCGGCGATGGCCAGCGCGTCGAGCACCAGCGCGGTGAAGAACCACAGCTGTACGGCGATCTGGTGCGCGCCGACCGCGGCGGCGCCGAAGCGGGCCGCGACGGCTGTGGCGGACAGGAAGCTGGCCTGGAACGCGACGCCCCGCACGAGCAGGTCCCGGCTGAGCACGAGCTGCTGACCGATCACCCGCGGCCGGGGGCGCAGCGAGACCCGCTCCCGCACCAGCGCCGCCGCGAACAGCACCCCGGACAGCGTCTGCGCGATCGCGTTCGCCACCGCCGAGCCGACCAGGCCGAGCCCGGCCGGGTAGACGAGCAGCGGGCAGAGCACCGCGGAGAGCAGGTTCGGGCCGAGCACGAACAGCAGCGGGCGGCGGGTGTCCTGGATGCCGCGCAGCCAGCCGTTGCCGGCGGCGGCGAGCAGCAGGCCGGGCGCGCCGAGCGCCGCGATCCGCAGCCACCCGGCGGCGGCGTCGGCCACCTCGCCGGGGCTGCCGACGAGGGTACGCGCCAGCGCGCCCCCACCGATGCCGATGGCGACCGCCACCAGCACTCCGGTGGCGAGCGCGAGCCAGGACGCCTGGACGCCCTCGGCCACCGCGGCGGCCCGGTCCCCCGCCCCGAAGCGGCGGGCCGAGCGGCCCGTTGTGCCGTACGCGACGACGGTCCCGACCCAGGCGGTGAGCGTCATGACCGTGCCACCGACGGCGAGCGCGGCCAGCGGCACCCGGCCGAGGTGACCGACCACTGCGGTGTCGACCAGGACGTAGAGCGGCTCGGCGGCCAGCACCACGAGGGCGGGCAGCGCGAGCGCGGCGATCCGCCGCGGCGAGGCGGTGACGGAGGTGGCGGTGGTGCTCATCGCCGCCGATCCTGGCACGCCCCCAGTAAGGCACGCAAGGCAGGCGACTACTTACCCACAGCGGCCGGGAAGCGGGCGGGCTCCCGAGCGGCGGTGACGTCGGCGTCGGGCCGGGGTGTGGTCCTCGGGCCCGGCCGGCGTCACCGCCGGACGGCGTATGTCACTGACGGGTGTCCATCGAGGTCTGCAGCGCGCGGCGCATCTGCTCGCGCGCCTCGTCGGTGGTGGTCTCGGTCTGCGGCTTGCGCTTGCTCGGCATCTGAAGGTCCTTCCAGGGTGCGGACCGCCGGGACGTGGCGGTCCTACGGGCGCCCGGCGCTCCGGATCGGCGCGACAGCGAATCGCGCCGCGACCGGAAGTCGTCGGCGGCTGAGCGCCCGGCAGCGGTCCGGGATCACCGGAGCGGCTCGCCTGGCAGCGGGAGCCCGGGTCGGTCTGACCCTGGAGGGAGGCGAAGCCGGGTGCGGCACCACCGCCCGTGACCAGCGCCGCGAAGCGCCGGTCCCGCACCCAAATTAACGTTCACTTTCCAGATGCTGCCCGCTGTTCCCGAAATGCGGAAAGATCAACGTCGTCGTCCGGTCCGGCGAGGGCGGTCAGCGGGCCAGGAAGTGCCAGCCCAGCCACCACCAGAAGCCGAACAGCCCGATCCGGCCGACCGGCACCGGGCCCACCTCGTACCGCATCACGAACGCGCAGACGTCGGCCAGCGACGGGATCCGCGACCCCTCGCGGCGCGCGGCCCACTCGACCACGGCGAACAGCACGATCGAGACCAGAAACCCGCCGATCGCCAGTGCCCGCATCATCGGCGCACCAGTCCCCAGAACGCGGACAGCCACGCGAACCAGGCCGCCGAGCGGGCCAGGTTGTCCTCCAGCAGCGGATCGGCCAGCCGGGAGAAGGTGGGGAAGTCGTCACCCACCGCCATCACGAACGTCGCCCCCTCGAAGACCCCGAAGACGGTCACCGGGACCAGCCACCAGAGCGCGACCGACGGCAACCGGCGCGGCGCCGGACGCCGGGGCACCCGGTTGCTCAGGCCGACCCAGATCAACCCCCCGCCGGTGGTGAGGATGTAGAGGTTCGCCGCGGTCGAGAAGGACGGCATCTGGCCGCCGACCAGAGAGAGGCAGATCAGCACCGGCACGGAGACGACCGGCCGGTCCCAGGCCCGGGGCGCCTCGACGGTGAGCTCACGGGGATGATCCATCACCCGATTGTCCCCAGCGTGACGCACCGCGGAAAGCCCGGCACGCGTCGTGATCCCCCGAAAACGCGCCGATCAGCTCACACTTCCGATCGCCGCCGCACCGGATCGACCGGACCAGAAGGACATATCGCTCCAGCCGGGCGCCTCACGCCACGGGGGTCACCGCGCCGGTGGCCAACTCGGCGCGGATCCGTCCGACCACCTCGTCGAGCGCTCCCCGGCCGGTGAAACCGGCGGCGAACCGGTGCCCGCCGCCGCCGAGCGCCACCGCCACCCGGCTCACGTCCACCGCGCCCTTGCTGCGCAGCGACACCGCCCACTCCGCCTCGCCCGACTGCTTCACCACGCAGCTCACGTCCGCCTCGGCGGTGCAGCGCACCGAGTCGATCAGCGCCTCCAGCACGTAGGCGGGCTGGTCGTGGCGGACCAGGTCGTCGCGGGTGGCGTACGTCCAGACGAGGCCGTGCCCGGCGGCGGCCGCCGGTTCCAGCGCGGCCCGGCCCAGCACCTCGCCGAAGAGGCGGACGGCGCCGAACGGGCGGGTGTCGAAGATCCGCCGGGAGATGTCACCGGGCCTGATGCCCGTGGCGATCAGGCGGGCGGCCGTCTCGTGTACGGCCGGTGTGGTCGCCTCGAAGCGGAACGAGCCGGTGTCGGTGGTCAGCGCGACGTACAGCCCGGTCGCGATATCCGCGTCCAGCGTCACGCCGAGCCGGTCCAGCAGCTCCAGCGCGACCACGGAGGTGGCGGCGGCGTGCGGGTCGACCAGGCTGATCCGGCCGAACCCGCTGTTCGAGGCGTGGTGGTCGAGCACGAGCGACGTGCCGGCCGTGTCCAGCCGGTCGGCCAGGTCGCCCAGCCGGGACTCGCTCGCCGCGTCGAAGCAGATCACCAGGTCCGGAGCCGGGTACGCGTCGTCCTGCGGCACCAGCAGGTCCACGCCGGGCATCCACCGGAACGGCTCCGGCACCTCCGGCGGGCCGGGGAAGGTGGCCTGGAGATCGCGTACGCCGAGCCGGCGCAGACCCAGCCCGAAGCCGAGCATGCTGCCCAGCGCGTCCCCGTCCGGGTTCACGTGGCAGATCAGCAGCACCCGCGCGTCGGCGGGGAGATCGCGTACCGCCGCGACGGCGGCCGCCCATGCGGTCTCGGTGGGCCCGGCCGGCGCGCCACCCGCGGCGGCCTCGGTCACCGGCGGTCGCCGGCGCGCGGCTCGTCGTCGCCCTCGTCCTCGGCCGGGGCGTCCTCGCCGTCCTCGTCCTCCTCCTCGACCCGGTACGGCTGGGCGTCACCCGCGTACGAGGCCTGGGCGGCGAGGCGCTGCACCTCGGCGTCGGCGGTACGTGCGGCGGCGAGCAGGTCGTCGATGTGCTTGACCTGGTCCTGCACGTCGTCGAGGACGAACGTGAGCGTCGGCGAGTGCCGCAGCCCGAGCGCCTTGCCGACGGTGCTGCGCAGCATGCCCTTGGCGCTCTCCAGCGCGGCGGCGGTGCTCGCCTGGGCCGCCGCGTCGCCGAGCACCGTGTAGAAGACAGTGGCGTCGCGCAGGTCGGCGGTGATCCGGGCGTCGGTGATCGTGATCATGCCGAGCCGGGGGTCCTTGATCTGGCTGCGCACCACCGACGCGACAAGTTCCCGGATGCGCTCCGCGTGCCGGCGAACCTTTGCCTGATCCGTCATGTCCCCCACCTCCGGGATCACCTGTACCAATGACGGCGCCGGATCACCAGGCGATCCGGGCCGTCGGCCGGAGACGGCGGGCGCGTGGGCGCCGCCGGGTCCGACCGCCCAACGCTGAAGAACACTACCCGCGCCCCGCCGGACGTCGCGCGGCACGGCCGGAGTGCCGCGCGACGCGCCGTCAGTCGTCCGCGCCGTGCAGACGACGGCGCACCGACAGCAGCTCGGTCTCCGGGCGGGCGGCGACCAGCCGCTCGCAGGAGTCGAGCACCTCACGGACGTGGGCCGGCTCGGCGGCCACCACCGCCACCCCGATCTCGGCCCGGCCGTGCAGGTCCAGCGCCCCCACCTCGGCGGCGGAGACCTCGAACTTGCGCAACGCGGCGACGATCGGCCGGACGTAGGACCGCTTGGCCTTCAGGGACCGGGAGTCACCCGGGAGCAACAGGTCGAACAGTGCGGTTCCGGTATACACGGCGAGCAACGGTACGCCGGGCGGCGCACCCCGGCACGCGATTAAGGCGCGACAGCCACCAGCACGTCCCGCTCGATCGCCTGGTCGACCCGGTGGGCGAAGTCACCGAAGCCCGGGCCGTCGAGCACGCGCAGCCCGGCGTCGGCCAGCACCGCCTCCGCCTGCGCCCGCGGGGCCACGTGCGTGTTCCAGGACAGGCCGAGCGCCCCGCCCGGGCGCAGCAGCTCCCGCCACACGGGCACGGCGGCGGTGAGCAGCTCCAGCGGACTGCGGGACAACCCGTGGTCGGTACGGCTGCCGTGCGCCACGCCGTACGGCGCGTCGGTGACGATCACGTCCGCACAGCGGGCGCGCAACGCCTCGCGGGCCCGGGTGGTGTCGGTGTTCAGCACAATGACGCGCTGGGTGGCCCCGGCCCGGTGCTCGTCCCGCGACGGTGCGACGACGGCCTCGAAGCGGCGGGCGACCAGCTTGCGGTCCCGGCGCACCGACGTCGACTCGGCGGTGTGCTTGAGCCGCTTGCGGCGCAGCCAGGTGCGCAGGAACGCGGCGTACGCGTCCACGTCCTTGCCGTCGCGCTCGATGCCGATGCCGTCGTAGCCGTACATCAGCGCCTGGTTGAGCGTCGTGCCCCGGCCGCAGAGCGGGTCCAGCACCACCACCGGCCCGTCCAGCATCCGCGGCGCGGCGGCGGAGGCGAGCACTGTGACGTTGAGCAGCAGCCGGGTGAACTGCTCGTTGGTCTTTCCGGCGTACTTGGGGATGGTGATCAGGTCGGAGTCGTACCGGGCCAGCGGGCGCAGCGGCACCGGCCGCAGCAGGTCGTCGCCGACCCGCTCGAACAGCGCGTACGCGGCCGACAGGTTCGCCAGGTGGGCCAGGTCCCGCTCGCCCAGCCCCGGTTCGGCGGTGGTGAACGTCAGGTACTCCACCCCGCCGATCCCGGTCACCTCCGCGGCGGCCGGCACGACGTCGAGCACGCCGGAACCGGCGAACACGGCCAGTTCGGCGCGGGCCAGCCGGGCCGCCGCGTCGGCGTAGACGCGGTTGGCGGAGGGGGCGAGGAGCAGCGCGTACCGGATCACGCCGCAGATTGTCGCAGCCTGCACAGACGGCGACGGCCGGGGCCCGAAGGCCCCGGCCGCCGGCCGGTCGTACGCGTGGTCGTCAGGCGCGCGGCTTCTCGCGCATCTCGAACGTCTCGATGACGTCGCCGACCTGGACGTTGTTGTAGCCGCCCAGCGTCAGACCACACTCGAAGCCCTCGCGGACCTCGGTCGCGTCGTCCTTGAACCGCTTCAAGGAGCTGATCGTGAGGTTGTCCGCCACGACCGCCCCGTCCCGCAGCAGCCGCGCCTTGGCGTTGCGGCGGATGAGGCCGGACCGGACGATACAGCCGGAGATGTTGCCGATCTTGGACGAGCGGAAGACGTCGCGGATCTCCGCGGTGCCCAGCTCGACCTCCTCGTACTCCGGCTTGAGCAGACCCTTGAGCGCGGCGTCGATCTCCTCGATGGCCTGGTAGATGACGGTGTAGTACCGGATCTCCACGCCCTCGCGGTCGGCCATCTCGCGGACCTTGTTCGAGGCCCGCACGTTGAAGCCGATGATCGTGACCGCCTCGGACGAGGCGCTCGCGAGCATGACGTCGCTCTCGGTGATCGCGCCCACGCCCCGGTGGATGATCCGAAGCTGGACCTCCTCCGGGATGTCGAGGTTGAACAGCGCGTCCTCGAGCGCCTCCACGGAACCGGAGACGTCGCCCTTGAGCACCAGGTTGAGCGAGGTCTTCTCGCCCTCCTTGAGCTGCTCCATGAGCGTCTCGAGAGTGGCCCGGCCACGGGAGTTGGCGAACGACGCCGCCCGCCGCCGTGCCTGACGCTGCTCGGCGATCTGCCGCACGGTGCGGTCGTCCTCGGCGGCCAGGAAGGTGTCACCCGCACCCGGCACCGTGGTCAGACCCAGCACCATGACCGGACGGGCCGGACCAGCCGAATCGACCGGCTTGCCGTTCTCGTCGAGCATGGCCCGGACCCGGCCGTGCGCCCCACCGGCGACGATCGAGTCACCGGCACGCAGGGTGCCCTTCTGCACCAGCACGGTCGCCACCGCGCCCCGGCCCTTGTCCAGGTGCGCCTCGATCGCGACACCCTGCGCCGGCCCGTCGATCGGAGCGGTCAGCTCCAGCGACGCGTCGGCGGTCAGCAGCACGGCCTCGAGCAGTTCCTCGATGCCGATGCCGGGCTTGGCCGCCACGTTGACGAACATGGTGTCGCCGCCGTACTCCTCGGCGACCAGGCCGTACTCGGTCAGCTGCTGGCGGACCTTGTCCGGGTTCGCCTCGGGCTTGTCGACCTTGTTGACCGCGACCACGATCGGCACGTCCGCCGCCTTGGCGTGGTTGAGCGCCTCGATGGTCTGCGGCATGACGCCGTCGTCGGCCGCGACCACCAGGATCACGATGTCCGTGACCTGGGCACCACGGGCACGCATGGCGGTGAACGCCTCGTGACCCGGGGTGTCGATGAACGTCACCGCGCGGTCCTCGCCCTCGTGCGGGACGTGGACCTGGTAGGCGCCGATGTGCTGGGTGATGCCACCCGCCTCGCCGGCCACCACGTTCGCCTTGCGGATCGCGTCGAGCAGCTTGGTCTTACCGTGGTCGACGTGACCCATGACGGTCACCACCGGCGCACGGCTGACCAGGCGGTCCGCCGCGACCTCGGCGTCGAGGTCGATGTTGAACTGCGCGAGCAGCTCGCGGTCCTCGTCCTCCGGGCTGACGATCTGCACGTCGAAGCCGAGGTGCTCACCCAGCAGCTGCAGGGTCTCGTCGGAGCACGACTGGGTCGCCGTCACCATCTCGCCCAGGTTGAACATCTCCTGGACCAGCGAACCCGGGTTGGCGTTGATCTTGTCGGCGAAGTCCGACAGCGAGGCGCCACGGGACAACCGGACGACCTGACCCTGACCGCGGGGCGCACCCGAGGACATGGTCGGGGCCGACAGGTTGTCGAACTCCTGTCTGCGCTGCTTCTTGGACTTGCGACCGCGGGTCGGCCGGCCGCCGGGACGCCCGAAGGCACCCGCCGCGCCACCGCCACGGCCACGGCCACCGCCGCCGGGACGGCCACCGCCGCCGACCGGGCCACCCGGACGGAAACCACCGCCGGGAGCACCGCCACCGCCGCCGGGACCGCCGCGGTAGCCACCGCCACCGCCACCGCCGCCGGGACCGCCGCGGTAGCCACCGCCACCGCCGCCGCCACCGGGTCCACCACGGTAGCCACCGCCACCGCCGCCGGGACCGCCCGGACGACCGGCGCCTCCACCGGGTCCGCCACGACCGCCACCGGGGCCGCCGGGGCGGCCGGTGGTCGGGCGCTGGCTCGGCATCGAGGCCGGGCTCGGCCGCGGCGGCATCGACGCCGGGCTGGGCCGCGGCGGCATGCCGGCCGGGCTGGGACGGGGACCGCCCGCACCGGCGGCCGGGGGCCGCTGCTGCTGGCCGCCCTGGATGCCGAACGGGTTGTTACCGGCGCCACGCGCCGGCGGACGACCGCCGGGCCGGGCACCGGGGCCCTGACCCTGACCCGGACCGCCGGGACGACCGGCGGCCGGGGAACCCGGACGCGGCGGCATGGCGTTCGGGCCGGGACGCGGACCCGGGCGAGCACCGCCCTCGGCCGGAGGCTCCCGGCGTACGGTCTCGCGCTGCTGCTGACGGGCGGCCTGGGCGGCCTTGACCGCGGCCTCCTGCTCAGCCTTGAGCGCAGCGGCACGCGCCTCGGCGGCCGCCACTTCGATGTCGTGCGCGCTCGCCGGCTTGGCGACCGGAGTCGCCGGCTGCGGCGGGCCGGGGACCGGGCCCTTGGGCTTCGGTCCAGGGGTCGGCGCGGCCGGACGCCGGGGCGGCATCGGCTTGGCCGAGACCCGGGGGGCACCCGGGGTCGGGGTGGGCGTCGGGGTCGGTGCCGGGCCACTGGGCGCGGCAGCCGGCGGGCCGGCAGGCGCCGACGAACCGGCTACGAACGCGCTACGCAGCCGCCGGGCGACAGGCGCCTCGACGGTGCTGGACGCGGACTTCACGAACTCGCCCATTTCCTTGAGCTTGGCGAGAACGGTCTTGCTTTCGACCCCGAGCTCCTTGGCAAGCTCGTGTACGCGGGCCTTTCCTGCCACTGCACTCCTCACTCCGAGGTCGTGCGGGCAGCACCCGCAGCGACCTCACTCCTGCACTTGAAGCCTGGTCATTTCAGGGACTTCATCGTGTGCTCATGTCGGTCGTCCTACCTTGCTAGCGACCCTCGACCGGTCGGGCTTGACCGGTCGTCGGGGGTTGCGCGTCGACGTGCTCCGCAAGCGCACCGTGGTCGGGGACCCCGGTGAGGCGCAGTGCCCGCCCGAAGGCGCGGCGTCGCACCGCCTGCGCGAAGCAGGCCGGATCAGGGTGCATGTTCGCTCCCCGACCCGGCAGTCTGCGGGCCGGATCGGGCCGGAGACTGGTGTGACCAGCCTCGTCACCGATCGCGACGACCCGCAACAACTCGCTGGCCGGCGCTCGTTTCCGGCAGCCCACACAGGTGCGCTCCGGAATCGCGCGTCGTGCCACTGAGTAAGTCTACCCCTAGCCGCCGGAGATCGCGCCGCCCGGCTCCGGGACGTGATCAGCTCCGCCCCGGCTCTGCGGGGCTGCGGTCTCCGCGTCGGACCGGATGTCGATGCGCCAACCGGTCAGACGGGCCGCGAGGCGGGCGTTCTGCCCTTCCCGGCCGATCGCGAGCGAGAGCTGGAAGTCCGGCACGGTCACCCGGGCGGTACGGGAGGCCAGGTCGACCACCTCGACCCGCAGCGCCTTGGCCGGCGACAACGCGTTGCCGACGAAGGTGGCCGGGTCGTCCGACCAGTCGATAATGTCGATCTTCTCGCCGTGCAGCTCGCTCATCACGGCCCGGACCCGCTGGCCCATCGGGCCGATGCAGGCGCCCTTGGCGTTGACGCCGGACGTGGTCGAGCGCACAGCGATCTTCGTACGGTGACCTGCCTCACGCGCGATCGCGCCGATCTCCACGGTGCCGTCGGCGATCTCCGGCACCTCCAGCGCGAACAGCTTCTTCACCAGCGCGGGATGCGACCGGGACAGCGTGATCTGCGGGCCGCGCATTCCCTTGGCGACGTGCACGACCACGCAGCGGATCCGCTCGCCGTGCTCGTACCGCTCGCCGGGGACCTGCTCGGACTGCGGCAGGACGCCCTCCAGCTTGCCCAGGTCGACGCTGACGATGCCCTTCTCCCGGCGGGTCTCGTGCGCCTGCACCACGCCGGTGACCAGGTCACCGTCGCGGCCGACGTACTCGCCGAAGTGCACCTCGTCGGTGGCCTCCCGCAGCCGCTGGAGGATCACCTGCTTGGCGGTCATGGCGGCGATCCGCCCGAAGTCGTGCGGAGTGTCGTCCCACTCCCGGGTCACAGTGCCGTCGGCGTCCAGTTCCTGCGCGTAGACCGAGGCGGCCCCGCTCTTACGGTCGATCTCCACCCGGGCGTGCGGCTCGGCGCCGTCGGTGTGCCGGTAGGCGGTCAGCAGCGCGGTCTCGATCGCCGCGAGGATCGTGTCGAACGGGATCTCCCGCTCGCGCTCCAGGGCGCGCAGCGCCGCGAGGTCGATGTTCACCTCTCCTCGTCCTCCAGATCTTCGTCGTCGTCGGTGTCGTCACCGAAGTCCTCGTCGGCCAGGTCGTCCAGGCGGTTGAACTCCACCTGGACCCGGCCGGGCCCGAGTTCGGCGTACGGGTGTTCGGCGGGGCCGGCGTCGGTCTCCAGCACCACGCGTTCGTCGTCGGCGGCCGTGATCCGGCCGGTGAGCTGGCGGTCCCCCGCGTCGCCGCGGACGGTGACCTTGACCAGCCGCCCGGCGTTGCGCCGCCAGTGCCGGGGCAGGGTGAGCGGGCGGTCCACGCCGGGCGAGCTGACCTCCAGCTGGTACTCGCCGGCCACGATGTCGCCGCCGGCCTCCTCGGCCGCGTCCAGCGCCGCCGAGACCGCGCGGGAGACGTCCGCCACGCCGTCCAGGTTGATCCCGCCGTCGGCGTCCACGATCACCCGGACCACGTGCCGCCGGCCGGCGCGGGAGACGGAGAGGTCCTCCAGGTCGTAACCGGCCGCCGTGACGACCGGTTCGATCACCTCGCGCAGCCGGTTGCGGCGGGCGGCGAGATCGCCGCGGGGTGCGCCGCTCCGGTCCGTGCCGCGGGGCCCGTCGGAGCGGCGGGGCCGCCCGGCGGGCCCCGTCGACCGGGTGGCACGGCCACGCTGCGTCATTGCGCGCACCTCTCCTGCTGTTGCCACGACCCGCGGGCCGTGTTGTCCCTGGCCGGTGCGGGCGATCGGCCCGCCATACCGGCGCGCCACCGGGGCGTCCGCGCCCGGTGGTTGCGCAGAGCGTAACGCTAACGACCGCCGACGGACCCGGCGGCGCACCGAGACCCTGACCCACGAGACGGCGCGAATGGTGTTGACTCTGTCAGGTGGGGATCGGCAGAACACCATCCGACCAGGTCAGAGCGGGGCATTCCCGGCGCTGGCTGCTGCGCGCCGGCGGGCTCGTGGCGCTCGGCGGCGCGACCGCGCCGCTGACCGGTTGTGATCTTTTCGACCGCGACGAGGAGCCACCGGAGCCGGACGCGCTGGAGCCGCTCGTCGCCGAGGCGCTCGCGCTGGAGGCCCGCTACCGGGCCGCCGCCACCGCCGACCCGGCGCTGGCCGGGCGGCTCACCCCGATCGCCGACGCGCACCGGGCGCACGCCGAGGAGCTACGCCGCGTGATCGGCCGGCCGGCGCCCTCCGGCACACCGGCCGCCGGCTCGGCGAGCGCGCCCGCGCCCGACGCCGTGCTCACCGAGCTGCGCCGGGCCGAGCAGGAGGGCCGGACGAACGCGGCCAAGGCGTGCGCGGCAGCGCCGGCCGAGCGGGCCGCGCTGCTCGGCTCGATCGCCGCGGCGCGGGCCACACACGTGGAGGCGCTCAAGTGAACAGCCCGACGACCGGCCCGGCCTCGGCGCTCGCCGACGCGCTCGCCGCCGAGTACGCGGCGATCTGGGCGTACGGGGTGATCGGTGTGCACCTGACCGAGGCGGCGCGTACGGCGGCCCGTGCCGCCGAGGCGGCCCACCGGTCCCGCCGCGACGCGCTGCTGCTCCAGCTCGCCGAGGGCTCCGGGCAGGTGCCCGCCGACCGGGCCGGGTACGCGCTGCCCTACCCGGTGACGGACCGGGCGAGCGCGCTGCGCCTGGCGGTGGAGATCGAGGAGCGGACGGCCGGGCACTGGCGGGCCGCGCTGCCGCACACCACCGGCGCGGACCGGAACACCGCGCTCGCCGCGCTCACCGACTGCGCGTTGCGCGCCACCCGCTGGCGGCGTACGGCAGGCGTGACGCCGGTCACCGTTCCGTTCCCGGGCCGCCCGGCCTGAGCGCGACGCCGGTCACCCGGCGGAACCCTCCGGTTGCGTAGCGCATACCAGGTATGCATACTCGCGGTCATGTCCATCCGTCACGGCCTGCTCGCCCTGCTCGAACGCGGCCAGATGTACGGCTACCAGCTCCGTGCCGCGTTCGAGGAGTCCACCGGGTCGACCTGGCCGCTGAACATCGGACAGGTCTACACCACGCTGGCGCGGCTGGAACGTGACGGCCTGGTCCGCCCGCTGCCGGAGAACGAGAGCGGGCAGCGGCCGTACGAGATCACCGACGCCGGACGGGCGGACCTGGCCCTGTGGTTCGCCACGCCGATCAGCCGCGCCGACCGGCCGCGCGACGAGCTGTCCATCAAACTGGCGCTGGCGCTGACCACCCCCGGCGTCGACGTGCGGTCGGTGGTGCAGACCCAGCGCACCGCCACCATGCGCGCGCTCCAGGAGTTCACCCGGTTGAAGTACACGAGCGACAAGCCGGAGGATCTACCCTGGCGGCTGGTGCTGGACGCGATGATCTTCCAGACCGAGGCCGAGGTGCGGTGGCTCGACCACTGCGAGACGAGCCTGGTCCGGCACCGCCCGGCGCCGATCCGGGCGGTCGACCACCCCGAGGCGGTGGACCGGGCCGGCGACGAAGCCCGCCGGTGACCCGGCACGGGAGGCGCTGATGGACCCGATCGACGGGGTGCTGGAACTGCGTGACGTACGCCGGACCCACGGCGCCGGTGAGGCCGCCGTGCACGCGCTGCGCGGCGTGAGCCTGACCGTGCGGGCCGGTGAGCTGGTGGCGGTGATGGGCCCCTCCGGGTCCGGCAAGTCCACGCTGCTGGCGCTCGCCGGCGGCCTGGACCGGCCCACCGGCGGCGAGGTGGTGGTCGAGGGCGAGACCCTGGTCGGGCTGTCCGCCCGCGAGCTGGCCCGGCTGCGGCGCCGCCGGATCGGGTACGTCTTCCAGGACCTGAACCTGCTCGGCAGCCTGACCGCCGTGGAGAACGTGGCGCTGCCACTGGAACTGGACGGCACCGGCGTACGGGCGGCCCGCCAGCTGGCGCTGGCCGCGCTGCGCGAGGTCGACCTGGAGGACCTGGCCGACCGCTTCCCGGACCAGATGTCGGGTGGCCAGCAGCAGCGGGTGGCGATCGCCCGGGCCCTCGTCGGCGAACGCCGCCTGGTCCTCGCCGACGAGCCGACCGGCGCGCTGGACTCCCAGACCGGCGAGGCGGTGCTGCATCTGCTGCGCCGCCGGGTGGACGCCGGAGCGGCCGGGGTGCTGGTCACCCACGAGGCCCGGCACGCCGGCTGGGCGGACCGGGTGGTCTTCCTGCGCGACGGGGTGATGGTCGACTCGACCGCCCCGCTGATCGGCGTCGACCACCTGCTCAGCGGCAGCACCCGGTGACCGGCGGCCGCCTCGCCGCCGTACGCGGGTCGTGGCGGACCGCGCTGCGGATCGCCCGCCGGGAGGCCCGGCGGTCCCGGCGGCGCACGCTGCTGGTGCTGGTGATGATCGCGCTGCCGGTGTTCGGCCTCAGCTTCGCCGCGGTCAGCTACGACATGGGGGATCTGACCCGCGCCGAGCGCATCGAGCGCCAGCTCGGCGGCGGCGACGTCGCCCTGCGCTGGGACAGCCTGACGCCGGTGACGCAGGACGCCTGGGGCGAGTCGGCCTGGCCGGTCCAGGGCGAATGGGTGTCCCGGACCCGCCCGGCGACCGCCGAGGAGGTGCGCGCGCTGCTGCCCGAGGGCAGCCGGCTGGCTCGCACCCGCTGGTGGATGACGTTCTCGACACGGGTGGACCGGCACGTCGAGTCGCTCGAGGCGCGCGCCGTCGACCTGACCGACCCGCTCACCCGGCCGCTGGCACGGGTACGCGACGGCCGGCCACCGGTACGCCCCGACGAGATCGCGGTCAGCCCGACGGCGCTGCGCCGGCTGGAGACCCGCATCGGCGACCCGGTACGCACCATCGACGGCGCCACGTACCGGGTGGTCGGGGTGGTGGAGTATCCGGACAACCTCCGGGACGTGATCACGCTGCCCGCTGTGACCTCGGAGGGCATGGCCGGCAGCGACACCTGGCTGGTGGACCTGCCCGGCCCGCTGGAACCGGGGCTCGTGGACCGGCTGAACGCGCAGGGCATCCAGGTCGTCGCGCGCAGCCCGCTGCCGGGACGGCAGGAGTTCACCCGCGGCATGTCCGTACCGGACGCCGACGAGGCGGGCGTCGTCGGAGTCGTCGGCGGGCTGGGCCTGCTGGAGGTGGTGCTGCTGGTCGGCCCGGCCTTCGCGGTGAGCGTCCGGCGCCGGCGGCGGGACCTCGCACTCGTCGCGGTGGCCGGTGGCGACGCCTCCCACCTGCGCCGGATCGTGCTCGCCGACGGGGTGGTGCTCGGCGCCGGCGGAGCCGCCCTGGGCATGCTGCTCGGGATCGGGGCGGCGTTCGCCGGCCGGCCGATCGTCGAGCAGTACCTGCTCGGGGAGCGCCTCGGGGCGTACCGGATCTTCCCGGCCGCGCTGGTGGCGATCGCCGCGACGGCGGTGCTGGCCGGGGTGCTCGCGGCGATGGCGCCGGCCTGGGCGGCGGCCCGGCAGGACGTGGCGACCGGCCTGGCAGGCCGGCGCGACGCGACCCGGCCACGCCGCCGCTGGCTGCTGGTCGGGGTGGCGCTCACCGTCGCCGGGACCGCGATCGCCGCGTTCGCCGCCGGCCGCACCTCGCAGACCGGAGTGCTGGCCGGTGTCGCGCTGGGCGAGCTGGGGCTGGTGTTCTGCACCCCGTCGCTCGTCGGCGTGCTGGGCCGGGCCGGCCGGCTGCTGCCGCTGACCCCCCGGCTCGCGTTGCGCGACGCCAGCCGCAACCGGTCCTCGGCCGCGCCCGCCATCTCGGCGGTGATGGCGGCGGTGGCCGGAAGCGTCGCGCTCGGCGTCTACGTGGCGAGCGACGAGACCCGCTCACGGGCGCTCTGGCAACCCGGCCTGCCGCCGGGGAACGTGCTGCTCACCCACTCCGGTGAGACCCCGGCGGACCCACCGTCGGCCGAGGTAGTGGCCGGCCGGGCCCGCGCGGTCCTGTCCGACGCCACAGTGGTGTCGGTCGCGATCCCCGGCTGCGCCGGCGACGTCCGGGAGAAGGACGACTGCAGCCCCTACGCGCTCATGCCGCAGGCGCAGCAGTGCCCGTACAGCTCCTCCGACCCGGTCATCCCCGATTCGGCCCGGCGGGATCCGCGCTGCGTGAGCCCCTTCCAGGAGCCCGTCGACGTCTACCTGCCGGCGCTCGTGGACGACGGCGCCGCGCTGCCCGCGCTCACCGGCGCGCCGGACGACGAGCTGGCCGCCGCGCGCCGGACGCTCGCCGCCGGGGGCGTGGTGGTCACCGACGCCCGGCGGGTGGTGGACGGGCAGGTCCGCGTGGAGGTCAACTACAACTCCGGCGGCCCGCCCACCGGGCGTCTCCTGCCCGCGTACGCGCTGCGCGGCGGTCTCACAGTCGACCGGCTGGTGCTCTCCCCCGCCGCCGCGGACGCGCTCGGCCTGTCCGCCGTGCCGATGGGTTACCTGCTGGACACCGCCGGCTCGCCCACCGACCGGCAGGTCGAGATGCTGACCGACGAGCTGTTCGACATCGGGCCCATGTCCGCGCAGGTGGCGACCGCCGAGCCGCCGTCGGACCAGCGCTCGATGCTGCTCCTGCTGGCAGTGGCCTCCGGGGTGATCACGCTGGGCGCCGCCGCTGTCGCCACCGGCCTCGCCGCGGCCGAGGGCCGCCGGGACCTGTCCACGCTCGCGGCGGTGGGCGCCGATCCCCGGGTACGCCGCCTGCTGTCGCTCTGCCAGGCCGGAGTCATCGCGGTGCTCGGCTCCGCGCTGGGCATCGTCGCCGGGCTCGGCTCCGCCGTGGTCGTCCTGTCCGCGCTCAACCAGCGGTACGCGGAGTCCTGGCCGGTGCAGCCGCCGTACCCGGTGACAGTGCCCGGCGTGACGCTCGCCGCGCTGGTCGTGGTGCCGCTCGTGGCGATGGGTGGCGCAGCGCTGTTCACCCGGTCCCGCCTGCCGATCGAACGCCGGCTCAACTGAGCCGGCCCGCCCGCCCATGATCGACACCGTGTCCGGCCATGATCGACACCACTTCCGGCCCTGATCGACACCATTCCGCCGGAGTGGCGGTATCGCGGTGGGGTGGATGCCACCACTTCGGCGAGATGGAGTCGACCTTGGGCGGACTGACCGTCCGAGGGATGACGGGGCACCCCGCGGACGGCACACTTGTCGGATGTCAGCCCTGGGAACCCTCACCCGCCGTCTCGGTCACCAGCGTTGGTTCGGCGCCACCATGCGCCTGCTCGTCCCGGCCGACCGGCTGGTCGGCCGGATGACGAAGGGCCGCGTGGTCGCCTTCGGGCTCGTGCCCACGCTGGTGCTCACCTCCACCGGCCGCCGCTCCGGCAAGCCCCGCAGCAACCCCCTGGTGTACGTCCCCGACGGCGACGCCTACGTGGTGATCGGCTCGAACTGGGGGCAGCAGCACCAGCCGTCCTGGACGTTCAACCTGATGGCCGACCCGGCCGCCGAGGTGGACGTCAAGGGACGCCGGATCCCGGTCACCGCCGAGCAGGTCACCGGCGAGGAACGGGAACGGCTGTTCCAGCGGCTGGTGCAGGAGTGGCCCGCGTACCGCACGTACGTCGAGCGGGCCGGTGGCCGCGAGATCCGCGTGTTCCGGCTGGTCCCGAACGCCTGAGCGCCGGCTCACCGTGGCCGGAATCGCGGCGAGCAGGAACGTAGCCATGGACCGAGTCCAGCGGTGACGCCTCCGCCGTCCGTCACCTTCGACCGACGCCGTCCGGACGAGCTGACGTCTGTCGTCGACGCTCTCGCCGACCTGTACGCGCGGGTCTACGCCGAGCCGCCCTACCTCGAAGGCCCGGCACAGGTCGCCCGGTTCCGGACCGGGCTGCCCGACGAGGCGGCGCGGCCGGGATTCCGCCTCGTCCTGGCCTGGGAAGGCGAGGAACTGATCGGAGCGGCGTACGGGTGGACCATGGCCGCCGGCACCTGGTGGTCTCGGGCGAAGGATGAACCCCCGGCCGAGGTACGGGACCGCGACAAGTTCGCCGTACTGGAATGGATCGTGCATCCGCGGCATCGATCTCGTGGCGTCGGCGCGGAGTTGATGCGTCGGCTTCTTCAGGGGCGCCAGGAGAGCTGGGCGACCCTCGCCTCCGATCCGCGAAGCCGGGCGAACGGCATCTATCGCCGCAACGGCTGGATAGTTGCCGGGCACTCCGAGCTGCCATGGGGTCCGTCGATGGAACTGCTGGTCCGCGATCTGCGGATCGTGGAGGAGGCGCGGGCTGGAACGCCCCGGCCGGATCAGCGGCGATGACTGCCGCATTCTGGCTCAGCCGCGCCCCTTTCATACGATCCAGTTGAGCACCCGCCGGTCAACGATCAGATGCCGACCACGGTCACCACCGATGGCAGGTAACGCGACAGGGCATTTCACTCCAACTAGGACAACCCAAGGCGACGACCCATGCGCCATTTGCCATCAGGGCCCTCAAAAACACTGCCTAGGATCCATAGACACCTGACAGCAGCGACTCGCTCCGCAGTTCGGCGATGCGCTGACCACCATGCCGCGATGCTCGGCGGAGCGATAGTCCCGGGCGAGAACGAAAGACGTCCGGTAGCACGATCCATGTTAGATCTTTGGGCTAGTCACCAGGGCTGGAAGCCCGAGGCGCTGCGCGCGTGGCCACGCTATCGTCGTGCACCGAGCGCTGTGAGGGTGACATGGATGATTCAATGGAGCGTTCCGCAGGCCGAAGAGCGGCAATCTGGCTCACCAGCGCAGTCGTGGTGCCAGCGCTTCTTGGCCTCATCTTTATGGCCGATCCCCCCATGTGGACGAAATGGCTGAGCGAGGGGTTCGTCACCAAAGGTGACTGCTCGCCATATCGGGTCTACGCGCAAAACCGCTGGACTCCACTCGGAACTGCCATTCGCGCCAAGCCGGCTGTCGAGTCGGAGAAAATCGGCGAATTCTCCGGCAATCAATCGATCATGGTCGACGGCTGGATGCACGGAGCTGTCGCACACCCGACAAATCCCGAGCCGTGGAACAGCGATATCTGGTTCCACTTGACTGACAACAAGGGCTGGGTCTCCTTTGGTGGAGTACGCGGTGTTCCAACCGAGCCTGATCCAACCCTCCATTCTCCAGACGGAGGGCAGCCAGCCCCCTTGCTGACTAATTGCGAGGGTGAGATCAAGTAGCGCACGCATGCTCATCGTCACCAAGCCGAACGCCAGGACTGCTCAGGGCTGCTCTGATTGTGTCGTCAACGCGAGTCCTGGCCCCGCTGCGGTCCGGCCCTGCGGGCGGCCTTCAACGACACAGCGCAAGGGGTTTCCGGAAGCGACATGCTAGAGGATCTTGACTGCTGCCCGATCGATCTCGGCGGTGTAGACGGGGTGACACCTGCCTGCTCATAGACGCGACCCCCTACGCAGGTCAGGGGGAGATAGTCGCTTCTACCCAGTCCAAGCGGCCGGTGCGGCCCGGGGACCTCGTCACGTTCGACCGCCTCGGCGATCCACCGGAACAATGGCAACCAACCGCAGCGCATACAGCTCGCACGAGTCGTACAACCGGAAAGCGACAGGCGTGCGGAATGGAGGTGGGCCATGGTCGGCGAACGAGACGCCGAGCGGCGTCTGGACGACCCGCGGTGGCAGGTGGCCGAGCGCGTCGGTGACGCCGTCCTGCGGCGGTTCCCGGCCGATGTGCTGGCGGTCGCCGTACACGGTCCGCTCGCGCACGGCGACGACGACGGCGGCGGGGACCGCGAGGTCGGACTGCTGGTCGTCACCTACCGGCCCGGCGCCGGACCGCCACCCGCCACCCGGCGGGTGGACGGGGTGCTCGTCGACCTGACAGTGGCCGGGGCGGACGACTACCTGCGCCGGGCGACGACGATCACGTCCCGCTGGCCCCTGGCCGCGGACCGGTACGTCACCACCCGCGCCCTGCACGATCCGACCGGCTGGCTGCGAAAACTGCGCGACGAGCACCTGGCGTGCCTGGCACGCGCCCGGCCGGCGGAGTTCACCGGCGCCGCGCGGCAGGCGTGGTACCGGGGCAGCGCGGCGCACGCCCGCGCGTTGCGGCTGGCCGAGTGGTACGAGACGGACCAGGCGCTGCTCATGCTCGGCGAGGCGCGGCTGGCCGCCGCCACAGTGCAGGGACTGTTCAGCCGCACCTACTTCCGCGACCCCGGTGACGCGGTGCGGCGTACCGGGCTGGCCGGGGCGGACATGACCGAGGTCGGTGCGGCGCTGACCCGCCAGGCCGAGGAACTGGCCGCCCGGGGGCGGCCGGTCGACGGCACCGTCGACGACCTGCTGTCCGGCTGACGGCCCGCCGACGGCCGACCGTCAGCCGATGCCGCCGCCGACGCCGATCAGCGCGCCGATCAGGTAGGTGGCGCCGGCCGCCAGCGCGCCGAGCAGCAACTGCCGCAGACCGGCACGCCACCAGGCGCGGTTGGTGAACCGGGCCACGATCGCACCGGCGACGAAGAGGCCGACGCCGCCGACGCCGAGCGCCAGCCAGAGGCTGGTGAAACCGAGCAGGTACGGCAGCAGCGGCACCAGCGCGCCGATCGAGAAACAGATGAACGACGAGATCGCGGCGGCCCACGGGCTGGGCTGGTCGTCGGGGTCGACGCCCAGCTCCTCCCGTACGTGCACCCGCAGCGCCTCCTCCGGGTTGGCGCGTACCGCCTCGGCGACCTGCGTCGCCAGCTCGCGGGGCAGTCCACGGGCGACCCAGGCGTCGGCCAGTTCCCGGGCCTCGGCCTCCGGGTGGCGTTCCAGCTCGCGCCGCTCCTTGGCCACCTCGGCGGCGACCTGCTCGTTCGCGGACCGGACACTCGTGTACTCGCCGAGGCCCATCGAGATGGCGCCGGCCACCAGGCCGGCCGTGCCGGTCAGCACCACGCTGCGCGGCGACACCCCGCCGCCGCCCACGCCGGCGATCAGCGCGATGTTGGTGACCAGCCCGTCCATCGCGCCGAAGACGGCCGGACGCAGCCAGCCGCCGGAGACGTCCGCGTGGTGCGCCTCGCGCAGTGCCGCAGGGGTGTCGGTCACGGCAGCGTCAGGATCTCGTAGCCGTCGTCGGTCACGACGATGGTGTGCTCGAACTGGGCCGTCCACCGGCGGTCCTTGGTGACCACCGTCCAGCCGTCGTCCCACATGTCGTACTGGTAGGTGCCGAGCGTGATCATCGGCTCGACGGTGAACGTCATGCCGGGCTCCATCACGTCGGTGGGGCGCGGGCTGTCGTAGTGCGGCACGTAGAGGCCACTGTGGAACGCCTCGCCGATGCCGTGCCCGGTGAAGTCGCGGACCACGCCGTAGCCGAAGCGCTTGGCGTACGACTCGATCACCCGGCCGATGACGTTGATCTGCCGCCCCGGCGCGATGGCCTTGATGCCGCGCATCATCGCCGTGTGGGTCCGCTCGACCAGCAGGCGGGCCTCCTCGCTCACCTCGCCCACGCAGAACGTGGCGTCGGTGTCGCCGTGCACGCCGTTCAGGTACGCGGTGACGTCGACGTTGATGATGTCGCCGTCCTGGAGCACCGTGGTGTCCGGGATGCCGTGGCAGATCACCTCGTTGAGGCTGGTGCAGCACGACTTGGGGAAGCCCCGGTAGCCGAGCGTCGACGGGTAGGCGCCGTGGTCGCAGAGGAACTCGTGCACCACCTTGTCGATCTCGTCGGTGGTCACCCCGGGCTTGCAGTGCTCACCGGCGAGCTGGGTGGCCTGGGCGGCGAGACGCCCCGCGACGCGCATCTTCTCGATGGTCTCCGGCGTCTGCACGTGCGATCCGCGCCACTCCTGGGGGCGCTTCTTACCCACGTACTCCGGGCGCGGGATGTGGGCGGGGACCGCTCGCCACGGGGAGAGCGTGCCGGGGGTCAGCGGCGCACGGACGGTCATGACGCAAGCCTATCGCCGGGACCGGTGTGCCCCTCGCCACAGCCCCGCCGGGCAGGTTGTTGCCGTGCCGCAAACGCTGTGCCATTGTTGCTCCGTGGATCAAGGGGGCGCGGCGCCCGTCTTCTCCGTGACGGCGCAGGCCGACGGCGACCAACTGCGCGTCCAGGTGACCGGCGAGGTCGACATGGCGACCGCCGACACCATGTTCCAGACGGCGCTCCGCGAGCCCACCAAGCGGCTCACGCTCGACCTGCGGGCGGTCACCTTCTTCGACTCGGCCGCCATCCACGCGGTGGTCCGGCTCGCCCAGCGGTTCCCGGACGCGTTGACCGTGCTGCCGTCGCCGCAGGTCCGGCGTGTGCTGGACATCTCCGGCCTCGGCGACCAGGACTGGCTCGCCGGCTAGATCGAGGGCTGCTCCCCGCGTGAACGCCGTCGACGCGGGACAGCGGGCGGCCCGGCCCGTCACTACGGTGCAAAGGATGGACAGCTCCCATCCGTCGATGGCCGGCGTCGTGCACGAGGCGCCCGGCTCGACCGTACGACTGCGCCCGGTGGCCGAGGACGATCTCGCGATGCTGCGCCGGTTCGCTGTCGAACCCGGGCTGATCGGCCTCGACTGGGCCGGCTTCCAGGACGCCGCCGCGCCGGCCCGCCGCTTCGCCGAGGACGGCTATCTCGGCGACCGGAGCGGTGGCCTGATCGTCCAGGTCGAGCCCCCGGACGCGCCGGTCGGTTACCTCAGCTACCTGCAGCGCGAGAGCGGGCGGGCACCGTACTGGGAGATCGGGATCGTGCTGCTGCCCGAGTGGCGCGGCCGGGGTCTCGGCTGGCGAGCGCAGGCGCTGCTCTGCGACTACCTGTTCAGCCACACCCCGGCGCAGCGCATCCAGGCCGGCACCCATCCCGAGAACGCCGCCGAGCAGCGGTCGCTGGAGAAGGCCGGCTTCCAACTGGAGGGAGTTCTGCGGTCCTGCGAGTTCCGGGCCGGCGCCTGGCGCGACGGGTGGCTCTACAGCCGGCTGCGCGACGACCCGTCGCCGCTGTGACCGGCCGCCTCAGCGTCCCGAGGGCGGCGCCTGGTCGGCCAGCCGGCGGCGCAGCGTCAGCTCGGTGCCGTTCGCGGAACGGGTCACGTTCATCTCCCCCAGCGCCTGGATCAGCGCCAGCCCGCGCCCCCGGAAGGTCGACCCGCTCGACTCCCGCCAGCGTCCGCTGTCCCGGATGGTCGCGGTGACCGTCCGGTCGGCGATCGTCACCTCGACCTCGATCGTCGGGTCCACCGGGTCGACCGGGTGCTCGATCGCGTTCGCCGCCGCCTCGGAGACCGCCACGGTCAGGTCGAACAGGTCGGTCTCGCCGACCTGGTGGGCGACGAGGAAGTCCTCCAGCCGCTTGCGGAGCACGCTGAGCCGGGTCGGGTCGGCGGGCAGGCGCAGCGCGAACCGGTTCAGTTCGGCCGCCTCCAGCGCGAGCACCGCCACGTCGTCGTGCCGGGACCGCTCGGCCACCCGGGCCATGACGGCGTCGACCAGGTCCGCCACGTGCCCGGCGCGCGCCGTCGCGTCGGCCCGCAACTGGCCCAGCCCGGCGTCGATGCCCGCGGACCGGTCCTCGATCAGGCCGTCGGTGTAGAGCAGGAGCCGGTTGCCCGGCGCGAGTTCGCCTTCGGCGGCCGGGTAGACGGCGCCGGGGATCGCCCCGATCGGCGGTCCGAGAGCCCGATCGTGCAGGAACGCCACGTCGTCTCCTCGGATCAGCAGGGGTGACGGATGACCCGCGCTCGCGTACCGGATCCTGCCCGTGCGCGGGGAGAAGCCGAGGCAGACCACAGTGGCGAAGGAGCCGCTGCCGGCGGAGTGGACCAGCCGGTTGAGCCGGGTCAGCGCCTCGCCCGGGTCGTAGCCCTCCAGGACGTACGCCCGAAGCGCGTTGCGGAGCTGGCCCATCGCCGCGGCGGCCCGCACGCCCTTGCCCACCACGTCGCCGATGACCAGCACCAGGTCGTCGTCGGCGGTGGCCATCACGTCGTACCAGTCGCCGCCGACCTCCACGTCGGCGCTGCCTGGCAGGTAGCGGCTGGCCACCACCGCGCCGGGCAACTGCGGCAGCGTACGCGGCAGCAGGCTGTGCTGGAGTGTGGTCGCGATGTGGTGCTCGGCCTCGTAGAGCTGGGCGTTCTCCAGCCGCACGCCGATCAGCCGGGCCAGTTCGGTGAGCGCCGCCTCCTCGGTGCCGCCGCCCTCGCGGCGCCACACCCGCAGCTCGCCGAGCTGCTCGCCGGCGGTGCCGGTGAGCGGCAGCACCACTGTCGGCTCGGCGGGCAGGTCACCGCCGGCGTCCTCCTCGTGGCGGACCCCGGTGGCGGTGACCCGGACCCGTCCGGCCTCGGCCAGGCGCAGCGCGTGCCGGGCGGCCACCCGGACCACCTCGGCGGTGGACCGGGCGGTGTTGATCTCCACGGCGGCGTCGGCGAGTGCCCGCAGCCGGCGGATGATCTGCCCGCGCAACTGGCCCAGCTCGACGTTGGCCCGCACCCGGGCCACCAGCTCCTGGCTGGAGAAGGGCTTGGTCAGGTAGTCGTCGGCGCCGGTGGACAGACCCGCGACCTCCTCGGCGGCGCCGGCCCGTGCGGAGAGCAGCACGATCGGCACGTGCCGGGTGGCCGGCTCGGCCCGCAGCGCGGCGACCAGCCCGAAGCCGTCCAGCCGGGGCATCATCACGTCGGTCAGCACCAGGTCGAACGGGGTCTCGACGGCCAGCCGCAGCGCCTCCACGCCGTCCGGCACGGCCACCACCTCGTACGCCGGGGACAGCAGCCGGACGACGTGCTCGCGCAGGTCGGAGTTGTCGTCGGCGAACAGGATGCGACCGGACCCACCCGGCGCGCCGGACGCCTCCGGCAGCCCGGTGGGGCGGGCCACCTCGTCGGTCCAGAGCGCCGTCTCGGCGACGTACAGGCGGGCCTGCTCCGGTTCGGTCAGCGGGACCGGCGACAGGGCGGCCACCCGGTCGGCGGGCAGGTGCGCGTACCCGAAGGGCATGGTCACGGTGAACGTGGTGCCCCGGTCCACGACGCTGTGCGCGGTCACCGTGCCGCCGTGCATCTCGACCAGCTCGCGGACCAGGGCGAGCCCGATGCCGGTGCCCTCGTGGGTACGCGAGCGGGCGCCGGCCACCCGGTGGAACCGCTCGAAGACCTGCGGCAGTTCCTCCGGCGCGATGCCGACGCCGGTGTCGGTCACCTCCAGGACGGCGGCGCCGTCGTCCGCGCGGACCCGGACCCGGATCTCGCCGTCGAACGTGAACTTGACCGCGTTCGACAGCAGGTTGAGGACGATCTTCTCCCACATGTCCCGGTCGACGTAGACCGGCGCGGGCAGCGGCGGGCAGTCCACCACCAGGCGCAGCCCGGCCCGCTCGGTGGCCGAGCGGAACGTGCTGGCCAGCCGGGAGGTGTAGTCGGACAGGTCGGTGGGCTGGTAGCGGGCGGCCAGCCGGCCGGACTCCAGCCGGGAGAAGTCGAGCACCGTGTTGACCAGCTTGAGCAGGCGCAGCCCGTTGCGGTGCATGACGGTGAGCCGGTCCAGGTACCGCTCGGGCAGCTCCCGGTCGGCGAGCATCTCCTCCATCGGCCCGAGGACCAGCGTGAGCGGGGTACGGAACTCGTGGCTGACGTTGGCGAAGAAGTTGGTCTTGGCACGGTCCAGCGCGGCCAGCTCGGCGGCGCGGGCGCGTTCCTGCTCGTACGCCCGCTGCTTGCCCACGGCCCGGGACACCTGTGCGGCGACCAGGTCGGCGAAGTCGCGGTAGTCGTCGGTGAACGGCAGCCGGCGCGACACCCCGAGCAGCAGCGCGCCGGCCGGCTCGTTCGTGGCGGTCAGCGGCAGCAGGAGCGCCTGGCCGGCGGCGTCCGGCGGCACCGCGCCCGGCAGGTCGGCGGTGGCGATCCAGCGCGGCTCGGTGAACGGCTCGCCCTCGGGCAGGCCGGGCGGCGGATCGGCGACGGTGGCCGGATCCACGCCGGAGCAGCCGCCCGGCACGAGTGTGCCGCGCTCGTCGGCGAACCACAGCGCGCTGAACGGCACGTCGGCGCGGTGGGCGTCGAGCACCCGGGTGACGGCCTGGCCCAGTTCGAGCATGCCGGGTACATCGCCCAGCTCGTTGCCCAGCTCGGCGAGGGCGCGCAGCCGGCGCTCGCCGAGCACCCGGCCGGTGGTCTCGTTGACGAAGCAGAACAGACCGCCGACGGTGCCGTCGGCGCTGCGGATCGGGTCGTACGAGACGTCGAAGTAGACGTCCTCCAGGAAACCGTGGCGGTCGAGCACGAAGGGGTGGTTCTCGCCCCGGTACGGCACGCCGGTGCGGCGCACGCCGTCCAGCAGCGGGCCGAGCACGTCCCAGGTCTCCGCCCAGTGCAGCCGGGCGGGCTGCCCGATCACGGCCGGGTGCTTGTCGCCGATGGTCGGCCGGTAGGCGTCGTTGTAGAAGGCCAGGTGCTCCTCGCCCCAGAAGACGACCATCTGGGCGCGGGACGACAGCATCGTGCTCACGGCGTGGCACAGCGCCGCGGGCCAGCGGTCCGGGCTGCCGAGAGCGGTGGTGGACCAGTCGAAGCCGCGCAGCCGGCCGCCCATCTCACCGCCGGCGGCGAACGCCGCGGCGAGCAGTGGCGGTAGGGACGCCTCGCCGGCCGCCGGGGACGAACGACCGTCCTCCCCGCCCCCGTGGGCCGAGCTCATGCAGCCTCCCGCTCCGGCCATGATCATGACGGCCGGCGATTCTCCGCCGACCGTCCCCGCCTACTACCCCGACGGACGAGCAACGTAACGCACCCGCACCGTTCGACGCTGCTTACCTCCGCCTCATCCTGGCGTAACCGACGCTCCGGGGCGACTCGGGCGGTCCTCGCCTGGTCGGCGGGCCGCCGATTCGGCTGTCCGCACCTACGAAACGCGGGTGTGTGATCTGGCCGACATCGCGGCCCGGACCAGCGCGGCCACCGGCCGCGGCTCGGCCTCGTTCTCCGGATGCCACTGCACCCCGAGCACGAACCGCCGCGCCGGATCCTCCACCGCCTCGATCACCCCGTCGTCGGCCCAGCCGGTCACCGCCAGGCCGCCGGGGTCGGCCACCGCCTGATGGTGGTACGAGTTGACCCGGTCCACCCCGGCCATCACCTCGGCGGCCCGGCTGCCGGCGGCGAAGCGCACCGGATGCGACCCGTAGACGCCCGGCGCGGGACGGTGCCCGTCGTGCCCGACCACGTCCGGCAGGTGCTGGTGCAGCAGGCCGCCGTACGCCACCGCCAGCAGTTGCATCCCCCGGCACACACCCAGCACCGGCAGGTCCGCGGCGAGCGCGGCGGTCAGCAGCGTCGTCTCCCCCGCGTCGCGCTCCGGCCGGCTCTCGGTACGCGGGTCCGGCGGCTCGCCGTACCGCTCCGGCCCGACGTCGGCGCCGCCGGCCAGCAGCAGCCCGTCCAGCAGCCCCAGCACGTCCGCGTCGGCGTCGTCCGGGGGCAGCACGACGGCCCGGCCGCCCGCCGCGGTGACCGAGCGGACGTACGCGTGCGGCACAAGCGTCGCCACACCGCCCAGCCGGCCGGCTCGACGTACGCGGTGATGCCGATGACCGGCCTTCTCGCGCTCACAGTGCCAGCCTGGTTCGCGACTGCGGGGCTCGCAAGACCGGCTCACTCCTCACGCTCACAATGCCGACCTGGTTCGCGACTGCGGGGCTCGCAAGACCGGCTCACTCCTCGCGCTCACAATGCCGACCTGGTTCGCGACTGCGGGGCTCGCAAGACCGGCTCACTCCTCGCGCTCACAGGGGGGTGACGTACGCGCCGGTGATGCCGCCGTCGACGACGAACTGCGCTGCGGTCATGAACGAGGCGTCGTCGCTGGCGAGGAACGCCACAGCGGCGGCGATCTCGGCCGGGTCGCCGAACCGGCCCATCGGCACGTGCACCAGCCGCCGGGCGGCCCGCTCCGGGTCATTGGCGAACAGCTCCAGCAGCAGCGGCGTGGCCACCGGCCCGGGGCACAGCGCGTTGACCCGGATGCCCTCGCGGGCGAACTGCACGCCCAGCTCCCGGGTCATCGCCAGCACCCCGCCCTTGCTCGCCGTGTACGCGATCTGCGACGTGGCAGCGCCCATCAGCGCCACGAACGAGGCGGTGTTGATGATCGAGCCCTTGCCCTGGCGGCGCATGTGCGGGATGACGTACTTGCAGCACAGGTACACGCTCGTGGTGTTCACCCGCAGCACCCGTTCCCAGGCGTCCAGGCCGGTCTCCAGGATCGAGTCGTCCTCAGGCGGCGAGATGCCCGCGTTGTGGAACGACACGTCCACCCGGCCGTGCCGCTGCACCACCCCGTCGAACAGGTCACGCACCGCCGTCTCGTCGGCCACGTCGGCGGCGACGAACTCGCCACCCACCTCCTGCGCGGCCCGGGTGCCGGCGTCGGCGTCGATGTCCACGCAGACCACCCGGGCGCCCTCGGCGGCGAAGCGGCGTACGGTGGCCAGCCCGATGCCGCTGCCCGCGCCGGTCACCACTGCCACCCGGTCGGAAAGCCGTCCCTGCACTGTGATCACTCCTCGGTGCCGATGAACACGTTCTTGACGTCGGTGAAGGCGTGCAGCGCGTCCGGACCCAGCTCCCGGCCCAGGCCGGAACGCTTCATCCCGCCGAACGGGGTCCAGTAGCGCACCGAGGAGTGCGAGTTGACGCTGAGGTTGCCCGACTCGACGGCGCGGGCCACCCGCACCGCGCGCCCGACGTCCCGGGTCCAGATCGAGCCGGAGAGCCCGTACTCGGTGTCGTTGGCGAGCCGGATCGCGTCGGCCTCGTCGTCGAACGGGAGCACCGAGACGACCGGGCCGAAGACCTCCTCCCGCCAGTGCCGGTCAGCCGGGGAGCCGGCGAGCAGCACAGTCGGGGCGTACCAGAAGCCGGGGCCGTCGGGGCACGAGCCGGTGAATGCGACGTCCGCGCCGTCGACGTACCCGGCGACCCGGTCCCGGTGCGCGGCGGAGATCAGCGGGCCCATCTCGGCGCTCTCCCGGGCCGGGTCCTCCACCCGGAACGCCCGCACGGCCGGTTCGAGCAGTTCCAGGAACCTGTCGTACACCCGGCGCTGGACCAGGATCCGGGAGCGGGCGCAGCAGTCCTGGCCGGCGTTGTCGAAGACGGCGTACGGCGCGGTGGCCGCCGCCTTCTCCAGGTCCGCGTCGGCGAAGACGATGTTCGCCGACTTGCCGCCCAGCTCCAGCGTCACCCGCTTCACCTGGGCCGCGCAGCCGGCCATGATCCGGGTGCCGACCTCGGTCGAGCCGGTGAAGCAGATCTTGCGGACCGCCGGGTGGGTGACGAACCGTTCGCCGACCACGCTGCCCCGGCCGGGCAGCACTGTGAACACGCCGTCGGGCAGGCCGGCGTCGCGGGCCAGTTCGGCCAGGCGCAGCGCGGTCAGCGGGGTCAGCTCGGCGGGCTTGAGCACCACCGTGTTGCCGGCGGCGAGCGCCGGGGCGAATCCCCAGCCGGCGATCGGCATCGGGAAGTTCCACGGCACGATCACGCCGACCACGCCCAGCGGCTCGTGGAACGTGACGTCGAGCCCGCCGGGCACCGGGATCTGGTGCCCGGTCAGCCGTTCCGGCGCGCCCGCGTAGTAGTCGAGCACGTCGCGGACGTTGCCCGCCTCCCAGCGCGCGTTGCCGACGGTGTGCCCGGCGTTGCGCACCTCCAGCTGGGCCAGCTCCTCCAGGTGCGCGTCGACCTGGGCCGCGAACCGCCGCAGCAGCCGCCCCCGATCCCCCGGCGCCACCCGACGCCACGACTCGAACGCGGCAGCCGCCCGCGAGACAGCCTCATCCACGTCCGCAACGGAGCACCCCGGAACGACCCCGATCCCCGCCCCGTCAACCGGCGAGATCACCTCACCCACGCGGTCCCCTCCCCTCACCTCGGCGATCTTGCAGTTGCTGCCCCGGCGAAAGCCGCACAACACCCGCGCCGAGGGCCGCAAGTGCAAGATCGACGTCGAGAGCGGGGCGCGAGGGCGGGCGCGGCGGCGGGGAGTGCGGCGAGGTCAGAGGCGTTCGAAGCCACGGGTCAGCTCCCAGTCGGTCACCGCGGCGTCGAAGGCGGTCAGCTCGACCTTCGCCTGGTTGGCGTAGTGGGCCGCCACCTCGTCGCCGAACGCCGCCCGGGCCACCTCCGAGCGCTGCCACAGCTCCAGCGCGTCGCGCAGCGTGGTGGGCACCCGCTCGGCGTCCGGGTCGTCGTACGCGTTGCCGGTGCACTCCTCCGCCAGCTCCAGCTCGTTCTCGATGCCGTGCACCGCCCCGGCCACCAGCGCGGCGATCGCCAGGTACGGGTTGACGTCGGCCCCCGGCACCCGGTTCTCCACCCGCATCCCCTGCCCGTGCCCGACCAGCCGCAGCGCGCAGGTGCGGTTGTCGGTGCCCCAGCGCAGCGCGGTCGGCGCGAACGAGCCGGGCTGGTAGCGCTTGTAGGAGTTGATGTTCGGCGCGAAGAACAGGCTGAACTCGCGCATGGTGGCGAGCAGCCCGGCCAGCACCCGCTGCCCGGTGACGCTCAGGTGCGCCGGCCCGTCACCCAGCATCGCCGACGCTCCGGAGGCGTCGCGCAGCGAGAAGTGGATGTGGCAGGAGTTGCCCTCCCGCTCGTTCGGCTTCGCCATGAACGTGATCGCCATGCCCTCCTGGGCGGCGATCTCCTTCGCGCCGTTCTTGTAGATGACGTGGTGGTCGGCGCAGCGCACCGCCTCGTCGTACCGGAAGGCGATCTCGTGCTGGCCGAGGTTGCACTCGCCCTTCGCGCTCTCCGGGGTGAGCCCCGCGCCGGCCATCTCGGTGCGGATGCGGCGCAGCAGCGGCTCGACCCGGGCGGTGCCGAGCAGCGAGTAGTCCACGTTGTACTGGTTGGCCGGGGTCAGGTCGCGGTAGCCGCGCTGCCACGCCTCCTCGTACGAGTCGCGGTAGAGCACGAACTCCAACTCGGTGCCGGCGTACGCGGTCAGCCCGTGCGCGGCCAGCCGGTCGAGCTGCCTACGCAGGATCTGCCGGGGAGAGGCGACCACCGGGCCGGAGCCGTCCAGCCACTCCAGGTCGGCCAGCAGCAGCGCGGACCCGGGCTGCCAGGGCGTCCGGCGCAGCGTGTCCAGGTCGGGGCGCATGGCGAAGTCGCCGTAGCCGCGTTCCCAGCTCGACATCGCGTATCCGTCGACGGTGTTCATGTCGACGTCCACGGCGAGCAGGTAGTTGCAGCCCTCGCTGCCGTGCGTGACCACCTGGTCGAGGAAGTAGGGCGCGTGGAACCGCTTGCCCTGCAGTCGGCCCTGCATGTCGGTGAGGGCGAGCACCACCGTGTCGATCTCACCCTCGGTGACGGCGACCCGCAACTGTTCCAGCGAGAGCGGCGTTTGCTTCATCAGGGGCCTCCATCACCAAGGTCTACTGGCAAACCGGATCACCGTCAATGCCCCGGCGGGGCCGGTGGCGAAACCGAGGAGCACACATGCGTCGTCGTACCGTCGCCGTCGTCGCCGCCGTCCTCGCCATCGTGCTCGCCGTGACCGACGCCCACGCGGGCGACCGGCCCACCGGCGAGCGACCCGCGGACGGCCCGGACCGGCCGGTCCCCGCGGGCGCGCAGCAGCGCCCGGTCGTGCTCGACCTGCGCGGCTTCGACGGACGTGCCGGCTGGTCCGGCTACGACCTGACCCGCCCCCGCGTCGTCACGACCGGGCTGGAGGCGCCGTGGGGGCTTGACTTCCTGCCCGACGGCAGCGCCCTGGTCGCGCAGCGGGACCGGGGGACGATCCTGCGCGTACGCCCGGGACGCCCGGCCCGGCAGGTGGCCCGGATCGCCGACGTGGCCGCGGGCGGCGAGGCGGGCCTGCTCGGGCTCGCGGTCTCCCCCGGGTACCGCCGGGACCGGTGGGTCTACGCCGCCTACACCACCGCGACCGACATCCGGATCGTCCGGTTCCGACTCGGCTCGTCCCGGGCGCCGCAGGTGCTGGTGAGCGGCATCGCCCGCAGCGCCGTGCACGACGGCGGCCGGATCGCGTTCGGCCCCGACGGCATGCTCTACGCCGGGATCGGCGACGCCGGGGTGGCCGCCCGCGCACAGGACTTGACCAGCCGCAACGGCAAGATCCTGCGCATCCGCCCGGACGGCGGCGTGCCGCCGGGCAACCCGTTCCCCGGCTCGCTCGTCTACAGCTACGGCCACCGCAACGTGCAGGGCCTCGCCTGGGACCGGCAGGGGCGGCTGTTCGCCACCGAGTTCGGGCAGAGCACCTGGGACGAGGTGAACCGGATCGTGCCCGGCGGCAACTACGGCTGGCCGCTCGTCGAGGGCGTCGCCGGTGACCCCCGGTTCCGCGACCCGGTCGTCGTCTGGCCGCCCGCGCAGGCGTCCCCGAGCGGCGCCGCGTTCACCAGGGGCACGCTCTACGTCGCCGCGCTGCGGGGCGCCCGGCTCTGGGCGGTGCCCGTCGACCCCGCCGGCCGCGTGGGCGTACCGGTGGCGGAGCTGGCCGGCACCTACGGCCGCCTGCGTACCGTCGAGGCGGCGCCGGACGGCGCGCTGTGGGTGGCGACCAGCAACCGCGACGGCCGCGGCACCCCGGCGGCCGGCGACGACCGCATCCTCCGCTTCCCGCTCACCCACCGCCGCCCCACGATGTGACCCCGGAGGTACGCGGACAGCCGGCGGCGTCAGATCGGCTGGACCCAGGCGGATCGCCACTGCGGTGACGGGTCCGCGCCGAGGCTCGTCCAGTACTCCCGGCCGTCGACGATCCGCCCGTCGCACACGGTCCAGAACGACGCGACGCGGTGCACGCCGATCTCCTCGTGCGGCACCTCCACCTCGGACACCACCGTGTCGCCCGACGCCACCACCCGCAGCACCCGGATCGACCAGCCCTCCGGGTACTCGGCGTTGACCTTCACGTAGTTGTCGCGGCCCACGATCCGCTCGGCGCTGACCGGCCACTCGACGACCACGTCGTCGGCCAGCAGGTCGCCGACGCCGGTCCAGTCCCGGGCCTGCATGCGATCCCACAACGCGCGTACCACCGCTTCCGAGTCCATCGCCGGATCATGGCAGGCCCCACCGACAGCTACGACGGCTCGGCGGGCTCCGGCTCCGGATCGGCCTGGTCGACGGTGCGGCGCGGGCCGGTGAACCACTTGCGGGCCGAGGCGTACCACCAGATGGCGACGCCGAGCAGCACGCCACCGATCGCGATCGGCGCGTAGTTGACAGCCGTCCAGCTGAAGTCGGGGTTGCCGGGCACACCCGCCGGGACGATCGGCAGCACGAAGTAGACCGAGATGACGGCGATCTCGACCACCGCGATCCAGCCGAGCAGCTTGTAGCGGCGGCCGAGCGTCCACGGGCCCGGGGTGAACCGGTCGCCCATCCGCAGCCGCAGGAAGATCGGGATGATGAAGGACAGGTACAGCCCGATCACCGCGACCGAGACCACCGCGTAGAACGCGACCGGGATGCCGCCGCGCTGGTAGAGCGCGGGCAGCGTGAGCACCAGCCCGGCGAGCGTCGCGCCGATGATGGCGTTCACCGGCGTGCCGTTGCGGTTCACCCTCGACCAGAGGCGCCAGCCGGGCACAGCGCGGTCCCGGCTGAACGCGTACGCCATCCGCGACATCGACGTCACGCAGCTCATGCCGCAGAAGAACTGCCCGATGGTGGAGATGATGATGACGGCCTTGAAGAAGAACGGCGTCAGCGCGCTCTCGAAGATCGCCCCGGAGAAGCCGCCCGCCTCGTTGATCGCGTCCACGTCGGTGGCCGCGAACAGGAACGCCAGCAGCAGGATCCAGCCGCCCACCGCCGAGTAGAAGATCGACCGCCACAGCCCCTGCGCGGCGGCCTTGGACGCGCCCCGGGTCTCCTCGGAGACGTGCGCGCAGGCGTCGAAGCCGGTGATCGTGTACTGCGTGAGCAGGAAGCCCAGCGGCAGCACGTAGAACCAGAACGCCAGCCCGCCGGTGTCGCCGTCACCGAAGCCGGAGTTGTTGAACCGCTCGGTGAACACGAACTGGAAGCTCTGGTGGTTGTCCGGGACGAGGACCAGGATCAGCACCACGGCGGCCGCGCCTGCCACGTGCCACCAGACCGAGACGTTCTGGAGTACGTCGATGATCCGGTGCCCGTAGATGTTGATCAGCCCGTGCAGCGCGAGGATCACCACGAACAGCCCGAACGTCTGGTGCCCGGTGCCGGCCCAGCCGTCGAACAGCGCCGACAGCGTCAGGTTGAGGAACGTGGCGCAGCCGTAGTCGACCGACGCGGTCACCGCGACCAGCCCGATCAGGTTGAGCCAGCCGGTGAACCAGCCGTGCACCGGCCGGCCCATGGTCGCCGCCCACCAGTAGATCCCGCCCGCGGTCGGGTACGCGGACACCAGCTCGGCCAGGCAGAAGCCGATGATCAGGATGAACAGCGAGATCAGCGGCCAGCCCCAGGAGATCGCCACCGGGCCGCCGTTGTTCCACGCCTGGCCGAACGTGGTGAAGCAGCCGGCCAGGATCGAGATGATGGAGAACGAGATCGCGAAGTTGGAGAAGCCGCTCCACTTGCGGCGCAGCTCCTGTTTGTAGCCGAGTTCGGCCAGTCGTCGGGCGTCGTCGTCCATCGGCTGCTCGGCGGTCGGCGCGGGCGTCGTGGCCACTGCACACCTCCTCGAGGCGATCCTCGTGCGAGTGCTCGCAGTGTGCTCCCGGCCGATCAAGGTGGTCAATACGCGCGCCGGTAATTGCGTTGTCGCCGGATCCCACCGGGGGCATCATTGTGGGCGTGACCAGGCCCGACCCGACGGGCCGGCACCGGGCGCTCGGCAACGCCCGGTCCGCGGCGGCGCGCGGCGTCCACCTCTCTCTCACTGAAGTACGGCGATCGGCCGTACCCTCCGGACGCCCCGCGCCGCCGCTCCCTACCGGCCGACGGTCACGGTCAAGCCGGGCGCAGCCACCTCCACCGGGCCGGCGAACCCGCGCCGTACGGCGGCCAGCGCCTCCCGCGGCTCCGTCCCCGGCCAGAGATGGGTGAGCAGCAGGCGCCGCACCCCGGCCTCGGCGGCGTACCGGCCGACCTCGACGGCGCTGGACAGGTTCCCCTCGTGCCGCTGCGGGATGTCGTCCGGATAGGTCGCCTCCGCGATCAGCAGGTCCGCGTCGCGGGCCAGCTCCACCAGCGCCGGGCTGGGTCCGGTGTCCCCGGTGTAGGCGAGCACCAGGCCCGCCGCCGAGAACCGGGCCCCGGCGTTCGGCACCCAGTGCGGCAACGCGAACGTCCGCACCTCGTACGGCCCGAGACGCAGCGTCTCCCCCGGGGTGAACCCGGTCAGCCGGTACCCGGGTTCGAGCAGGCCCGGCTCGTCGATCGCGAGCAGTCCGGCGAGGCTGCCGGTGGGGGCGTACACCGGCAGGGGCGGCCCGGACCGGTTCGCGAGCACCCGGGCGCGGACCAGCGGTTGCAGGTCGGCGCAGTGGTCGGGGTGGCCGTGGCTGACGTAGACGGCGTCGACGTGCTCCGCCCTCGTGAGCGCCAGCAACGGTTGCAGCGTCGCGTAGCCGGGGTCGATCAGCAGCCGGAAGCCGTCGTGTTCGACGAGGAAGCCGGCGCAGGCCTGGTGGGCGGTGGGGAAGGCGCCGAGGCCGCCCAGGACTGTTGTCCGCATCCGGTCGACCGTACCGGTGGGGTAGCCGCCGGGTGGTCCGGCGACGGTCAGACGAACAGCAGCCCCGCGACCCACAGCGCGGCGATCATCAGGCCGGCGGTGAACTCCAGGACCATCGACAACCCGGCGGCCTTGAGCGCCTGCACCGTGGCCGGCCAGGCGAGGCGGGTGTCGCCGAGCCGCAGCCGTTCGGCGCCGAAGATCCCGCCGACGAAGCCGATCGGCAGCCCGACCACCGGGATCACGAAGAACCCGACCACGCCGAGCAGGCCGCCCGCCAGCAGCGAGGTGGTGGGCACGCCGGTCCGCTTCAGGTTGCGCCCCGGCCAGAGGTACTTGAGCACGGTGCCACCGGCGGCGATCGCCGTGGCGGCGGCGAGCACCGCCCAGCGGCCCGGCCCGGCGTCGCCGAACAGCGTCCACACCAGTACGCCGCCCCAGCACAGCGGCAGCGCCGGTAACCCGGGCACCACCACCCCGGCCAGTCCGGCGACGATCGCCAGCGCGGCGACCACCGACACCACGGCCTGCGAATCGGTGAGGCTCACCGGTTCTCCCTTCCTCGCCTGCCGCGTGCGCGGGAGGTGCTAAGCGGGGCCCCCTCCTCTACCGGAGGCGTTAAGAGGGGGCCCTTCCTTACCCGCCCAGGCGGGCGCGGATGCCGTCGGCGGGCATCGGGGCCCCGAACAGCCGGCCCTGCCCGGTGTCGCAGCGCAGCGCCCGCAGCCGTTCGGCCTGCACCTCGGTCTCCACCGCCTCGGCCGTCACCGACAGCTCCAGCGCGTGCGCCAGCCGGACCAGCGCGTCCACGATCCGCTCGTCCCGATGGTCGGCGACCGCGTCCCCGCCGTCACCCCGGATCCCCTCGACGAACGGGCCGGCCAGCTTCACGCAGTGGATCGGCAGCCGCCGCAGGTACGCGAGGTTCGAGTAGCCGGTGCCGAAGTCGTCGATGGCCAGCCGCAGCCCGAGGCCGGCGAGCTGGTGCAGCGTCCGCAGCGGCTCGCCGGCGCTGCCCATGACGGCGCTCTCGGTCAGCTCCAGCTGCAACAGCTCGGCCGGCAGGCCGGTGTGCTGCAACGCCTCCGCCACCGTCTCCACGATGGCCGGGTCGTCGGCCTGCCGGGCGGCCAGGTTGACGCTCACCACCGGCGTGGTGTCCGGGTACGCGCGCCGCCACGACTCGGCGTCGCGGCACGCCTGACGCAGCACCCAGGCGCCGAGCCGGACGATCAGGCCGGTCTCCTCGGCCAGCCCGATGAACCGGTCCGGCCCGATCAGCCCCAGCTCCGGGTGCTGCCAGCGCACCAGCGCCTCGACCGCCACCATCGTGCCGTCCAGCAGCGACACGATCGGCTGGTAGTGCAGCACGAACTCGCCCCGGTCCAGCGCGGCGGGCAGGTTCGCGGCCAGCGCGGAGCGGGCGATGTCGGCGGCGCTGCGCTCCGGGTCGTACACCGCCCAGCGGCCCCGGCCCTCCGCCTTGGCCCAGTAGAGCGTGGTGTCGGCGGCCTTCATCAGGTCGCCGACGCTCGTCTCCGCCGCCGGGCACTCCACGATGCCGATGCTCGCCGACACGGCGAGCTGCTGGTCACCGACGTGCACCGGCGCGGACACCGCGGCCAGCGCCAGCTCGGCGACCTCCACCGCGTCGTCGATGCCGCCGTCGGAGTCGACCAGGATGACGAACTCGTCGCCACCCATCCGGGCCACCAGGTGGCCGCGCCCGGCCACGCAGTCGCTGAGCCGGCGGGCGATCACCTTGAGCAGCCGGTCGCCCAGGTCGTGGCCGAGGCTGTCGTTCACCGCCTTGAAGCCGTCCAGGTCGATGAAGCACAGCCCGACGCGCTGCTCCGGACCGGCGCCGTCGAAGACGTCGCCGAGCGTCTCGAAGAACAGCGTCCGGTTGGGCAGGCCGGTCAGCGGGTCGTGCAGCGCCTGGAAGCGCAGCCGCTGCTGCAACTCGTACCGCTGGGTGATGTCCTCCACCATCGCCACGGTGAACCGGGGCCGGCCGTCGTCGTGCCGGATGAGCGAGACCGCGAGGTCGGTCCAGACCACGCTGCCGTCCTTGCGGTAGTAGCGCTTCTCCACCCGCGCGCTGTCCCGCTTGCCCTCGATCAGCTCCTGGTACAGCTCCCACATCCCGGCCGCGTCGTCGGGGTGGAACAACGCCGAGACGTTCATCCGCCGCATCTCCGCGACGGCGTAGCCGAGCATGTCCGCGAACGACTGGTTGACCTCGATGATCTGCCCGTCCACCCCGGCGATGCCGATGCCGATGGCGGCGCCGGTGAAGACCGCCCGGAACCGCGCCTCGCTGTCCCGCAGCGCCTGCTCGACGGTGTCCCGGGCCTGCCACGCGGACCGGGCGATCCGCTCCTGCTGGCTGAAGACCCGGTCGCGCAGCGCGCGGGCGAACCCGGCGGCGAACGCGCCCTGGAGCAGCGCGACCCGCTCACGCAGCTCCGGCGACTCGGTGCGCGACGGCAGCACCCAGGGCAGGAACCGGTCGCCGAGCGCCTGCACCGACCAGTCGAGCACGCCGGGCTCGGTGAGGTGCGCCTGGACCAGGGCACGCCCCACCTCCTCCGCCGGGCGGGCGGAGAAGGTGGGGGCGAGCAGGGCCTCGCCGAGTCGCTCGGTGAGCGGCACCAGCAGGCGCTCGGTCTCGGCCGCGCTCAGCGGCACGAACCCGATACGGCGCACCGCGCGAGCCCACTCGGCGGCGTACGCGGCGGCGCCGGGCCGGCTGACGTCTCCCCCGTCGCTGTCCGGGGCGCGCATGGGGCTCAGCCGTCGGCGCGGTCGTGCCGGGCGACGCCGCCGAAGGCCCCGAACCGCTCCGGGTGCTCGTCCACGTCCGACGGGGAGTCGGGCCGCCACAGCGGCATGTGCACGACGCCCGGTTCGAGGATCGTCCAGTCGCCGAAGAAGCCGGTGATCTCGGCCCGCGAGCGCAGCGTGATCTCGGTGGCGGTACGCGCCGACAGCCGCTGCGCGTCCAGCATCTCCTGCGGCTGGTCCTCGAACGTGGAGTGGGAGATGACCAGGTAGCTGCCGGGTGCGGCGGCGGCGCGCAGCGTGGCCAGGATGTCGGCCGGGCGGTCGGCGTCGGGCACGAAGTGCACCACGCCGGCGAGCAGGATGCCCAGCGGCCGGTCGAAGTCGATCAGGCCGCTGGCGCGGGCGTGGTCCAGGATCAGCTTCGGCTCGCGCAGGTCGGCCAGGATCGCCGTGGCCCGGTCGTTGCCGGCGAGCAGTTCGTGGCTGTGCGCCACGGCAACCGGGTCGATGTCCACGTACACGATGCGGGCGTCCGGGTCGGCGGCCTGGGCGACCTCGTGCACGTTGCCGACGGTGGGGATGCCGGAGCCGACGTCGAGGAACTGGTCGATGCCGGCGTCGAGCAGCACCCGTACGGCCCGGCGCAGGAACTCCCGCCCGGAGCGCATGGTGGCGGCCAGGTTCGGCGTCATCGCCGCGATCTGTTCGGCGAGCTGCCGGTCGATCTCGAAGTTGTGCGCCCCACCGAGGAAGTAGTCGTAGACCCGGGCGGCGCTCGGCCGGGTCAGGTCGATCTCGGTGGGCAGGCTCTCCGGCGTCTGCATCGCTCGGTCCCCCAGGTCGTCGTCCGCCGTCGATGGCGGATCATGTGGTCCAGACCACTCTAGGCCGGTACGGCCGGGTTCGGGAGATCCACTGGAGGCGATGCCGGCGGCCCGGGTCAGGCAGCCGACTCCAGCAGCAGCGAGATGCCCTGGCCGACACCGATGCACATGGTGGCGAGCGCCCGCCGGCCGCCCCGGCGGCGCAGTTCCAGCGCGGCGGTCAACGCCAGCCGGGCGCCGCTGGCGCCGAGCGGGTGACCCAGCGCGATCGCCCCGCCGCCCGGGTTGACGTGCTCGGCGTCCTCCGGCAGGCCCAGCTCGCGCAGCACCGCCACGGACTGTGCGGCGAACGCCTCGTTCAGCTCGATCACGTCCACGTCGGTGAGCGACAGGCCCGTCCGGTCGAGCAGCTTGCGGGTCGCCGGGACCGGGCCGATGCCCATGATCCGTGGCGGTACGCCCGCCGACGCGGCACCGCGTACCCGGGCCAGCGGGGTGAGGCCGTAGCGCTCGACGGCGGCCGCGGAGGCGACCAGCAGCGCGACGGCGCCGTCGTTGACGCCGGAGGAGTTGCCGGCGGTCACAGTGCCGCCCTCGCGGAACGGGGTGGGCAGCGCCGCGAGCTTCTCCAGCGACGTCTCGCGCGGGTGCTCGTCGGCCTCGACCAGCTTCGTCTCGCGCTTGCCCGCGGGCACCGTCACCGGGACGATCTCCTCGGCCAGCCGGCCGTCGGCCTGCGCCTTGGCGGCCCGCTGCTGCGACCGGTACGCGAAGGCGTCCTGCGCGGCCCGGTCCACGCCGAACTCCGCTGCCACGTTCTCCGCCGTCTCCGGCATCGAGTCGATGCCCCACCCCTTGCGCATCAGCGGGTTCACCAGCCGCCAGCCGATCGTGGTGTCGTACACCTCGGCGGTGCGGGCGAACGGCGTGGCCGCCTTCGGCATGACGAACGGCGCGCGGCTCATGCTCTCCACGCCGCCGGCCACCACCAGGTCGGCCTCCCCGGCGACGATCGCGCGGGCGGCGGAGGCGAGCGCGTCCAGGCCGGAGCCGCAGAGCCGGTTGACGGCGCTGCCCGGCACCTCCTCCGGCAGGCCGCCGAGCAGCGCGGCCATCCGGGCCACGTTGCGGTTGTCCTCGCCGGCCTGGTTGGCGCAGCCCAGGATCACGTCGTCGGTGCGGGCCCAGTCGACCGAGGGGTGGCGGGCCACCAGCTCGCGGACGACGTGCGCGGCCAGGTCGTCGGGGCGGACCCCTGCCAGCGCGCCGGCGTACCGGCCGATCGGGGTGCGGACTCCGGCAACGAGATAGGCCACTGTCATCGCGCGTACGTCCTTCGGGGGTGGGAAGGGGTCGGTCGGCGGGTCGCGGGGGTACCCGGCGCCAGGATATCCGTGACCGGAGCGGATAGGTTTGCCGCATGTCCGGGGCCCAGTTCAGCGCAGAGACCAGCGGTGGCGGCGCGTTCGTCCGCCAGCCCAACCGGTTCACCGGCCGGGTCACTCCGCACTCCACGTCACCCGAGGGGGGCGGGCCGGACGAGCAGGGACGCTGGCCGCTGGAGGCGGGCCGCTACCGGCTGATCTGGTGCCGGGCCTGCCCGTGGGCGCACCGGGCCCGGATCGTGCGCGGCCTGCTCGGGCTGGACGAGGTGATCTCGCTGGGCACCGTCGACCCGATCCGGGACGAGCGGGGCTGGCGGTTCGCGCTCGACCCGGACGGCTTCGACCCGGTGCTCGGCATCGGCTTCCTGTCCGAGGCGTATCTGTCCACCGACAGGGACTACACCGGCCGGGTGACGGTGCCGGCGCTCGTGGACACGCTCACCGGACGAGTCGTGACGAACGACTATCCGCAGCTCACGCTGGACTTCTCGACCGAGTGGCGGCGGTTCCACGCGCCGGACGCGCCGGATCTGTACCCGGTCGAGCTGCGCCCGGAGATGGACGCGCTGATGGCGGAGATCCACCGGGACGTCAACAACGGCGTCTACCGGTGCGGCTTCGCCACCTCCCAGGAGGCGTACGACGAGGCGTTCACCGCGCTGTTCGCCCGCCTCGACGCGCTGAGCGAGCGGCTGGCCGGGCGGCGCTACCTGATGGGCGACGCGATCACCGAGGCGGACGTGCGCCTGTTCACCACGCTGGTGCGCTTCGACGTGGCGTACCACGGCCACTTCAAGTGCAACGAGCGCAAGCTCACCGAGATGCCGGTGCTGTGGGCGTACGCGCGGGACCTGTTCCAGACGCCGGGCTTCGGCGAGACGGTGGACTTCGACCACATCAAGCGGCACTACTACGCCACCCACGACATGATCAACCCGACCCGGATCGTGCCGCTGGGGCCGGACCTGTCCGGCTGGACCACCCCGCACGGACGTGGCTGAGGACACCGGCCGCCGGATCGCCGCCGCGTTCGCCGCCGTCTGCCTGGCAGCCGGCGCGGCAGCGGTGACTGTCGCGGTGATCGCCGGTCCCGGCCCGGGCCCCATCGCGTACGTGAGTGAGGCGGGCATCACCGACAGCGGGTACGCCGGGGCGTACCGGATCGGGATCTTCTCGGTGGCCGCGTCGCTGCTGCTGCTCGCCGGGGCGCTGCCACCGGGGTTGCGGGCGGCGGCCGGGCTGCTCGGCGTCGGCGCGGTCGCCACGGTGCTCTCCGGCGCCGTCACGTGCAGCGAGGGCTGCCCGCTGCCGCCGTTCGAGGCCACAACGGTGGCCGACCTGGTGCACGGCGGTGCGAGCATCGCGGCGACCGCCGCGGTGGTGCTCGCCATGCTCGTACTGCTGTTCTCCCCGGCGGCGGACCAGGGGCTGCGGCGGATCGCCGCGGTCGGCGCGGCGGTGGCGCTGCCGGTGGCCGCCGTAGTAGCGGCGGCGCTGCTCCTGGTCGGGCGCAGCGCGCTGCTCGGGGTGTCGGAGCGGGTGCTGCTGGTCGTGGTCGCCGCCTGGGGACTGGTCACCTCCGGCTACCTGGCTGTAAGGAGCCTCACCGGCGACGGTCCTTCCGTTCCGGCCCGGGGCGGGAGTAACGTGTCGCGACGATGACCAATGTCTGGTGCCTCACCGAGCGCCTGTACGTCGATCTGCGACGGCAGGCCAGCGGCGTCTGTCCGGCGTAGCTCCACGCCCCGACGCCCGCCTTCCCTCTCCAGACCTTGGATCCGTCCTCATGACTTCCGCCCTGCGCAGAATCCCCTTCTCCGTCCAGATCCTGCTCGGCCTCGTGCTCGGCGTGGCGCTCGGTTTCCTCGCCCGCGCCGCCGACCTCGCCTGGCTGACCAGCACGCTCGACACCGTCGGCGGCCTCTTCGTCCAGCTCCTCAAGCTCGCCGTGCCGCCGCTGGTCTTCACCGCCATCGTGGTCAGCGTGGTCAGCCTGCGCGGCGTCGCCAACGCCGCCCGGCTGGCAGTCAAGACGCTGCTCTGGTTCGGCGTCACAGCGCTCATCGCGGTGAGCATCGGCATCGGCCTCGGCCTGCTCACCGACCCCGGCCGGGGCGTCAACCTGGACCCGGCCGGCGCCACCGCGCCGAAGACCACCGGCTCCTGGATCGACTTCCTCACCGGCATCGTCCCGACCAACCCGGTCGGCGCGTTCGTCGAGGGCAACGTCCTGCAGATCGTCTTCCTCGCCCTGGTGGTGGGCGCCGCCGCGCTGCTGGTCGGCGACGCCGCCGAACCGTTCGTGGCGCTCAACCGCTCGCTGCTCTCGATCGTGCAGAAGGCGCTCTGGTGGGTCATCCGGCTCGCCCCGATCGGCACGCTCGGCCTGATCGGCAACGCCGTCGCCTCGTACGGCTGGGACCTGCTCGCCCCGCTCGCGAAGTTCACCACAGCCGTCTACGTCGGCTGCGCGCTGGTGCTGTTCGTGGTCTACCCGGTGCTGCTCGCGGTGGCCGGCAAGCTCAACCCGCTGCGCTTCTTCGCCGGCGCCTGGCCCGCCATCGAGCTGGCGTTCGTCTCCCGCTCCTCGGTGGGCACCATGCCGGTGACCCAGCGCTCGGTCGAGCGCCTCGGCGTCCCCCGCGAGTACGCCTCCTTCGCGGTGCCGTTCGGCGCCACCACGAAGATGGACGGCTGCGCCGCCATCTACCCGGCGCTCGCCGCGATCTTCGTGGCGCAGGTCTTCGGCGTGAACCTGGGCGTCACCGACTACCTGCTGATCGCGTTCGTCTCGGTGGTGGGCTCGGCCGCGACCGCCGGCCTGACCGGCGCGATCGTCATGCTGACGCTGACCCTGAGCACGCTGGGCCTGCCTCTGGCCGGGGCCGGCCTGCTGCTGGCCATCGACCCGATCCTGGACATGATCCGTACCGCCACCAACGTGGCCGGGCAGGCCGTGGTGCCGACCATCGTGGCCGCCCGGGAGGGCACGCTCGACCGGGCCGCGTACGACTCGGCCGGCAAGCGCGACCTGATCGAGCCCGCCGAGACCGAGCGGCTCGACCCCGTACCCGCCTGATCCACACCCCTTCGGGTGCGTCTCCTGAGAAGGAGGCGCACCCGTTGCCACGACCGGAGGATCCGAGAATGAGCGCCCTGTTCACCCCGCTCGCCCTGCGCGGCGTCACGCTGCCCAACCGGATCGCGCTGGCGCCCATGTGCCAGTACAGCGCCGGGCCCGACGGCCTGCCCACCGACTGGCACCGGGTCCACCTCGGCTCCCGCGCGGTCGGCGGGGCCGGACTGGTGATCACCGAGGCGACGGCTGTGGTGCCCGAGGGCCGGATCAGCCCGCAGGACATCGGGCTCTGGTCCGGCGCGCACGTCGACGCGTGGCGGCCGATCACCGCGTTCGTCGCCGCCCACGGCGCGGTCCCGGCCGTGCAGCTCGCGCACGCCGGGTTCAAGGCGTCCACGTACCGGCCGTGGGCCCCGCGGCGCGGCGGCGTGCCGGACGCCGAGGGCGGCTGGACCCCTGTCGGCCCCGGCGACCAGCCGTTCGTGCCGGAGTACCGCACACCGACCGCGCTGGACGAGGCGGGCATCGCGGCCGTGGTGGACGCGTTCGCCACCGCCGCCGGACGGGCGCTCGACGCCGGGTTCGCCGCCGTGGAGATCCACGCCGCGCACGGCTACCTGCTGCACGAGTTCCTGTCCCCGCTGACCAACCGGCGCACCGACGGCTACGGCGGTGACCGGGCCGCCCGGATGCGGCTCACCCTGGAGGTGGCCCGCGCGGTACGCGCCGCCGTCGGCGAGTCCGTGCCGGTGCTGACCCGGATCTCCGCCACCGACTGGACCGACGACGGCTGGACCGTCGACGACAGCGTGGTGCTCGCCGGGGAACTGGCCGCCACCGGAGTCGACCTGATCGACACGTCCTCGGGCGGCGCGGCCGTCCAGGCGTCCATCCCGGTCGGCCCCGGCTACCAGGTGCCGCTGGCCGCCCGGATCCGCCGCGACGCCGGCGTGTCGACCGGCGCCGTGGGCCTGATCGTCGAGCCCGAGCAGGCCGAGCAGATCGTGGCCGGCGGCGAGGCGGACCTGGTGCTGCTGGGGCGGGAACTGCTGCGCGACCCGTACTGGCCGCGCCGCGCCGCCGCCAAGCTCGGCGCCACCCCGGCCTGGCCCGACCAGTACACCCGAGCCTTCTGACCCACCCCGCCCCGCCCGGTGGGGTGGGGGCGGTCAGCCGGCCAGGTGGTTCCAGCGGGGTTCCAGGTCGGTCCAGGTGCCCTGGTCGGCGACAGTGCCGTCGATCAGCACCACCACGTGGTCGGCCCGGACCAGGGCGGCCCGCTTCGCGGTCGAGCCGACTACAGTCACCCCGTGCTCGCGCAGCGCCGCCCACAGCGCCAGCTCCGTGCTGACGTCCAGCGCCGACGACACGTCGTCGGCCACCAGCAGCTCGGTACGCGGCGCGAGCGCCCGGGCCAGCGCCAGCCGCTGGAGCTGACCGCCGGACAACCGGGTTCCCTTGTGCCCGATCAGCAGCCCGAGCCCGCCCCCGGCCGCGGCCAGGTCGTGTTCGAGCTGGGCGGTCGAGACCGCTCCGGCGGCGTCCACCTGGTGGCCGAGCGCGATGTTGTCGGCCACCGTGCCGGAGAGCACCCGGGGTAGCTGGCCCACGTACCCGACCTGGTTGGGGCGCAGGAACATCTCCGGCTCGGTGACCGGGTCACCGTTCCAGCGCAGCTCGCCGACGTGGTGCACGATCCCGGCGAGCGCGCGCAGCAGCGACGACTTGCCGGACCCGACCGGGCCGACGACCAGCACCAGTTGCCCGCGCTCGACCACCAGATCGACGTCACGGACGGCGAGCATGCCGTCGGAGTGCAGCGCGCCGAAGCCGGACAGCTCCAGGCGGCACAGCGGATGCCGGGGCGGCGGCTCGGGCGCGGGCGCGGTGCCCGCGACCAGATCGAGGCCGGGCACCGGCGCCGCGTACACGGCCTCGCCGGTCATCGCCACCGTCCGCTTGGTCCACACCCGCGCCGACGGGTGCTGCGACACCAGTGACGCGGTGGTCCACGCGAACCAGCGGGCCGCGCCCAGGGTGGACACGGCCACCAGTGTGGCACCCGCCGACAGCTCACCGGCCAGGTAGAGCGCCCACGCGCCGATCGGCAGCAGGCCGCTGGCGACCGACGGGGTGGACCGGGCCCACACCTGCATGGCGATCTCGCGTCGCTGCCGCTCGCTGCGTACCTCGTCCAGCCGGGCGAGGTGGCGCAGCACCGGGCGGGTGGCGCCGGCCAGCTTGACCGTACGGGCGGCGGACAACGCGGACACCAGCGCGGTGGCGAACGCGGCGCGCGCCTTCACCGTCCCTGCCGCGGTGCGTTCCAGCCGCGGCCCGAACAGCGTCGCCGCCAGCCCGGACACCACCATCGTGCCGACGAAGAACATCGCCGGTACGAGACTGCCCGTCACCAGCGTCATGGCGACCACGATGACCAGCGAGATGAACTGGTCCATCAGGTTGTCGGCCAGGTGCACCACCCGGTCGGTGTCGCCGCCCTGGGCCACCACCTCGGCCGGGGTGTGCCCGCTGACCCGGCGCGCGCCGGTCTGCCCGTGCACCAGCCGGGCGCTGATCCGCAGCATCTGCCGGATCCACCACTGCGGGAACCACAGGTTCGTCAGGTACGGCAGCGGCAGCACCACCAGCAGCGCGGCCACGATGCCCAGCGCCGGCAGCCACGGGTCGCCGCCGCCGACCAGGTCGGCCCAGAGCCAGGGCAGCACCGCGCCGTCCAGGCCGAGCACCGTCATCACGACGAACAGGCCGACCGAGAGCAGGCCGTACCGCGGATCGTTGGTGCCCAGCCGGAAGATCTCCCGCATGGTCCGCGCGGGCGGCGAGGGCGGCGCCGGTGGCGGATCGGTGCGCGGCACGGCGGCCGGCCGCGTCGAGGGCGCGGCCGGTGTGGCGGGCGCGTCGTCCCAGGCGGGCGCGTCGAGCAGGTCCACGCCGCCGCGCCGGGAACCCACCCCGGCGTACGCCCCGGCGTGGCTGGTGGCGAGCAGCTCGGCGAAGCGGGCCGACTCGCGCAGCGGGCCGGCCTCCAGCACCGCGCCGTCGGCCATCACGACCACCTCGTCGCAGCGGCGCACCGAGGAGAGCCGGTGCGCGATGACGATGCCGATCCGGTCGGTGAGCAGCCGTTCGGTGGCCTCTCGTACGCGGTTCTCGGTGACCGGGTCGAGCCGCGCGGTGGCCTCGTCGAGGATCACCACGTGCGGGTCGCGGACCAGGATGCGGGCGAACGCGACGAGTTGTTCCTGCCCGGCGGAGAGCACGTAGCCGCCGTCGCCGAGCCGGGTGTGCACGCCGTCGGGCAGTTCGGCGATCCAGCCGGCCAGGCCCAGTTCGGCCAGCGCCCGCTCGGCCGCGTCCAGCAGCTCCGGATCGAACAGCGCCACGTTCTCGGCGAGCGTGCCGGCCAGGATCTCGGTGCGCTGCGGCACCACGGCGATCCACCGGCGCAGTTCCTCCACGTCCAGGTCGACCAGGTCGGTGCCGCCGAGGAACACCGTGCCGCGCGGTACCTCCACCGCCCGGGTCAGCACCTTGGCCAGCGTCGACTTGCCCGAGCCGGTCCGCCCGACGAGCGCGTACGAGCGCCCGCGGACGAAGTCGAGGTGGACGTCGCGCAGCGCCGGACCGCGGTCGTCCCCGCCGGACGGGTAGCGGTAGGTGAGCCCGCGCACGGTCAGGTCGCCGTCGACCGGGGTGTCGCCGCCGTCCGGCTCCTGCGGCGATCCGGCGAGCAGTTGCACCCGGCCCCAGGCGCCGAACGCCTGTTGCAGGTGCGGCACCCAGCGGGCGATCTGCTCGACGGTCGCGCCGAACGCGACGGCCAGCAGCCAGATCGCGGTGAGCCGCGCGGCGTCCACCCGGCCGGTGGACAGCGCCCACGCGCCGCCCAGCACCACGCCCGCGACGCCGAGCCCGACCGCGCCGGCGGCGACCGCGGTGACCCGCGCGGAGAGCCGGAAGACCCGGCCGCACCGGGCGATCACCTCGGCCGCGCGGCGGGCGTAGAGGCGCAGCACGTACGGCCGGGCGAGGCTGGTGCGCACGTCGTCCTGCCCGTGCACCGCCTCCTCCATCACTGCGGCGAGGTCGGACCACGCCTCCTCCTCGGCCATCCGGGCCGGGGCGATCCGGGCGGTCGGGCGGCGCAGCGTCACCGCGAGCAGGGAGGTGAGCACGATCATGCCGACACCGGCGGGCCACCAGACGATCAGCGCGCTCACCGTCGCGAGGACACAGACCGCGAGGCCCTGCGCCAGCCGTACGCCGGTGTTCCGCATCTCGGCGGCGACCTGGTAGACGTCGTTGTCGATCCGGTCGAGCAGTTCGCCGACCGGCGTGGTCTCCAGGGTGGGCAGGTCCTGGCCGAGCGCGACCCGGCAGAGCCGCCGCCGCACGTCGGCCGACCAGTCGGCGGTGAGCCGGGCCATGATCAGGCCGATCAGCAGGTCGGTGACGACAGCGGCGACGAGCGCCACCGCGAGCGCGACGAACCACCCGGACGAGCGGTGCACCAGCACCGGCCCGGCCAGCGCGGAGGCGGCCGCCTGGCCGGCGGCGCCGAGCACGATCAGCAGCAGGACCGCCGTCATCCGCCGGGGCGCCGTGGCCCAGAGATCTCGGAGCAGGCGCATGGAAGGTCCTCCGGACTCGGATCGGTGGGGGCGGTGCCCTCACCCTCACCCTTCCGGCGGCCCGGAATCAACCGAATTACCGACCGCTGGTCAGGTCCGGGCGACCCGCCGGACGATGCCGAGCAGCGACTCCTGCACCTCGTCGATCGGCCGCTCCGGCGAGAAGACCAGCCAGTCCACTGCTACCACCAGCCCGACGCCGAACAGCGCCGAACTGGCGGTACGCACGTCCAGGTCGGCGGGCAGGTCGCCGCTGTCCACGCCGGCCTTCACCGTGTCGGCGATCACCGCGACGGCCTCGCCGCGCAGCAGCCGCAGCGTCTGCTGCCACTCCCTGTTGGTCCGCCACATCTCCGAGAGCAGGAGCTGGGCGAAGGCGCGGTAGCGGCGGATGTACTCCAGCTGGGCGCGGACCAGCGCGCCGAGCGCCTCCAGCGGCGGCAGCCCATCGACGGCGGCCCGGAACTCGGCGGTGAGCAGGCCGATGCCGTGCCGCAGCAGCTCCTCGAACAGGACGGTCTTGGACTCGAAGTTGTAGTAGACGGTCCCCTTCGCCACACCGGCGCGGGCCGCGATGTCGTCCACAGTGGTGGCCGAGAAGCCCTGCTCGGCGATGAGGTCCACCGCCGCCACGAAGAGCCGCTGGCGGGTGTCCTCGCGCCGGCGCGTCCGTCCGTCCGTCACCGGCTCATCCTCACATGGTCAGTTCGGGGTGCAGCTTGGCCGGGGTCAGGCGGCGGGACCGGCGGGTCGCGCCGACGGTGAGCGCCATGGCGCCCAGCCCGAACGCGAGCAGCACCAGCGCGGCGGTGACCACCGGGGCGGTCGTACCGCCGTTGACGGTGTGCCGCAGGCCGTCCACCACGTACGTCATCGGCAGCCAGGGGTGGATCGCCTGGAAGAAGCCGGGCGAGGTCTGCACCGGGTAGGTGCCGCCGGACGAGGTGAGCTGGAGCATCAGCAGCGCCAGCGCGGCCAGCCGCCCGGCCGGGCCGAGCGCCACGCCGAGCAGTTGCATGATCGCGGTGAACGCCAGCGAGGTGAGGGCGAGCAGACCGAACGTGGCCGGTCCGTGCCGCGGGTCGAGCCCGAGCCCGAGCGTCACCACCGTGTAGAGCACAGTGACCTGGGCCAGGCCGATGCCCGCGGCCGGGAGCCACCCGGCGAGCACGACCCGCCAGCCGGGGGCGCCGGACATCACGTGCCGCCGGTTGACCGGCCGCAACAGCATGTACGTGATCATCGCGCCGACCCAGAGCGCCAGCGACAGGAAGTACGGGGCGAAGCCGACGCCGTACGAGCCGGCCGGGTTCTGCGAGTCGCGGATCAGGCCGACCGGGTCGCCGAGCACGCCGGCGCGGGTGGCCGCGTCGTCGTACCCGGGTAGTTTCCGCTCCCCGGCGGCGAGCCCGTCGGCGAGGTCGCCGGCGCCGCCCTCCAGCCGGGTCAGCCCGTCGACCAGGCGGTTGCTGCCGCTGCCGAGCTGGGCCAGGCCGCCGTCGAGCTGGCGGGCGCCGGTGGCGAGCCGGTAGAGGCCGCCGCGCAACTGGTCGGCGCCGGTCGACGCGTCGCCCAGCCCGTCGCGGAGCTTGGCGCTGCCCTGCGCCAGCGTGGTGAGCCCACCGGCCAGCTCGTTGACCTTCGCGCGGGCGGAGGCGACGTCGTCGGCCAGGTGCGGCGCGGCGGCGGCCACCTCGCGGGCGGTCTTCGCCACGTCGGTCATCTGCTTGCGCAACGTGGCCATGTCGGTCTTGTCCAGCGCGGCCACCACTGAGCGGGCCTGCGTGACGGCCCGGTCGGCGGCCTTGCGGGCGGCGGCGAAGTCCGGGTCGTCGGCCAGTTCGGGGTGTTCCTTCGCGACCGCGTCGAGCCGGCCGCTGACCTCCTCGGCGGTCGCGACCACCTCGGCGGCCTTGCCGGGTAGCGCGTCCAGCCCGGCGGCGAGCTGCTGCGCGCCGTCGGCGACGAGCGTGGCCGCCTTCTCGATCTTGTCGGCGTTGCGGCGCAGCACCGGCTCGTACCTGTCGGCGGCGGCGTTCACGGTCGCGGCCGCGGCCTTGGTCTCGGTGGCGGCGCGCCCGGCGCCGTCGGCGAGCTGGGCGGCGCCGGTCCGCAGCTGGTCGAGGCCCTTGGCGAGCTTGTCCGCGCCCTGGACCGTCTGGTTGAGTCCACCGGCGAGCTGACCGGCGCCGTCCTCGGCGTCACCGAGCCCGTCGGCGATCTTTCCCGCACCCTGCTGGGAGCTGCCGAGCCCGTCGGCGATCTTCCCGGCGCCGTCGGCGGCGCGGCCGGTCTCGGCCTTGGCGTCGGTGAAGCCGATCAGCATCTTGTCGAAGTACGTGGCAGCGGTGCTCTGCGCGGCGGCCGCCCGGATCTCGCTGAACGCCGACCGGGCGAGCAGCCCGGAGAGGTAGTTGGTGGCGTCGTCGTTGACGACCTTCAGCTCGCCCTGCCGGGCCGGGCGGTCCGGTTCCGGGCCGGCGGCGAGGGTGGCGGAGAAGTCCTCCGGGATGGAGAAGACCAGGTGGTAGCGCCCGTCGCGCAGCCCTTTGGTGGCGTCGGCCTGGTCGGTCACGGTCCAGCCGAACACCTTGCGGTCGAGCAGCTTCTCGGTGAGGTCGCGGCCGGCGTGCACCTCGCTGCCGTCGCCGGCGGTGGCCGGGCGGTCGGCGTTGACAAGCGCGACCGGGATCCGGTCCATCTTCCCGTAGGGATCCCAGAACGCGTACAGGTAGAGCGCGCCGTAGAGCAGCGGGACGATGGTGAGCACTGCCAGGGCGGCGCGCGGCAGCCGGCCCCGGGTCATCCGGCGCAGCTCGAACAGGGCCAGTCGCAGGACGCTCATGCGGACACCTCGGTGGGCACGGTCAGGGCGGGGACGGGCAGGGCCGGGTCGCCGATGCGGTGCACGGTGGCGGTCACCCCGGGTTCGACGGCGCGGGCGCTGGCGACCACCGCGTACCCCTGGTCGGCGAGGCGTTCCAGCGCGCCCCACATCCACTCCCGCTCGGGCCGGTCGGCGCCGGCGTCCACGTCGTCGGCGACGATCAGGCTGGGGCCACCGAGGCTGGCGAGCACGAGCCCGAGCACCTGCCGCTCGACCGGGGTGAGGTCGCGGCCGTACCGGTCGGGGTCCAGGGGCGCGTCGGTGAGTCCGGCGCCGGCGATGGCTGCGGCGTAGGCGTCGCGGCGGTAGGCCCGGCGGGCCCGGACCGCTGCCACCGGGACCAGCCGGCGCCGGCGGCGGGGCACCGGGCCGAGCAGCAGCAGGCGTTCGGTGATGTGTTCGGCGACGGTGAGCGTCGGGTCGGGTTCGTGCACGCCCGCGACCTGGCCGAGCGCGGCCGGGCCGCGGCGGCGCAGCTCGCCGTGGTTGTGCGGGAAGCGCCCGGCCAGCGCGAGCAGCAGCGAGGTGCGTCCGCTGCCGGGCGGGCCGGTGACGGCGTGCAGCTCACCGCTCGCGGCGGTGAGGTCGACGTCCCGGTAGACCCAGCCCCGGCGGGTGCGCAGACCCAGGCCGACGGCCTCGACGATGTTCATCAGGACCCCGAATTCCGAACTGACTGGTCAGTATAAAAACATGCCCAGCATAGCGCCGGGTGTCCGGTTCGGGACGTCTGGCGGGAGTGATCCTCAGAACAGCACTGTGGCGAGCGTGCCGACCGGGCGGAAGCCGCAGCGCTCGTAGACCCGGCGGGCGGGCAGGTTGAAGTCGTTGACGTACAGGCTCACTGTGGGCGCGACCCGTTCCAGCGCGTCGCGGACCACTGCTGCCATCGCGGCGGCGGCGATGCCCCGGCCACGCCACTCGGGCGCCACCCAGACGCCCTGCACCTGCGCGGTCCGGCGGGTCACCACTGCCAGCTCCGCCTTGAAGACCACCCGCCCGTCGACGAAACGGGCGTAGGCGCGGCCGGCGCGCACCAGCTCGGTCACCCGCCGCCGGTAGCCGCGCCCGCCGTCCTCGGCCAGCGGCGACACCCCGACCTCCTCGGTGTACATCGCCACCGCCGCCGGGAACAGCAGGTCGACCTCGCTGCCGCGCACCCGCCGCACGTGCGGGTCGGGCGCCACGGCGGGCAGCGCGTCCGTCGCCAGCAGCGGCTGGTTCGGGCGTACGTCCCGAGCCGGCCCCCAGTGCGCGGAGAGGCGGTCCCAGAGCCCGAGCACCGCGTCGGCGCGGCCGACGATCGAGGAACAGAGCCGCTCCTCGGCGCTCAACTGGTCGGCGAACGCGGTCACCGCCGACTCGGACGCGAGCACCGGGGTCAGGTTGCCGCCCAGCCAGCAGATCGACTCCAGGTGCCGGCGGGAGCCGTACCCGAGGATCCGCGCCTCGGCCCGCCACCAGGCCAGCCCGCGCGCCGCCACCCGCTCGGCGACCTGCGCACCGGCGTACGGGTCGAGGTCGAGCAGCCGCTCGACCGCGCGGCGCTCCGACTCCCCCAGTTGGCGTACCGGCATGGTGAGCACGGCTACCAGCCTGCCAGATCCACCCCGGCGTGCGCGGGCCGACCGGGCACCTGCCGCACGGCGCTCAGCCGGCCGGCACCGGCACCGGTTCGGGTGCGGGCGGCCGGGTCCGGGCGGCCCATCGCACCACAGGCGGCACCATTGCGCCGAGCAGCAGGAACACCACGCCGAGCACCAGCCAACCGGGCACGCCCCAGCCGATCGCGAGCGTGGTCACGACCACCGGGGCGACCATCGAGCCGAGTTGCATGCCCATCCCGTACGCGCCCTGGTACTGCCCGTGTGCGTGCGCCGGGGCCAGGCCGAAGGAGATGCCCCAGCCGGCCGCCGCGTGCCACAACTCCCCCACGACGTGCACCAGCGCTCCGGCCAGCAGCAGCGGCACCGCCACCGCCACCGGTACACCGCCCCCTGCGGCGAACAGCGCGCAGGCGGCAGCGAGCAGGACACCGGCCCGGCGGGCGGCCCGGCCCGCGCCGGTCAGGTCCTCGGTGCCCCGCGAGGCGCGGACCTGGAACAGGATCACCACCACGGTGTTGACGAGCAGGCAGACGGAGATCAGCCAGTTCGGCGCGCTGGTGTGCCCGGCGATCCACAGCGGCAGGGCGATGTTGATCAGCGAGAAGTGCATGGACATGAGCCCGTCCAGGACGGTGAAGGCGAGGAACGGGCGGTCCCGCAGCGCGATCAGCCGCGGCCCGTGCGCCGGGGCGGGCATCGGCGGCACCGGCGGGAGCCGCAGCAGCACCGCCGCCGCCAGCACGTAGGTGGCGGCGTCGAGCAGGATCAGCGTGACGTACGCGGCGCGGGTGTCGGCGGCGAGCGCGAACCCGGCCAGCACCGTGCCCACCGAGATCCCGACGTTGGTGACAGCGCGCAGGTAGGCGCGGGTGCGGACCCGCTGGTCGGGCGGGACGGCGCCGGCGATCAGCGCACCGCGGGCGCCCCGGGTGCCCGCGTCGGCGACCGCCATCAGCACGCCGACGACCAGGAAGCCGGTGAACGAGCGCACCGTGACCAGCGCGGCCGTGCACCCGGCCGAGGCGAGCAACGCGGCCATCTGGAGCCCGCGCGGGCCGAGGCGGTCGGCGAGGTAGCCCATCGGCGTGCTCGCCACCAGGCTGACCAGCGCGGTGAGCGTGAGCGCCACACCGACCTGGGTCACCGAGAGCCCGACCGACCGGGTGAGGAACAGCGCGCTGGCGGTGAGCCAGGTGCCCCGCCCGACGGTGTTGACGAGCGTGGAGAGGGCGAGGGTCCGGGACGGGCCCGGTTCGGGAAGCAGGCGCACACCGGCACCCTAACAGTACGTACGTACGGTTTTCAGCCCGGTTACGTGACGTCTTGTCGGCGATGCATTGCCGATATATCGTTGATGCATCAGTGATACGACGACAGAAGGAGAGCCCTGATGGGTTTCCATCGACGCATGCACGCCATGCACGACGAGATGCGCCGCCGTGGCGGTTTCGGCTTCCCGCCCGTACCCCCGGGTCCGCCGCCCTTCTCCCCCGGACCCCACGGCCACGGGCGGGGCCGGGGCGGGCGCGGACGCGGCCGGCGGCCGAACGTGCGCGGGGCCGTGCTGGCCCTGCTCACCGAACGGCCGATGCACGGCTACGAGATGATCCAGGAGATCGACTCCCGCACCGGCGGGGCCTGGCGGCCCAGCCCCGGCTCGATCTACCCGACGCTGCAACTGCTGGAGGACGAGGGGCTCATCGCGACGGCCCCCGACTCCGAGGGCGGGCGCAAGCGGTTCGCGCTGACCGAGGCGGGCCAGGCCGAGGCGGCCGGCGCGGCGCAGGCCCCGCCCTGGGCGGAGTTCGCCGAGCAGACCGTCAACAGCTGGCACGACATCCGCGACGCCGGGGCGCAGGCCATGCAGGCGCTGCGGCAGGTCATGACCACCGGCACCGACGACCAGCGCGCCCGTGCCGCCCAGGTGCTCGACGAGACCCGGCGCAAGCTCTACGCCATCCTCGCCGAGTCCGAGTGAGCACCGCCGCCGGAACGGCACGCCGGCCGGACGACGACCGGCGTGCCGTCAGGCGCGGCGCGCGGTGACGAGCAGGTACTCCCAGCGCATCACGCCACCGTCCAGGTGCCGGGCGGCCAGGTCGGTCAGAGCCCGGTCGAGCCCGGCCGTACGCTCCGGATCGCCGGCGTTCGCCCGGTAGACCGCCACAGTGGGCCCGTAACGGGTCGCGAAGAACTCCCGGAACTCCCCCGGCGTGGCGAACCGGTCCACCACCACGGCGTCACGCGCCGACGTGAACGCGTCGACCCGGTCGCCGAACAACTCCCGGACATGGTCCTCGTCGCCCCAGAGCGGGGGCGGCTGCGCGCCCGGCGGCGGTGGCGGCGCGTACGGCCGCATGGCCGCGAACAACTGGCCCACGAAGCCCTCCGGAGTCCAGTTGACCAGCCCGATCGTCCCGCCCGGCCGGCACACCCGCAGCACCTCGTCGGCTGCGGCCCGGTGCCGGGGCGCGAACATCACGCCCACACACGACAGCACCGCGTCGAACGCGGCGTCCGCGTACGGCAGCGCCTCCGCGTCCGCCTCCTCCCAGGTCAGCGTCAAGCCCTCCCGCTCGGCCTCCGCCCGCCCGATCGCCAGCAACTCCGGGGTGAGGTCGCCGGCCACCACCTCCGCACCGGCCCGGGCCGCGGGCAGAGCCGCGTTGCCGGTCCCGGCCGCCACGTCCAGCACCCGCATGCCCGGCGCCACCCCGGCGGCCCGGACCAGCGTCGCCCCCAGCTCCGGGATCACCTGCGCGGCCACGGCGGCGTAGTCCCCCATCGCCCACATCGCGCGGTGCCGGGCCTTCACCGCGGCGTCCTGTTCCCGTTCCTCGATCATCGGTCGCTCCTCACCTGTCGTCCCTGCACAGGACGCTAGGCAGCGGACGACCCGGCCCCCAGTACGAGATCTGTACCGCTCCCGACAGGCGGCTGGCCGGGGTGGCGGGCCGGGCGTAGCGTGCCCGCCATGGGGGCCTCCTACCACCAGTTCTGCCCCGTGGCGAAGGCCATGGAACTGCTCGACGAGCGGTGGACGCTGCTCGTGGTCCGGGAGCTGGTCAGCGGCTCGGAACGCTTCAACGAGCTGCGCCGGGGCCTGCCCCGGATGTCGCCCACGCTGCTGTCCCGCCGGCTGCACCAGCTCGTCCGCGCCGGGGTGGTGGAGCGGCGGGTCGACGGCGCCGACGTGCGCTACGTCCCGACCGCCGCCGGACGCGAACTGCGGCCCGTGGTGGAGGCGCTCGGCGCCTGGGGCGTGCGCTGGATCGGCGAGCTGGGCGACGCCGACCTGGACCCGAAGCTGCTGCTGTGGGACATGCACCGCCACGTCGACCACGACGCTGTTCCGCCGGGGCGTACCGTCGTGCGGTTCCGCTTCCGGGACGTGCCCACGACGCAGCGCGACTGGTGGATGGTGATCGCCGCGGGCGAGGCCGACGTCTGCGACAGCGACCCCGGGCACGACGTGACGGTGACCGTCACGGCGGACCTGCGCGCCCTGGTCCAGGTCTGGATGGGCGACCTGGAGTGGGCCGCGGCGCTGCGCGGCGGCGCGGTGGAGGTGGCCGGACCGGAGGCGTTGCGGCGCGCCGCGCCCGGCTGGTTCACCCTCTCCCCCTTCGCCGCCGTGCCCCGGCCCTGAGACGGCGCGTGCGGCCGCCCCCTGCCGGGGACGGCCGCACGACGACGCGGGAATGCGGATCAGTGCACTGTGACAGTGGCGCCGCCCGGCACCAGGTCACGCAGCTCCTCGGGAATCTCGGCGCCCATCTCGTCGGCGATCCGCAGCGCCTCCTCGATCAGCGTCTCCACGATCTGCGCCTCGGGCACGGTCTTGACGACCTTGCCCTTGACGAAGATCTGGCCCTTGCCGTTGCCCGAGGCCACACCCAGGTCGGCCTCGCGGGCCTCGCCCGGACCATTCACCACGCAGCCCATGACCGCGACACGCAGCGGCACCGGCAGGCCCTCCAGCCCGGCGGTGACCTCCTCGGCCAGCTTGTAGACGTCGACCTGCGCCCGCCCGCAGGACGGGCAGGAGACGATCTCCAGGCCGCGCTCGCGCAGGCCCAGCGACTCCAGGATCGCGTTGCCGACCTTGATCTCCTCGACCGGCGGGGCGGACAGCGAGACCCGGATGGTGTCGCCGATCCCCTCGGCCAGCAGCGCGCCGAACGCCACCGCCGACTTGATCGTGCCCTGGAACGCCGGGCCGGCCTCGGTGACACCGAGGTGCAGCGGGTAGTCGCACTTCTCGGCCAGCAGCCGGTACGCGCGGATCATCACCACCGGATCGTTGTGCTTCACCGAGATCTTGATGTCCCGGAAGCCGTGCTCCTCGAACAGCGAGCACTCCCACAGCGCCGACTCCACCAGCGCCTCGGCGGTGGCCTTGCCGTACTTGGCCAGCAGGCGCTTGTCCAGCGAGCCGGCGTTGACGCCGATCCGGATCGGCACGCCCGCGTCGCCGGCGGCCCGCGCGATCTCCTTGACCTTGTCGTCGAACTGCCGGATGTTGCCCGGGTTCACCCGGACCGCGGCGCAGCCGGCGTCGATCGCCGCGAAGACGTACTTCGGCTGGAAGTGGATGTCGGCGATCACCGGGATCTGCGACTTCTTGGCGATCGCGGGCAGCGCCTCCACGTCGTCCTGCGACGGCACGGCGACCCGGACGATCTGGCAGCCGGACGCGGTCAGCTCGGCGATCTGCTGGAGCGTGGCGTTGACGTCGGCGGTGAGGGTGGTGGTCATGGACTGCACCGAGACCGGCGCGCCACCACCGACCGGCACCGAACCGACCATGATCTGGCGGCTGGCCCGGCGCGGGGCCAGCGGCGGCGGCGGTACGGGGGGCATACCGAGACTGACAGCGGTCACTTCAGGCACTCACCTTGAGAAGAGCGTGATGGGGTTGATGACATCAGCGGTGACTGTGAGCAGCGTGAACGCGCCGCCGATCAGGATCACCGCGTACGTGAACGGCATGAGTTTGAGGTAGTCGACGCGGCCCGGATCGGCGCGGCCGATGCGTGCGTAGAGCCAGGACCGCGCCCGTTCGAACCAGGCGATGGCGATGTGGCCGCCGTCCAGCGGGAGCAGCGGCAGCAGGTTGAACACGCCGATGAAGAAGTTCAGCGACACGAACAGCATGAAGAACACCAGCCAGGCGTTGTTCTCCACGGCCTCGCCGCCGAGCCGGCTGGCGCCGACCACGCTGATCGGGGTGTCCACGTCGCGCTCGCCGCCGGTGATCGCGTTCCACAACGCGGGCACCTTCTGCGGGATGCGCTGCATGGCGTGCGCGGTCTGCACGGCCATGGTGCCGGTGAAGTCGGCGGTGGCGCCGAACGCGGCGACCGGGCCGTACTCGACCCGGGTCGGGGTGCTGGGCGAGAGCGCCACGCCGAGCGCGGAGACCGCCGAGGCGGCGCCCTTCGGGTCGCCCAGCGGCGGACGCTGCACCGAGGCCAGGTCGACCCGCGCCTCGGCCGGCTTGCCGTCACGGACGTAGGCGACGGTGGCCGTGCCGGGCGGGGTGGCCCGGACCACGTCGAGCATGTCGCCCCAGGTGGAGACCGGCTTGCCGTTCACCGCGGTGATCCGGTCGCCGTCCTTGAGCTGGGCCTTCTCGGCCGGGCTGGCGGGGTCGCCGGACTCGCAGGCGCGGGCCGCGTTCTCCACCACCACGCACGGCGCGATGGCGATCACCGCCGGCTCGGCCCGGAAGCCGGCCTCGGTGCTGGGGAACTTCGGGTTCGGCAGCCCCACCGACACCGCGATGATCCAGAGCGCGATCAGGGCCAGGGCGAAGTGGGTGATCGAGCCCGCGGACATCACGATCGTCCGCTTCCACACCGGGTAGCGCCACATGGCGCGCTTCTCGTCCCCCGGCTCGACGTCGTCGTCCTGCGGTGTCATGCCGACGATCTTGCAGAAGCCGCCGAGCGGGATGCCCTTGATGCCGTACTCGGTCTCGCCCCGCTTGAACGACCAGAGCGTCGGGCCGAAGCCGACGAAGTAGCGGGTGACCTTCATCCCGAACGCCTTGGCGGTGAGCATGTGCCCCGCCTCGTGCAGGCTCACCGAGATGAGGATCGCCAGGGCGAACAGCACCACCCCGAGCAGATAGCTCATCGAGCTCCTTCCACCGACCCGACGATGATCTCCTGGGCGTGCGCCCGTGCCCACGACTCGGCGGCGAGCACGTCCTCGACGGTACCTGGTTCGTCGAAATCGGGAGCGTCCTCCAGCACCCGCTGGAGGGTGTCGACGATGCCGAGGAACGGCAGCCGGCCCGCGACGAACGCGGCCACGCACTCCTCGTTCGCCGCGTTGTAGATCGCCGGGCGGCAGCGCCCGGCCTCCCCCGCCGCCTTGGCCAGCGCGACAGCCGGGAACGCCGCGTCGTCGAGCGGGAAGAACTCCCACGTGTGGGCAGTGGTCCAGTCGACAGCCGCGGCGGCGCCGGGTACGCGGTCCGGCCAGCCGATGCCGAGCGCGATGGGCAGTCGCATGTCCGGCGGGCTGGCCTGGGCGAGCGTGGACCCATCGGTGAACTCGACCATCGAGTGGATCACCGACTGCGGGTGGACCATCACCTCGATGTCGGCGTACGGCACGTCGAACAGCTCGTGCGCCTCGATCACCTCCAGCGCCTTGTTGACCATCGTGGCGGAGTTGATCGTGACGACCGGGCCCATGTTCCAGGTCGGGTGTGCCAGCGCCTGCTCCGGCGTGACGGCGGTCAGCTCGTCACGCCGCCGCCCCCGGAACGGGCCGCCGCTGGCGGTGACCACCAGCCGCCGCACCTCGCCCCGGGCGCCGCCGCGCAGGCACTGCGCCAGCGCCGAGTGTTCGGAGTCCACCGGAACGATCTGCCCCGGGTGCGTCACCGCGGCCTTGACCAGCGGGCCGCCGGCCACCAGGGACTCCTTGTTGGCGAGCGCGAGGGTACGACCGGCGTGCAGCGCGGCCAGCGTCGGCGGCAGGCCCAGCGAGCCGACCACGCCGTTGAGCACCACGTCGCACGGCCACTGCGCCAGCTCGGTCATCGCGTCCGGCCCGGCCACGATCTTGGGCAGCTTGAAGTCGCCGGTGGCCCAGCCACGCCGGCTCGCCTCGGCGTAGAACGCGAGCTGAAGATCCTGCGCGGCGGACGCGCGGGCCACACCGACCGCCTCCACGCCCAGCTCCAGCGCCTGCGCGGCGAGCAACTCCACGTTGCCGCCACCCGCGCCGAGGGCCACCACCCGGAAGCGGTCCGGGTTGCGCTTGACGATGTCGATGGCCTGGGTGCCGATCGAGCCGGTCGAGCCGAGCAGCACGAGATCTCGGGGAGTGGTCACCGGACCATTGTTCCCCAGCGCCTCACCCCGGTTCGTCCCGGAGTGCCCGGCGGCATGATCGACTCCACTTCGCCGAGGTGGCGGCATCAGGGTCGCCGCGATGCCACCACTTCGGCGAACCGGTGTCGATCACGCCTGCGGCGCCTCCTCGTCGAGCAGGTCGGCCGGGTCGACGCTGAACTCGACCTTCGGGCCGTTGGTCTCCGGCAGGAGATCGAGAGCGAGCTGCGCGGTCCAGGGCTCGTCGTGCCAGCGGAGCACGTCGAACGACGGCTCGGCGGGCTGCGGTGCCGGCTCGGGCGCGAATGCGGCCTGGGCCATCGGGCTCACCCCCTCAGCGGGTAGTCGTGCTACCCCTCACCTAGCGGCGCTGCCCCGATCCGCCCTGCTCGCACACGTTGTCCGTCCCCACCGCCACTCCCGTTGATCATGAGGTTGGCGGCGTCGGCGGTCCGATTTGTCGCCGCCAACCTCATGATCGCCGGGGCGGGAGCAGTTCCGCCGAACGGTCAGGCGGGGCGCTCCAGGACGAAGGTCTCCAGCTCGACGCCGCCGTACCAGTCGGTGCGCACACCCGCGTGCGTCATGCCGAGGCGCCGGGCCACCGCCATCGACGGGTCGTTCCCGGCCATCACCACCGCGTACACCCTCGGGGTGCCGGCGGCGAACTCGCGCTCCAGCACCGCGCGGGCCGCCTCGGTGGCGTAGCCGCGGCCCTGGGCGTCGGGGTGCAGGTGCCAGCCGACCTCGATGTCGTCGGTCAGGGTGACGCCGTCGCGTCCCAGTAGCGGTTTGAGCAGGATGCTCCCCGCCACCGGCCCGCCGTCGCGCGGCTCGATCGCCCACAGGCCCCAGCGACCGCCGTACGGCGCCCAGCGTTCGTGCCACATCCGGACCCGCTCGCGCGCCTCGGACGGGTCGGTCATCCGCCCTTTGCCGCCGCCCAGCCAGCGCATCACCTCGTCCCGGGAGTAGATGTCGTAGATCCGGGCCAGGTCGTCCGGCGACTCGGTCCAGTCCCGGAGCACCAGCCGGTCGGTCGTGGCGATCGTCATGCCGCCGGATCGTAATGCGTGGCGCGGGGGCGTACGGGGAACGAGAGGGCGATGGGCGACGGGTGGGAACGGACCAAGCGGATCACGGCGGCGGCGTTCCGGCCGGTCCGCGGTCGCGACCTGTCGCTGCACGCCGCCGCGATCACCTTCTACGGCGCGATCGCCGTGGTGCCGGTGGCGCTGCTGGCGATCTGGCTGACCGGGCTGCTCGCCGGGGCGGACCGGGTACGGCGGCTGACCGGGTACGCGATCGACACGCTGCCCACCGAGATCGGCGCCCACCGGGCGGCGGACGCGCTCGTCGAGGCCGGTCTGGGGCTGACCCCGCTGCTGGCGCTGGCCTCGCTGCTGCCGGCTTCGCTCTACGGGGAAGGGCTGCGCCGCGCGTTCGTCTCGGTGGCCGAGCCGCGCGCCGAGTCCGGCGCGCTGGTCGGCTGGCGGGGCCGCCTGCTGCTGCTCCCGCTGCTGGCGCCGGCCCCGGCGCTGCTGCTGTCGATCCTGCTCGGGCTGCCGCTGACCACCCGGCTGGTACGCCAGGGCGGCTGGGTCGGCGCGCTCGGCGTGGTGCTGTCGTTCCTGGCGGTGTGGCTGGTGCTCACACCGGTGCTGATCTGGGTGTTCCGGGTGGTCGGCCCGGCTTCCCCGGACTGGCTCGCCACAGTGGCCCTGGGCTCGTTCACCGCGGCGAACCTGTCCGGCTTCCTGCACGGCTTCGTGCTGTTCTGCTCGCTGCCGCTGGACCTGGGCGTGCCGTTCGGCGGCTTCGACGAGATCGGCGGCGGCGTGGCGGTGCTGCTCTGGCTGTACCTGTTCCACGTGATCGTGTTGTCCGGCTACTCCGCGACGCTGGCGGCGAGCCGATGGCGGGCCGCCCGGGTGGCGGCCCGCGCCTGACGGCTGCGGGTCAGCGCCGGAACGGGCCGCGCACCTCGTACGTGATGCCGCCGGTCCCGGCCCGGGCGCCGCTGGTGCCGCGCTGCGAGGAGAAGTAGAGGCGGCTGCCGTCCGGCGAGAACGCCGGCCCGGTCAGCTCCGACCCGGACTGCCCGAGCAGCCGCAGGAACGGGGTCACCACACCGGCCGGCGTGATCACGTTGATCTCCATGTTGCCGCCGTCCTCGGCCACGTAGAGGTCGCCTCCCGCGGTGCCGGTGATGTTGTCGACGCCGGTCAGCGGCGCGGCCCCGGCCGGCACCAGCGAGTCGTCGTACGCGAGGTCGAGCCGCTGGTTCACCGCGTCGTACGCCCACACCCGGTTGTCGCCCTTGGTGGTGAACCAGCAGGTGTCGTCGGCGTACCAGCAGCCCTCGCCGCCGTCGAACGTCTGCGCCGCGCCCACCTGGTAGCGGGTGGGCACCGGGAACCCGTCGCGGTCCGGCAGGTCCCGCCAGGTCACCGGCCCGGTCACCTGGCCGTCCGGGGCGCAGAGCACCTGCACCCGGCCGGTGCGCAGGTCGCCCCAGGTGTCCGGGACGAACCGGTAGAAGCAGCCGTCCCCCTCGTCCTCGGTCAGGTAGACCACCCGCCGCACCGGGTCGCAGGCCGCCGCCTCGTGCTTGAAGCGGCCCATCCGGGTCCGCCCCTCGCCGGACCGGCCGCCCTCCGGCCAGGTCTCGAAGACCCGGCCCAGCGGCACCTCCTCGCAGGACAGCCACGTCCCCCACGGGGTCGGGCCACCGGCGCAGTTGACGTTCGTGCCGCCGAGGATCCGGTACGCGGCGGCGATCGCGCCGTCGGCGGCGAACCGCACCGCTGAGGCGCCGCCGACGAGCGGGACCTCCGAGTTGGAGACGTAGATCCAGCCGTCGCCGGACGGGAAGCAGGCGCCGCCGTCGGGCGCCGGGTGCCAGGTGTACGAGGTGCCGGCGACGCGCTGCCCGGAACGCGCGATCACCCGGCCGGTGAAGCCGGCCGGCAACTGGAGGCCGTTGGCGTCGGCGGCCAGGAGGTCGCCGTACGGGCCGGGGCCGGGCTGGGCGGGCTGGGCCGGGGCGGCAGCGGCGGCCCAGAGACCACCGGCGAGAGCGGCGGCGCCACCGGCGGCTGTGGCGCGCAGGACGGTACGACGATCCATCGGGGATTACCTCCCGGAGGCGGTGGGTGTCCCGTCGACGGTAGGACGGAAATGCATCGACAACTGCCACTATAGGGTGAACGCCCGGTGACTGCCGTCCGGCCGTCAGAGGCCCTCGACGTACCGCTTCGCGTCGGCGAGCGACATGTGCGTGTGCTCCCGTACCACCTTGATCGCCTGGATCTTCTTGCCCCGGTACAGCAGCCGCGCGGCCTCGGCCCGCACCGCCTCGTCGACGCCCTTTCCGGGCGCCGGAGGGCCGGGCGGCCAGGATCCGCCGGCCGCCAGCGCGTCCACCGCCCGCTTCGCGTCCAGCAGCGACAGCCCGGTCTGCTCGCGCAGCACCTTGACCGCCTCGACCGTACGCCCCGCGCGGGCCAGCCGGAGCACCTCGGCCTGCCCGTCGCCGGCCGGGCGATCAGGGGCGACCAGGTCCCGGGGACGGTCGCGCCGCAGCACGAGCAGGAGCAGGAGCACCACCACGACGAGCGCCACCGCGAGCGCGATCTGAACAGCCGGGGACATGCCCGGAACGGTAGCGCCCCGCCGCGAACCCTCCCGTCCGGGACGGGCCGCCGCTACGCTCCGCGGCATGAGCGAACGCACCGAGCGAAGCGAGGGCCGTGAGCGCATGCCCAGCCCGCACTCCATGAGCGACGCCAGTGAGCTGCCGTCCCGCGCCGACGTCGTGGTGGTCGGCGCCGGACACAACGGCCTGGTCTCGGCGATCCTGCTGGCCCGCGCCGGCCTGGACGTGCTGGTGCTGGAGGCGTCAGCGGTGATCGGCGGGGCGACCCGCACCGAGAACCCGTTCCCGAAGGTGCCGGGGCTGCGTCACTCCACCGGGTCGTACCTGCTCGGGCTGATGCCGCCGGAGCTGCTGGCCACGCTCGACGTGACCATCCCGGTGCTGCGCCGCGACCCGCACTACTTCCTGCCCACGCCGGGCGGGCTCGGCTCGCCGTACCTGCTGGCCGGCAGCGACGTGGCGGCGAGCCGGCGGCAGCTCGCGGAGATGTTCTCCCCCGCCGACGTCGCAGCCGACGACGCGCTGCACGCCGAGCTGGCCCAGCTGCGGGAGGATCTCGCCCCGGCGTGGCTGGCCGAGCCGCTGCCGGTCGAGGAGACCGCCGAACGCTACGTGCGGCCCGCGCTGCGGCAGGTCTTCGTCGACCTGGTACGCGGCTCTGTCGCCGACCACCTGGCCCGCTTCGATTTCCGCTCCGAGCTGCTGGTCGGCATGTACGCGGTCACCGACGGCCTGTCCGGGCTCAACGCCGGCCCGGACGATCCCGGAACGGGTCACAACTTCCTGGTGCACAACATGTGCCGGCTGCCGGGCGCGGACGGCACCTGGATGATCACCCGGGGCGGCATGGGCACGGTGTCCCGCACGTTCGCCGAGGCCGCCGTGCGCGCCGGGGCGCGGATCGTGGCCGACGCGCCGGTCACAGCGATCCGGCTGGCCGGAGGCGCCGCCGCCGGGGTGACGCTCGCCGACGGGCGGGAGGTGGACGCCTCCGTGGTGCTCGGCGCCTGTGACCCGTACCGGCTGATGGAGCTGCTGCCCGACGGCGCGCTCCCGGCGGAACTCGACGCGCGGATGGCGGCGGTCCGCCGCACCGGCACCACGCTCAAGCTCAACCTGGCGCTGACCGGGCTGCCGCGCTTCTCCTGCCTGCCGGACGACGCGCCGAGCCCGTTCGGGTCGACCATCCACCTGCTGCCCGGCTCGGCCTCACTCGTCGGCGACGGCGGCGAGTCGCCGATGGCGGCGCTGCGCGGCATGTGGGCGGACGTGCGGGCCGGGCGGCTGCCGGAGGAGCCGACGATCGAGTGGTACCTGCACACCACAGTCGACCCGTCGCTGTCCGACGACGCGGGGCACCACTCGTCGGCCCTGTTCGTGCAGTCGGTCCCCTACGAGCTGGCCGGCACCACCTGGGAGGCGGCGCTGCCCGGCTACGTGGAGCGGCTGATCGCGATCTGCGAGCGGTACGCCCCGGGCGCCGGTGACCTGGTCGCGGACGCGGTGCCGCTGCCGCCGCCCGGCATCGAGGCGCACTTCGGCATCACCGGCGGGCACATCCACCACGTCGACAACACGGTGTCGTTCACCGACCGGATGCCGTACGCCACGGGGGTGGACGGCGTGTACGCGGGCAGCGCCGGCTGCCATCCGGCGGGCAGCGTGATCGGCGCGGCCGGGCACAACGCGGCCCGCCGCATCCTCGCCGAGATGTAAGGAAGGGCCCCTTATTAACGCCTCCGGTAGAGGAAGGGCCCCTTCTTAACAACCGCCTCAACACCGCTCACGGCGTCTCGGGCGCCTCCTGGCCGGCGGGCGGGAGGTCGCCCGGCCCGCGCACCAGGTAGACGCCGACCAGCAGCAGGTACGCCAGCAGGCTCAGCACCGGGTCGACGAACACGATCGCGAACGCGATGAGGTAGAGCAGCGGACCGAGGCGGAACCGGCGGGCCACCGCCCGCGCCAGCCTCGGGTCCAGGCCCGGTTGCAGCAGCCCGCGGCGGCGCGCCCACCACCAGCTCAGGTTGAAGAACAGCGCCTCACCGAGCACCACGCCCGCGTACAGCGCGGCGGTCAGCCGCTGGTCGCCGACGGTGCCGCGCAGGTTGTCCGCGAGCAGGTCCGCGGTGAACGGGATCGCCGCCACGAACATCAGCAGCAGCAGGTTCAGCACCAGCAGCATCTGGTCGACCCGGCGGACGTAACGCCACATGTTGTGGTGGGTCAGCCAGACCTGGCCGACGATGGCGAACGTGATCACGTACGCCAGGTAGGCGCGCCACTCGTGCAGCAGGGCGGCCGGCAGCCCGTCGTCCTGCGGCGTGTCCGGGTCGAACGACAGCAGCTCGACGGCCATCAGGGTGAGCACGATGGCGATCACCGCGTCGCTGAACGCCTCCACCCGGGAGGCGTCGCGCGCCATCTCGTTGCCGCGCCCGAACCGGTACGCCGGTTCCCTGTCCGCACCCGTCACGCCGCCCCCTCACGACAGATGGTCGCGTGCCGGGGACGGCGGACGGGGCGGAACTCGTCAGATGGCCGCTTCCCCGGCCGGCGCCGGGGTCTCCGCGTCGGCGCGGTGCGCGCGGATCTTGTGCCCGACGCTGGTCAGGCAGCGCCCGCTGGCCAGGTCGAACTTCCAGCCGTGCAGCTGGCAGGTGAGCTGGTCGCCGTCGACGATGCCGAACCGGCTCAGGTCCGCCTTCAGGTGCGGGCAGCGCCGCTGCACCACCCAGCCGTCGAGCGTGATGTCCTCGGCGTCGACCGCCCGCTCGTGCTCGTCGTACCAGCCCTCGGCGTACTGGAGGCGCTCCTCGGACAGGCACTTGAAGAAGGCGTAGACGAACTCGTTGTACTGGCCGATGCGGGCCGCGGAGAAACGGCAGGACAGGAAGAGGGAGTTGACCCAGTCCACCTCGCCGATGTGCAGCAGGTGCTCGATCAGCGCCCGCTCGGTACGGAACCGGTAGCGGACCTTCTCGTCCGCGTACGGCCGGACCTCCTTGCCGGGGAAGTCCACCACGATGGATTCGACGCTCTCGCCGTCGTAGCCGACCAGGTCGAAGCGGACCGGCCCGCCGACGCCCTTGGCCAGGTAGATCGACTCGTCGAGCAGCGGCTCGACCCGGCGCTTCATCTCGCCGAGCACGTCGACCTCGGGGTGCCGCCAGGACGCCTTCTCGGCCTCGATGACGCCGCGCTTGCGCTCCCGCATCTCCTCCAGGTGGGCGACCTTGTTCGCGAAGAACTCCTCCACCGGCACCGGGTGGGTGGTGGTCGCGCCCTCGGTGGTGATCTCCGAGACGCTGCCCGGCAGCAACACGATGCCGTTGGTGCCGCCGACCTTGGCGTACTCGGCGAGGAACACCGACTGGTCGGGGAAGATGTTGCCCTCGTCGCCGAAGATGTCGTTGAACTGCCACAGCTCGTCGTCGAGGAAGCACGGCGGGCCGGCGATCGGGAAGACGTGGTCGGCCTTCAGGTCGTCGATGTAGCGCCAGGTGCGGTCGAACTGCCGGTCCCGCTTCTGCTTGCCGAACGCGGTCTTCGCCGCCTGCGGCAGCTCGTAGACCATCGGGTACCAGATCGCGCCGGAGAACTGGAGCATGTGCGCGTGCACGTGGCCCAGCTCGGCGAACACGCTGAGGTCGGTCGGACGGGCGTCGTTCTGGTTGAGCAGCCGGACGCCGTCGTACTCGACCCAGAGCGAGGAGTCGCCGATCGGGCCGTCGGTCGGGCTGGTCAGCGCCTGGATCATGATCTTCAGGCCGCCGGGCAGCTCCACGACCTGCTCGTTCGGGGCCTTGAGGAACTTGGTGAAGCCCAGCTCCCGGAACTCGTCCTCCATCTCCGAGGTGGGGAACTCGGGCAGCAGGACGGTGGCGTCCTTCGACACGAAGTCACGCAGGTGCTTCGCGTCGAAGTGGTCCCGGTGCAGGTGCGACACGTACAGGTAGTCGACCTGGCCGAGGGTCGCCCAGTCGAGCAGGGAGTTGTCCGGGAAGGGGAACCACGAGGCGAAGTAGGCGGGGTTGACCCACGGGTCGCACAGGATGCTGCCCGCGGCCGTGTCGATCCGCATGCTGGCATGCCCCGTACCGGTCACTCGCACCGCAGTCCTCCTCAAAAAGGCATCAAGGTGTACGTCAAGACGCTACCGGAGGCAGTGTGCTCGCCGTCCCGCGACGCCGGTAGTGGCCAACCGCCCCCACCGGTACGGGACCAACGACCCGGGCCGTGCCGCCCGCCCGCTGTCGCCCGCCCGGGTCATCCCCGGCACAGGAGGTCGGACCCTGCGCCGGGCCCGGTTCGGGCCGTGCCAGACTGATCGGAGATCCGATCGCGAGGGAAGGACCGACAGTGGCAGGAGACGAGCCGGTAACCGCGCCAGATCAGCACAAGCCCGGACACCGCAAGTCCGGACGGATCGGTGCGGTGCTGTCGGCGGTGGCTTTGGTACTGATGGCGCTCTGCGGGATCGAGGAGGGCCGGGTGGAGCACATCTGGCTGTTCGGGATCGCCGGACTGCTGATCGCCATCGTCATCGGCGACGCCGTGCTGCGCCGCAACGGCCTGCGGTCCTGACGCGCGGCGCCCACGGTAGTGCGCGAAGGGCCCGCCCCCTCACCGGGGGGCGGGCCCTTCGTCGTCTCGGGAGGCGGGGTCAGCGGCCGAGCAGGATGTCCTGCACGTCCTTGAGCGCGGCGTCGACCTCGGCCTCGAAGTAGCCACCGGGCACCAGCCCGAAGCGCAGCGTGTCGAGTTCCTTGGGGTTCACCGGCATCGGGTTGCGCCCCTGCATGCCGCCGAGCAGCGTCTCGAAGAACCGGTCGACCTGGTCCGGGTCGTACCCGCTGCCGAACCGCCGGACCTGGAAGCTGCGCCGGATCTGGTCGACCCGGTGCAGGTCGCTGCCGGGCGGGCCGGCCATCGGCGGCCCCACCATCGGCGGACCGGCGACCGGCGGGCTCACGAGCGGCGGGCCGGTCATCGAGGGGCCCGGGCCGTAGCCCTGGTCCGGCGGCCCGTAACCCGGGTCCGGCGGGCCGTAGCCGGGCTCCGGTGCGCCGTAACCCTGCTGCGGCAGCGCCGGCGGGCCACCGGGGCCACGACCGCGCAGCTCACGCTCGGGCATGCGGATCTCGGCGGTCATGTCGGCACGGGCACGCCGGCCGGCCTCGAACCCGTCGAAGCGCTCCTCCTGGCCGTACCCACCGGGGCCGCTGTCCGGCGGCCCGTAGCCGCCCGGGCCGCTGTCCGGCGGGCCGTACCCACCGGGACCGTTGTCCGGCGGCCCGTAGCCGCCGGGGCCGTTGTCCGGCGGCCCGTAGCCACCAGGGCCGGGCGGCAGGCCGCGCGAGGGCGGGCCGCCGTGCCCCATCGGCGCGCCCGGGCCCATCGGGCCGGGGCCACCCGGGCCGCGGGGGCCGTCGTAGCCACCGCGCGGGCCGTCGTAGCCACCGGCGAACGCGCCGGTCGGCTCGTCGTAGCGGTTGCCGTAGCGGTCGGCGGGCGGGCCGGGCTGGGCGGGCATCTGCCGGGGCGGCATCGGCGGCTGCGGCACCGGCGACATGCCCCGGTCGTCGCGCATCGGCGGGCCGAGCCGGTCGGCCATCCGCGGGTCGCCACCACGCCCGGCCGGTGCGCCACCGCGCTCCTCCAGCTCGGCGAGCTGGCGCTCGACCCGGTCGAGGTGCAGGTCGACCTGCCACTCGTCGTAGCCGTTGAACCGGACCCGGAAGACGACGTCGTGGACCTCCTGGGAGGCCACGGGCGCGCCGATCGGCTGGCCGTCGAGTGTCGCCTCGACCCGGTCCAGGAAGGCATCGACCTCGTCGACCTTGTAGCCCCGGCGGAGCGCCTTACGCCGGAAACGCTGACCCTGACTCGCCACTATGTCTCCTGGTCTCGTACCGCTACGCCGTTGCCGCGCGTGAGTCGCCGTCCGTGTCCCCGGCGGCGGCGAGCTGCCCACAGGCCCCGTCGATCTCGCGTCCCCGGGTGTCGCGCACCGTGGTCGACACCCCGGCGTCGCGCAACCGCCGGACGAACTCCCGCTCGACCGGCTTCGGGCTGGCGTCCCAGCGGCTGCCCGGAGTCGGGTTGAGCGGGATCAGGTTCACGTGGGCCAGCTTGCCGGCCAGTAGCCGCCCGAGCAGATCGGCTCTCCACGGCTGATCGTTCACGTCCTTGATCATCGCGTATTCGATGGACACGCGACGCCCCGTCGTGGCCGCGTAGTCCCACGCCGCGTCCAGCACCTCGGACACCTTCCAGCGCTGGTTGACCGGGACGAGTTCGTCGCGCAGCTCATCATCGGGGGCGTGCAGCGACAACGCAAGGGTCACCGAGAGGTCTTCGCTGGCCAGTCGGCGGATCGCCGGCACCAGACCGACGGTCGAGACGGTGATGTGCCGCTGCGACAGGCCCAGCCCCTCCGGCGCCGGGGCCACCAGCCGGCGGATCGCCGCCACCACCCGCGAGTAGTTCGCGAGCGGCTCGCCCATGCCCATGAACACCACGTGCGACAGCCGCGGCGGCGAACCGGCCACGACGCCGGACGCGGCCACCCCGGCCAGGTAGACCGCCTGGTCGACGATCTCGGCGGTGGACAGGTTGCGGGTCAGCCCGGCCTGGCCGGTGGCGCAGAACGGGCAGGCCATGCCGCAGCCGGCCTGGCTGGAGATGCAGACGGTCACCCGGTCCGGGTAGCCCATCAGCACGCTCTCCACCAGCGAGCCGTCGTGCAGCCGCCAGAGCGCCTTGCGGGTCGCGCCGTCGTCGCAGGCCAGCTCGCGGACCGGGGTCAGCAGCGTGGGCAGCAGCTCGCCCGCCAGCCGCTCCCGGGTCGCCGCCGGCAGGTCGGTCATCCGCTCCGGGTCGCGTACCAGGCGGCCGAAGTAGTGGTTGGAGACCTGCTTGGCGCGGAACGCGGGCTCACCCAGCTCGGCGACGAGCGCCTGCCGGCCCGGCAGGTCCAGGTCGGCGAGGTGGCGGGGAGGCATCGAGGGCCGGCGGCCGCGGGCGTCGGGGTCTACGGAGATCAGCGGAAGACTCGTCATGGCGCGTCCAGTCTGACACGCTCCCGCCCGGACGCACCCGTCCGTACGTGTCGAATCGCCCCCGGCCACCCGGCCCGCAGCGGGTCGCCGCCGTGACGCATGCCTCAGTTCACCACCGGGACGAAGACGGCGAGCAGCAGGTAGGCCACCGGCACGGCGAACAGGATCGAGTCGAGCCGGTCCATCAGGCCGCCGTGCCCGGGCAGCAGGTTGCTCATGTCCTTGACGCCGAGATCCCGCTTGATCATCGACTCGGCGAGGTCACCGAGCACCGCCGAGACCGAGATCGCCATCCCGAACAATGCGCCCCACCAGGGCGCCACGTCGAACAACGCCCACAGCAGCGCCGCGCTGCCCGCCGCCGCGGCCGTCACCGAGCCGGCGAAGCCCTCCCAGGACTTCTTCGGGCTGATCGTGGGCGCCATCGGGTGCTTGCCGAACGACACGCCCGCGGCGTACCCGCCGGTGTCGGAGAGCACCACCGCAGCCAATGTCACCAGCACCCGCAGGTGCCCGTCACCAGGCGCCGCCGCGAGCATGGCCGCGAACCCGGCGAGGAACGGCACGTACACCGCGATCAGGGTGGCCGCGGTCAGGTCGCGCTGGTAGTTGCCGGGCCCGTCGCCCAGCCGCCAGATCATCGTGCCCAGCACCGTGACCAGCAGGCCGAGGCAGAGCGCGTCGGGGCCCGCGTACCAGGCCAGGCCCACTGTGATCACGCCACCGGCGACGAGCGGCGCCAGCGGCGGGTGGGCGCCGCTGCGGCGTACCGCGCGGGCCATCTCCCAGATGCCGATCCCCACAGCGGTCGCCAGCACGGCGAGGAACGCCGGCATGAAGAAGAACAGCGGCACCACGACCGCCGCGCCGAGGGCCACCCCGACGCCGATCGCGGCCGGCAGGTTGCGCCCCGCCCGGGACGTCTTCGGCACGGTGGTCGGCGGACGCTCGGCGCTCGCCCGCCGGCGTCCCGGCCCGCGGCGCCCGGCCGGCGGCTCCGAGGCGGGCTCGTCGCGTACCGCCGGGATCTGCTCGGTGGGCTCGTCGCGCACCGGCGCGATCTGCGCGGTCGGGTACTCGTCGTCTCGGGCGGTCTCACCCCACGGGCCGTCGTGGTCCGGCCCGGCGGGCCGCCCACGGTCGCCGGCCGGCGGTCCGTCGTACCGGCCCGGGCCGTCGTGGTGCCGCGAGGTCGTCGGGTACGGCCCGGCGTAGGTGTCGGATCCGGTGTACGTGTCCGGACCGGCATACGGGTCCGGGGCTGCTCCGGGACGCGCGTAGGTGTCCGGCTCGGCGGGGTGGGTGTGCGCGGCCGGGCCGGGCCGCCAGGGGCCGGGCTCCAGATCGGTGTCCGGCCAGGGCAGGGCCGGGGCGGCCGGGCGGTCCCAGCCACGCGACTCGGTGTTGCCGTAGGGGTCGGGGTGGGACATCACGCACCGGCAGCCGGTACGAGAGCCACCACATGACGCAAGACCAAGACCATCCCCTACCGGCGTGAGACTTCCTGTTGACCGACCGACGGCCGGGCGACTCCCGCCGTTCACCCCGTGGTGGTCGGGAATCGTGCCGAGCCTACTGCACCCGCCGCGGCCCCGAGGGTGTGCGCCGCCGGGCACGACGACGGCACCGGGCCGCCGCCCGGGCGGGCGACGGCGGCGCGGTGCCGTGCGAGGTACGCGGGTGCTCAGACTTCGAGCAGCTCGCTCTCCTTGTGCTTGACCAGCTCGTCGACTCCTGCGACGAAGCGCTGGGTCAGGTCGTCCAGCTCCTTCTCCGCGCGCCGGCCCTCGTCCTCGCCGACCTCGCCGTCCTTGACCAGGCGGTCCAGCTCCTCCTTGGCCTTGCGGCGGATGTTGCGGACGGCGACCTTGGCCTCCTCGCCCTTCTGCCGGGCGACCTTGATCATGTCGCGGCGCCGTTCCTCGGTCATCTGCGGCAGGACGATGCGGAGCTGGTTGCCCTCGTTGTTCGGGTTGGCCCCGAGGTCCGAGTCGCGGATCGCCTTCTCCATGGCGCCCAGCTGCGAGTTGTCGTACGGCTTGATGATCACCATGCGCGGCTCGGGCACCGCGATGGACGCCATCTGCGGCAGCGGGGTCGGGCTGCCGTAGTAGTCGATGACGATCCGGGAGAACATGGCGGCGTTGGCGCGTCCGGTACGGATGCCGCCGAACTCCTCCTTGGCGTGCTCGATGGCACGCTCCATCTTCTCCTCCGCCTCGAGGAGGGTGTCGTCGATCACCGGTCTCCTCGCCTCCTTCTGTCGCTCGTCGTGTGTGGTGCGGGTGCTGCCGTGGCAGAGGGACCGCTGCCGGCCGGCGGGCCGGTCAGGCGGTGATCAGGGTGCCGATCTTCTCGCCGCCGACGGCCCGGACGATGGTGTCGTCGCCCTGGGCGCCGAAGACCAGCATCGGCAGGCCGTTCTCCATGCAGAGGCTGAACGCGGCGGCGTCGGCCACCCGCAGGTTACGGCGCAGCACCTCGGAGAAGGTGATGGAGTCGAGCTTGCTCGCGGTCGGGTCGATCCGGGGGTCGGCGGTGTAGACCGCGTCCACGCCGTTCTTGCTCATCAGCACCACGTCCGCGCGGATCTCCAGCGCCCGCTGGGCGGCCACCGTGTCGGTGGAGAAGTACGGCATGCCGGCGCCGGCACCGAAGATGACCACGCGGCCCTTCTCCAGGTGGCGGATCGCGCGCAGCGGGATGTACGGCTCGGCGACCTGGGCCATCGTGATGGCGCTCTGCACCCGGGTCTCGATGCCCTCCTTCTCCAGGAAGTCCTGGAGGGCCAGGCAGTTCATGACCGTGCCGAGCATGCCCATGTAGTCGGCGCGGGCGCGGTCCATGCCGCGCTTCTGCAGCTCGGCGCCGCGGAAGAAGTTGCCGCCGCCGACCACCACCGACACCTGCACGCCGCGGCGTACCACTGTGGCGATCTGGCGGGCGATGCCCTGCACGACGTCGGGGTCGACGCCGATCGCGCCGCCGCCGAAGACCTCACCGGAGAGCTTCAGCACCACCCGGCGGGACCGACCGGGCGGAGGGGCGGTCGGGTCCTCCGCCGCCAGGCTCCGGTCACTCACAACCTGCGTCATCCGCCCCGCCCCTTCTCCCCGCGCATCGCGCGAGCGTCGCGTACGTGCCCCTGCCGACCCTATGTGACGAGGAGGCCGCGGTGCCTGTCGCGTACACCGGCGGCCTCCTCGTCGACGTTGTCCCCTGTGCCCGGGCCGGACGGCCCGGTGCGGCGGCTCAGGCCTGGCCGACCTCGAACCGCAGGAAGCGGGTCACCTCGATGCCGGCGTCGGCCAGCACCTGCTTGACGGTCTTCTTGTTGTCGGCGACCGACGACTGCTCCAGCAGGACGAAGTCCTTGAAGAAGGCGTTGACCCGGCCCTCGACGATCTTCGGCAGCGCCGCCTCGGGCTTGTTCTCCTCGCGGGCGGTCTGCTCGGCGATGCGCCGCTCGGACTCGACGGTCTCGGCCGGCACCTCGTCGCGGGTGAGGTACTTCGGCCGCATCGCGGCGATCTGCATGGCCACGGCGCGCGCGTCGGCGTCCGCCGCCTCGTCCGACTTGCCGGTGAACTCGACCAGCACGCCGACCGCCGGGGGCAGATCCTGGCTCTTGCGGTGCATGTAGACCGCGGTGGTGCCGTCCAGCTTGGCGAAGCGGTTGAGCACCAGCTTCTCGCCGATCTTGGCGGACTGCTCCTGGATCAGGTCGGCCACGCTCTTGCCGTCGATGCTGCTGGCGAGCAGCTCCTCGGCGTTGGTGGCGCCGCTGGCCACGCCGTGCTCGACCAGCTGCTGGGCCAGCGCGATGAAGGCGTCGTTCTTGGCGACGAAGTCGGTCTCGCAGTTGAGCTCGAGCAGCGCCTGGCCGGAGTGGGCGATCAGGCCGTTGGCGGCGGTGCGCCCGGCCCGCTTGCCGACGTCCTTGGCGCCCTTGACGCGCAGGATCTCGACGGCCTTGTCGAAGTCGCCCTCGGCCTCGGTCAGCGCCTTCTTGGAGTCCATCATGCCGGCGCCGGTGAGGTCGCGGAGCTTCTTGACGTCCGCGGCGGTGAAGTTGGACATGACTCTCTCTTCGGTGTCAGTGAGGTGGTCTGGGGTGCTGGTTACCCGGTTCCGGGCCGGTTCTGCCCGGCGTACCCGTCACGCCCCCACCGCCGGGAATCGCCGACGGTGGGGACGCGACGGCGAGATCACTCCGCGGAGGCGGTCGCCGGCTGCTCGGCGGCAGGCGCGGCCGGCTCGGCGGCGGCGGCGGGCTGCTCGTCGGCCTTCTTCGGCTCCTCGAGCAGCTCGCGCTCCCACTCGGCCAGCGGCTCGTCCGCGCCGACCTGGCCGGCCTCAGGCTTCTCGTCCGCGCCCCGGTTGCGGCCGGAACGGGCGATCAGACCGTCGGCGACGGCGGCGGCCACGACCTTGGTCAGCAGCTCGGCCGAGCGGATGGCGTCGTCGTTGCCCGGGATCGGGAAGTCGACCTCGTCCGGGTCGCAGTTGGTGTCGAGCACCGCGATCACCGGGATGCCCAGCTTGCGGGCCTCGTCGACGGCGATGTGCTCCTTCTTGGTGTCGACGATCCACACCGCGGCCGGGAGCTTCTGCATGTCCCGCAGACCACCGAGGGTCTTGGTGAGCTTGATCTTCTCGCGGGAGAGCTGGAGCGTCTCCTTCTTGGTGTAACCGGCGGCGGTGCCGCTCAGGTCACCCAGGGCCTCCAGCTCCTTCATCCGCTGCAGCCGCTTGTACACGGTCTGGAAGTTGGTCAGCATGCCACCGAGCCAGCGGTGGTTGACGTACGGCTGGCCGACCCGGGTCGCCTGCTCGGCGATGGCCTCCTGGGCCTGCTTCTTGGTGCCGACGAACAGGATGCTGCCGCCACCGGCGACGGTGGTGCGGACGAACTCGTACGCCTTCTCGATGTAGTCGAGCGTCTGGCGCAGGTCGATGATGTAGATACCGTTGCGCTCGGTGAAGATGAAGCGCTTCATCTTCGGGTTCCAGCGGCGGGTCTGGTGCCCGAAGTGCACACCGCTTTCCAGCAGCTGACGCATGGTCACGACGGCCATGGTGGGTTACTCCTACGTTGTCCCTGGTTGTCCGTCCAGCCGGCGGCCGGACGCCTGGCGCCCGATCGCCGGCCAGGGTGGGCCCGATACGTCAGACCGGGACCAGGGAGGCCGTCGCCCCACGGAGGAGACCGTGGAGAGGGCACGCGAGGTCGACCGCACGAGGCGGTCGCCAGTCGACCAGTGTACGCGCCCTCTCCGCTGTACGACCTCCGGGTGCGGAGGCCGGCCTGATCGACTCCAGGTGCGCCTTGATCGGCCCCAGGAGCGCCTTGATCGACTCCAGGACGGCGAAGTGGCGGCGTCACCCTGTCGGTGACACCGCCACTCCGGCGTACCGGGGTCGGGCCGCGTCTCAGCCCGCCGCGAGGGCGGCGGCGAGGAACAGCACCAGCCCGACGGTCAGGTACGCCGTCGGCGGGCGCAGCCAGCCCCGGCTGCCGTCGGCCAGCGCCAGCCCGCCGGTGCGCAGCCCGTACAGGCCGGTGCCGAAGATCGGCAGGCCGACCACCAGGAAGATGCCCACCACCACGTGCGACGTCGACACCGGGTCGCCGAACAGGCCGTGCAGCAACACCCGTACCGCCGGCACCTCCAGCACCAGCACCATCACCGCCAGCAGCACCGCCAGCGCGGGGCGCCGGGTCCGGTAGACGCCGTCACCGGGCGGCGGCCCGTCCGGACGCGGCAGCACCGCGGGCATCGGGCCGGTCGGCATCTCCAGCGGATTCGGGGTCGCGGCCGGCTGGGCCGGGCCGCCCGGACGCTCACCGATCCGCAGCGGGGTGGCCTCACCGGGGTTCAGCCGCGCCGCGGCGGTCGCCTCGGCTCCGCCGTCCGCGCCCGCGGTACCAGGCGCCGCCTCGACGACCGGGTAGCCGCCGATCGGGCTGAGTCGGGGTTTGTCGACGCCGCCGACAGCGCTGCGGGCGTCGACGCCGGCGCCACCGGCCGGGTCGCTGCCGTGGGCGATGAGGCCGTACGGGTCGGTGCCCGCCGGGGCCGCGCCGGTCAGCGGGGCGGTCGCCGGCGTACCGAGCGTGCTCGACAGCGGGTTGCCGTGCGCGGCGGTGCCGAGCGCGTCGACGCCGCTGCGGGACACCGCGCCGAGCGGGTCGGCCGCCGACTCGCGTGCCGCGCGACGGCCGGCGCGCGATCCGGGCAGCTCACCGGAGACCTCCGGGTCGTCCGGACGCTGCGACCGCCAGCTGCTCGTGTCGTCCACCAGCGGATCGGCGGCGGAGTACCGGCCCGGCTCGGCGTACCGGTTCTCACCGGCGCGCTGCTCGGGCGTGCGGTAGTCGTCGTCGCGGTAGCGGGGCTCGCCCGCGGCGCGCCAGTCCGACTCGTATCCCCGGTCGCCCCATCGCGACCCCTGCTCATCCTCGGAGTAGCTCCGTCGTCCGTCCACGACCGGCACGGTATGCGACGGGCACCAGCCGCGCCATTCGGGTCTCCTGGGGATCGGCCCAGGTCAGCACCGATGTCGCCGGGTCGCCAACGAGACACGGTCAGTAGCCGTAGGGCGTGAACGTCGGCGCGACGTCCGGGTACGGGAAGTCGTCGGGGAAGGCGGGCACCACCCACTCGCGGTTCAGCACGGCGACCAGGCTCCGTAGCAGATCGGGCCCATGATCGTCGTTCCGTCCACAAGCCCACCCCTGTCCACAGGCAACCGATCCGCGTCCCCCGCGACAGTGGCCTCCGGTCGCATCCTGGCCGGCATGACGAACCGGAACCGAGCCGTCGGGGCGTACGGCGAGCGGTGCGCGCTACGGCACCTGATCGAGACGGGCCTGCGCCCGGTCGCCCGAAACTGGCGCTGCCCCGAGGGAGAGATCGACATCATCGCCTGGGAGGGTCCGGTCCTCGCCATCTGCGAGGTCAAGACCCGCCGGAGCGAGCAGTTCGGCTCCCCCGCCGAGGCCGTCGTGCGGGCCAAGGCCCGCCGGCTGCGCGGCCTGGCCGCCCGCTGGCTCGCCGAGACCGGCACCACCGCCGCCGAGGTCCGCTTCGACGTGCTCTCCGTCCGGCTCCCGCTCACCGGCCCCGCCCGCGTCGAGCACCTCCGCGGCGCGTTCTGACATGGGGTACGCGAAGGTGCTGAGCGTCGGCCTGGCCGGAGTCGCCGGGCATCTCGTCGAGGTCGAGGCCGACCTGGCTCCCGGACTGCCCGCGGTGATCATCTCCGGTCTGCCGGACACCGCGTTGCACGAGGCGCGCGACCGGGTCCGCGCCGCGATCGTCAACTCAGGCCAGAAGTGGCCCAACCGCCGCATCACGCTCAACCTGCTCCCCGCCACCCTGCCGAAGTACGGCTCGGCGTTCGACCTCGCCATCGCGCTCGCCGTCCTGGCCGGCTCGGGCGAACTGCCACCGGTCGCCCTGGACGCCACAGTCGTGCTCGGCGAACTCGGCCTCGACGGCGCGGTACGCCCCGTCCGCGGCACGCTGCCGATGGTCGCCGCCGCCGCCCGCGCCGGGCACACCCGCGTCGTCGTACCCGCCGGCAACGCCGCCGAGGCGGCAGTCATCCCGGGCGTACGCGTGCACGCGGTCGACACGCTGCACCGGCTCGTCGCCCACGTCCGCGACGGCAGTCCGCTGCTCGCCCCACCCGCCCACGTCCCGGCCTGCGGCCCGGCCGGGCCCGACCTGGTCGACGTGGCCGGGCAGCCGCTCGGGCGGCGTGCCCTGGAGATCGCCGCCGCGGGGGGCCACCACCTCGCACTGTTCGGTCCACCCGGCGCCGGCAAGACCATGCTCGCCGAACGGCTGCCGTCGATCCTGCCCGAACTGGACGACGAGGCAGCCCTGGAGGTGACGGCGCTGCACTCGATCGCCGGCCTGCTGCCACCCGGTGGCGGGCTGCTGCGCCGTCCCCCGCTCCAGGCGCCGCACCACACCGCCACGGTTGCGGCAGTGTGCACGTGGGTGGTGCCTACTCCGGGGTACGCCTGAGCCCTCGACCGGAAGGGCCGAGGGCTCGGGGGCCTTACTTACTGGCGCGGGGTGAGGGCAGGGTACCGCCGGGTCGGGGCGTTCAGCGCGGACAGGCGGTGTCGCGGCTGCCAGCCAGGCGGAGGTGTCGGGGTGGCCTGGTCGATGGTCTGCCGGAGGCTGCGCCGAGCGGACCGGCCCCACGACCAGGCGACCCAGCAGCCGATGCCTTGGGCGATGACGGCGGCCAGCAGCAGACCTGTGCCGATCGGGTCAGACATTGCGCACCGACCGCAGCCAGCCGAGGAACCGCGTGTGCATCTCGGCGGGGTCCGGTGGTTCGGAGTAGAGCCTGGTCAGGTCGTCGGTCGCCTGCCGCATCAGGGCGGCCAGGTCGACGGCGAGGTTGCGCCGGTCGTGCTTGTAGTCCGCGACCAACTCGACCTTGGCGTTCTCGCATGGCCAGTTGAGCAGGTCTGCGGTGCAGACCCACAGGGGCTTGAGCGGGGCGTGGCGTTGGGTCACCTTCGGGCCTCCTGGGTGGGTCGGCTTGCAGGTGGCTCCCCCGCCCGCCGCGAAACTCGCCACCGGGCGGGGGGCCTTCCGCCATCGCACCCCAGCGGTTACCCCTCCGTCAATCATCTGGGGACCCCTGTTCGCGTGTCCCCGATCGGGGACCCCCACCCGGGGAGCCCCAGCCGTGCCTAGGTTCGGTTTATGACGGAGGGACCGGGCGAACTGATGGGGCCCTGGGAGATCTGCGAGCGGCTCAACGTCTCCCGATCGCGGTTCCAGCAGATCGCCATGCGCCCCTCGTTCCCGAAGCCGTACCAGGAGCTGCGAGCCACAAAGGTTTGGCTCAAGGCCGACGTCGAAGCTTGGATCGCTGAGCACAGGCAGCCCCGGCCAGCGGACGACGACGAGTAGGCCCGACGAGGCATCTCGGAGCCCCACGGAGACACGGAGAGGCCCGGGGCACTGTCGTCGCACCCCGGGCCCGTCTCGTGGCTCCCGTGAATCAGCCCGCGTACTCGTCGGCAGCCTCCCCCACGACCTCCCACACCGCCATATTCAGCAGGTGCTCCCACTCGTCGCGCTCGTCCTCGGTGCCCGCGTCCAGCAGCCAACCGGCGGCCCTCACCGCCGCCAGGTTCATCGCGACCGTCGGCACCCAGCTCGGCCGGGTGAACGGCTCCAACGGCTCGGGATGCCCGGTGGCGAGCCGGTGCCGCACGACCGCCGCAGCCTCGTCGGCGGCCAAGCCGAGGCAGATCTCCGCCTCGGCCAGCAGGTCCACGGGAGTCACTTGCCCTCCTCCACCAGGCTCCATTTGCCGGCCTCGGCGACCCGGCGCTCACCCTTTGGGGTGTGGTAGACCGCCGAGCCCTGGGGCATGACGGTCGCCGGGTAGATCCACCGGCCGACCTTGATCCGCTGCCCGTGCCCGTGCGGGTTGTCCGGGGTCGTCTCCGGCTCGGGCTGCGGCTCCGGGCTCGGTTCGGTCTTCTTGCTGGCCGCCTTCTTGGCCGCCCGCTCCTGGGCCTTGGTCAGCATGGCTGACGCCTTCACCGCGAGGGCCTCGCTGACCGACCTGAGCGCGGTCACCGCGTCGGAGGCGATGACGGTGCCCTCACCCCGGCCGTACCGAACTTCCTTGCCGTCGATCTCAGCCCGGACCAGGAAGCTGACCAGTTTCGCGTCGTGGCCCTGGGCGAACAGCCGGGGCGTCTGCCGGTCGCAGCCGGTCGTCTCGATGGTGACGTCCGGCTCGCTGCCGTCGGGCCCGTCGGTGGTGATGCCGACTTCGAACTTCGAGCAGGTGCAGGGGCCGAGCTTCCCGACCTTCGTGCGCTTCGCCATTTCGCCACTCCCTGGGATAGATGATCTTGGTGCTTGCCTCCCAGGAAAACATCCGGCTCAAAACGGCACAATCCCCCCGTGCACTCCGGGCGTGTTCACCCTGTCTCGACACGCGCCCGACCCTGGATACGGCGAGGCGGCCAGGGAGTCCGGTGTTCGACGCCTTCCCCTGGCCGCCTCGCTTCACCCGACCGCCCCGGGTTCTCCGGGCCCAGGACGGTCGGGAGCCTCTACGCGCCGTACTTCGCCTTGAGGTACTCCACCTGGCGTCGGCGTTCCTGCTTGGTCGCCCGCCGACCGATCACCCGGGGCGGTCGGGGCGGCAGCGGTCGGTGCTCTCGGCAGAACTGGTCAGGGGCCTTGCCGTCATATCGGCCGAGGACCGCCTTGCACCCCGCGCCCTCGCACCGACGCTGCTGCGGCGGCAGTGGCTTGGCCCGACTCGTGCGGCAGGTTCCAGAACAGAACCGGTTGCCGGCCCGGTAGGCAGCTCGCGGGATGCGGCCGGAGCAGCCAGCCCGGCCACACTTCGGGGCCGGGTCCTTGCCCGACCGGCCCTTCTTGGTCATGGTCGGCATCTCAGTACACCCCCGGGTCGTCGGGGTACACGAAGTCGCCCACCGGGCCCGGCTCGCCGCTGGGCGTGACCGCCTGGCGCTTCGGACCCTCGCCCCCGTCCTCGGAGAAGAACCGGTCCCAGCTTTGTTGCAGCCGCTCTCGGAACCCTTCCCGTTCTCGGGCCTTCTGGGCGTAGCCGTGCATCAGCCGCCGCTGCTCCTCGGTCGACCGCAGCGTGTTCGTCAGACTCTCCGCCTCGTGCGCGATCTGCTCGGCCTTGGCCGACCACTCGTTGACCTTGGCGATCAGAAGGCCCCGCTGCTCGACCTCGTTGCGCAGGTTCAGGTCGTCGTTCTCGTACCGGGTCAGGCCCACCGTGTACTCGGTGAGGTGTCCACGAAGGTGTTCCACCACCGCCCGGTTCTCCGCGTGCCGCGCCATCCACCGTTCGAGGGCGTCGAGGCTGTTGCTCGGGTAGGAGTCAATCGGACGGCCGACGATGCGGCCAGCCCGCCTGAGCATCACCTCGCGGGCCTTGCGGCACTTCCGGCCGCAATAGACCTGCTCCGAGGCGGGACCGGTCGGCACCTCGAACACCGCGCCGCAGTGACGGCAGGCCCGGGTCTGCGGGTCCGGTCGCATCGCCTCGGCCTTGCTGGTCACGAACAGTTCGGGTCGCTCAGCTGGCAGCCTCGGATCCCAATACTCCCCGCCCTTCACCAGAGCGGCTATTCCGCCCGACCAACCGGTCACGCAGGTGCGCTTGGCGTACCAAGGTCCCGTCTTAGTCACCGCTTCCCCCTCGGTCGATCTTGGTTGCTCCACCCATCGGAACACGTCGGTTTACCGAGGCAGACGGCAATATGGGGAGCCCTGGGGAGGCTTGGGGAGCCGCAAGCGGCCGGATACCGAGACCTCTCATGATTTTTCTAACCAAGAAGCAACAGCCGCTGGGCCAGACCGTTGTACTTCGCGTCCACGCCCATCGGGCAGGGAACCCTAGAAGCAAACCAGACGTTAAGTGATCCAAGACCCGACTGTCGCGGGTGGACCGGAACAGCGGTGCCGCTCCTTTGTCTACCCCGCTCGATACAGTCACACATCGGTTGAGGTGGTTCGCCTGTGAAAGCAGGCAGCCCCTGGGATCGGACCCCAGAGGCTGCCAAGGCGGTCACGTCCGCCGGTGTCCGGTGATGGACAACTACGAGGGAGGAACGAAGACCAGGTGACAACGGTAACGAGGACGCCCAGGCAGAGCCAGCCCCGGGGTCGAGGCAACACGGAAACGCCCCTGATCATGGGGTTGGTGCTGGTCACGTCGCTGGCCATCGGCTCGCTGCTCTGGATCGTCCTGGCCAGCGAAAACATGTCCAACGTCGCCCAGGCGGCCATCGCGGCGATTAGCACGGTGGCTGCTGGAGCGATCGGCACCTTCTCCCTCGTGCTGGGGCGGAGGGGCAGCAAGAACAGCCGGTCCTGAGACACCAGTGAGGCCGAGGGTAAGGCGGGTTTCATCAACCCCCGCGCCCTCGGCCTCACGCAGTTCGCCAACAAGTTGAACGACGTGCTGCGCAACTCGAACGAGGAGATGGAGGAGAAGGACCTCCCCCTGCACAAGAAGTTCATCCTCAAGACCGGCATCACCGACACGAACCCATCGCCACCGGTGTGGCGATGGGTTGATCCCGTACCCCGCCTTCTACCTGAACCGACTTTCGACCCGGCGGCCAGCGGTCAACGTCGGCCGGGTCCCCGTACCGCTTGGCCGCGTTGTACGCCGCGCCCTCCGACTTGAGCTTCACCTCGGTCGCCACCTCCAACCATGACTTGCCTTCTGCCCGCAGCCTGGCCGCCTTCTGGCCACGCACTCGGCGGGTGTAGTCCCGGTGGCTCTCGGCGTACGGGTCCCGTTTGACTGACGCCTGATCGACCAGGGCCCTACGCCGGGCCGTCCGCTGCTCCCGAGCCCGACGACGGGCCTCCGAGCACCCCTCCCGGGCCTGCTCCTGCGTCGCCCTAGCCTGACGCCAGGCAGCCAACTCCGGCGGGGGTCCGAACGACTCCGGGACGCAGTGACCGGGCCGGTGACCCCTGCGGCTGGCGTTGTTCGACCGAGCCGGCCACCCGCAGGATTCGCAAGGCAGCCAGCGCACCAGCTCGGCACAGACCGGCGAACAGGTCCGATCGCCCCGGTGGGCCTTGGCCCGGTCCATCTGCCCGCCGCAGACCAGGCAGGCGCACTCGCACGTCATCCCTCAACGAAAACACGCGGACCAGTGGCGTTTTTCGCCCTATTCCCCCAATAGGCGAGGAGGGAGAGAGGCCAGGAAGAGTGGCGGGGTCTTCCTTGGGCTCGTCGTCAAAAACTGATGTTTTCGCTGCTCCGGCCATTGGTCTGTACATACAGTCTGAATTAGACCGTACTACCAATGGAGCCCAACTCTTGACTTCACGCCCTCTCGCCTGACATCTTGCGAAGCAAGGCGAAGCCCCGGAGCCCAAGGGAGGGCACGGCTGATCCGAAGTGATCACTGTGTCTGACGAAGGGTTGTACGGATGGGTAACAATGTCGCCACCCGCGTGCTGCTGCTGCTTGTCGCTGTCATGGCGGCCAGCCTGTTCGGCCTCGTCACCGGGTGGATCTCTTGGGCACTCGATCCGAGCGTGGGCAAGGCTCTGCTCGCCGGGGGCGGCGCCTTCGGGGCGACCTTGGTTGTACTGCTCAGCGCGATCAACTTTGTGCTGAGACGAGAGGCGTAAACCCACGCAGCCGAAGGTCAGGCAGGCGGCCAGACACGGCAGGGGCGTCTTACTTCTCCCCCTTTTCTCATCCACGCGACCCGACTCCCCGCCCCGCCCCCTCCGGGGGTAGGGGGCGGGGCGGGGAGCCTGGTCTGTTGCCTGGCCGCCTCCTCCCCGTCGCTCCCCGCCCTCCCCGGGGAGTCGCCGCATCCCCTCTGACCGGGCACGGGGTGGTTGCTGGGCTCGGACTCCCCACGACTCCCCGGGGAGGGTGGGGAGTCGGGGTGGCAAGCGGGGAGGAGCCGACTCCCCGCAAGGAACGGGGAGCGCCTCACCCCTTACAGCCACTCGTCGTGTCCTCGCGCTGACTTCCGGTGGCGGCTCGGGCACGGAGACGGGCCCCCGCCCGCAGGCGTGAGGCCCGTCCGTCGTGCCTGGCTGCCTCCTACCGAGGGCCGACCACCTTCGGCAGCGGGACCCGGCTCTTGCGCAGCCGGAGCGCGTCCTCCAAAGCTCGCTTGGTCACGGTGCGTCCCGCCTCGGTGAGGGCCTTGTTGGCTGTCGGGTACCCGGCGCTCTGCGGCAGGCCCAGCTCGTCCAGCCAGGCAACGATCTGCTCTTGGCCTTCCCATCGCAGCGGCTGGGCGGTCTTCAACACGGCGGACTCGCCCTCGGGGTCGAGGCCCAGCGTCAGGGGCTCGAACTCGGCCGCGTTCTTCTGCTTCGTGTTCTTCACCTTGAGAACCTTGTCGTCGTCCATCGTGCACAGGACCACTACATCTGCCGCCCCCTCCTGTGCGGACGAGCCTCGGGGCACCGTCCCGCCCCGGGCCGGGTGGTGAACCGACAGGACTGCCGCCCCGAGCTTCTGGATCTGGTTCGCCTGGTGAATCAGTTCGCCCATCGCCTTGCTGTCGTTCTCGTCCAGCCCTCGCGTGACCCGGGCCTGGGTGTCGAGGATGACCAGCACCGGTTGCAGCACCCCAACCAGCAGCCGCAGGGCGTCGAAGCTGCCCGGCTCCCCGACCTGCGGGGCGTGGGTCAGGAAGTGAACCTTCCCGGTGGTCTGGCCGCCACAGAACCGGGACCGCCAGGCCCGCGCCCGAGCCTGAACCCCTCGGTCGTCCTCGGCCGCGACGTACAGCACCGGGCCCGTCTCGGCGACTTCGTGTCCCCACCAGTCGCGCCCGGTGGCGAGGCTGTAGGCGAGGTCGAGCGCGACGAACGTCTTGCCGTTGCCGGGTTCGCCGATCAGGTAGCCCAGCGCGCCCCGGGGCAGCACCCCCTGAACCAGCCAGTCGACCGGGGGCCGCTGGTCGAACTCGTCCTCGCTGAACAGCGACGCCTTGAGTGCGAGGTAGGCAGGCGATTCGTACAGGCTTCCCGTCGCCTGCGGGACCTGCACCCCCACCGGCATACCCGGGAGGGCCAGCGAGGGCGACGGAGACGCCACGAGGGCCGTCGTCGGGCCGATCCCGTCCTGCTGGGCCTGCTCTGCTCGCACCCTCGCGACCGCCTCTCGCTCGTCGATCTCGCTGTTCCACCAGTAGGCGAACCCGCGCCGCAGCGGCACCACCCGCCCCCCGAACCGCCTGGCGTGCTCGTTCAGGTGCTCGTACTCGTCGTCGGTCACGTCGTCGTCAGTACGCAGCAGCAGCGGCACCCGGTGGGTGCACTCTCGGCCTACCAGCCGCGCAGCGTCGGCCGGGGCCATCTTCCGGGCCAGCGTCAGGTCCTCGCACTCGAACGCGAACGGATCCACCCACGCCAGTTCGAGGTCCCGCTCTCGGGTCTGCTTGGCCGCCATCGCGATCTCGATCAGGTCGGCCGCGTCCGGGTGGGCTCGCAGCTTCCCGAGCAGCGTCGCCTGCTCGTCGGGTTCAAGGTTGTCCCAGATGAACGGGTAGACCCACTCGTCGGCCCAGACCCGCTCGTCCTCGGTCGGCGGACTTGCTACGGCGTCAAGCTGCATGATCGGATAACTCCTGTCTCGCCCCTGCTCAGAGGCACTGGTTGCTAGGACGGGCCCCGGTCGTCACCCGGGGCCCGCCGCTTATCTCGGTTACTTCCAGGCCCGCGCGGGGGCCCCGACCACGAGGGCCGAACGCGCCCCCGCGCGCAGCCGGGTGCCTTCCGGGGTCACGCCGTTGGCGGCCAGCTCGGCAACGTGCAGGTCGGGTAGGACCCTCAGCGGACCCGCCGCGTGCTCGCAGGTGCGGTCGGCGCAGAACAGCACCGCCCGACCGCACAGACCCGCGATCGTCACCGGGGTCCCGTACTGCAAGGCGAGCCGGAATGCGGTACCCACCGCCTCCCGCAGGGCCTGGCCGCTCATCACGCCAACCGGGGTCGTCACTTCCGGGCAGGGCCCGGTGGGCTCCACCTCCGTCGGTGGACTCGTCACGATCAGGTGTTGCATTGCTCCCCCTCGGCCCTCGCCAGTTCCGGGCCCGGACCTGTATCCGGCGGTCATCGACGGCCTCCACGCTTGGTCCTTGTCGGAGGGCGCAAGTCGGTGAAGCAGTCCGGGCCGAGAGTCCGAGCTAGGAAGTCGAAGTCGTCAGGTCGGATGCTGACCACGCGGCTCGGCTGCTGCCCCTTGCCGCGTCCGGTGCCCCGCTTCGTGCGGGGTTTCGTCCGCTGGCCCATCAGGCGGCCACCGCCGATCCGGTGCCGTCGACGGGCGGCAGCAGCCGACGCAGCCGCTCGACCTGCTCCGGGGTCGGGGCCGGGGCCGAGCTGATCAGGTCTTCGATCGCCAGCTCGGCGCGGACCGCCCGCACTTCAGTCTTGGCCGCCAGCGTCTCTGGGGCGTCGCCCCCGTGGCAGCGGCTCAGGTTGCCGATCCGGCCCCCGGCCGCCATGAGGCGGGGGTCGGTGGTCCAAGGAATGGTGTGCCTGCCCATTGCGGCTCTCCTGCACAGAAGCGAGGTCTGTGCTCGGGGCGAGCGGGCTAGGCTCACGGACGCCGGTCCCCAACCGACCAAGGCTCGGTGCTACCACCCAAGGCGCTTACCGGCCCCGGGGCAGGTCTGGTGCCCGCCCCGCGATCCGGCGGCTGTCGCCGGGCTCGTCCGTCCCGGTGCTCCTGTCCCAACCGCATCCCCAGGAAAGCACGAGATCTGCGCAGGGCGCAAAGCGGGTTAAACCGCACGACCCCAGACGAGTCGATCCGCAACGCGGTGAACGCACGTCGGTTTGCGGCACTCGGCGCACCAACGGTTCGTCTTCACCCGGCCCACTCGGAGCTGACCGACCAGCCCCGGCGACAACACCTCACGGGCGACCGCGCGCCGGGCGGGCATCGGTGCCGCTTCCAGCCGGGCCCGGACGTCGCCCCCGGCACCGATGAAGGCGGCCAGAGCTGGCGGAGTGAGCAGCTCCCGCTCCCGCTGCTGCAACGACTGCTCCTCGGCGAGCCACTTTCGTTCGGCTGCGCCGGCCATCCTCGGGCTTATCAGCTCGGCGGCAAGCTCGTTCTCAAGGTCGACCAGGTTGCGCCGCACTGCTGCCAGCCGAGCCCGTACCTGCGTGACCTCCGGGCTGTCGCCGCGCTTCCGGGTCAGCTCCCGGTACACGTCGTCTCGGCTGAGGTAGGCAACGATGACGTCGAACGCGATCCGGTCGAGCAGTTCCTCGTTTACCTGAATCCCGCAGTTGGCGTGGCAGCGGTAGTGCCAAGGCTCGCCGCCACGCTGCGAAGTCGTCATCGGGGCGTCGCACAGGTCGCATGCCGCGATCATCGACAGGAAGTGACGCCCCTGCCCGTCGCGGTTCACGCGCCGTGCGGGGTTGTTCAGGATGGCCGCCACCCGGTCGAACTGCTCCGGCTCAACGATCTTCGGCCATACCGCCTCGTAGACCTGCCCGCCCCTGCCGTGGGAGGCCTTGTTGGAGTGCCGACGGCGACCGGCGTAGGTGTCTCGGGTCGCCATCCCGCGTACGACCTGCTCCGACAGCAAGCGGCCAGCGCGGGACCGGACCCCGGCCGCGTTCAGGCTGGCCGTGACCTGACGCAGCGAGTGCCCTGCCTCGATCCGGTCGAAGATCTCCCGAATCACCTTGGCTTCCTCGGGCACGATCACCTGCCGCAGCAGCTTCCCTGTCTCGGGGTCGTACTCGCGTCGGTATCCGAACGGGGCTTGTCCGTGCATCCACCCAGCTCGGGCCTTCTGGCGGACGGTCCGCTTCACCCGACGGCTGGTCTGCGCCGACTCGTACTCGGCCCGGACCGCGCCGCTGAGCAGCGTCGCGCGGTCGTCCGGATCTCTCGGGTCATACAGCTTCCCGACATCGGACACCCAGACTCGCACTCTGGCCGCCTCCAGCAGGCGCAGGGCGGGGGTCCACTCATCGACTTGGCGGCTGAACCTGGACAGCTCCCACAGACCGAGGATGTCCGCCCCGAAGCTACCGGCCCGCAGGTCGGCCAGCAGCTTCCCAAAGTCACCCCGGACCTTGGTCGCGTACTGGCTGGCCGAGATCCCGTCGTCGGCGTACGCCGTCCCGAGTTGCCAGCCTCGGTTGTCTGCGTCGTCGTCCAGCTCGGCAAGCTGCTCCTTCACCGACTCGGACTTGCCCCGCTGGTTGTCGGACACCCTCAGGTATGGCCGCATAGTCTCCATGATCATCAGCGAAACACGGGCTTTATCCGACGCACCACCCACGGACCAATCGCCACGGTGCCCGCGCTCGTCGGAGGCGGTTCCGGGCTGGCCCGGCCCGGCGCGGTGTCGCTCGCCCACCGTGGGGTCCTGTTCCTGGACGAGGCGCCCGAGTTCAGCAAGGGTGCGCTGGAGGCGTTGCGGCAGCCGCTGGAGAGCGGCCGGGTGCGGGTGGCGCGTACCCGGGGCGCCACCGAGTACCCGGCCCGCACCCAACTGGTGCTGGCGGCCAACCCCTGTCCGTGCGCGAAGCCCTCCGGCGACGTCGACTGCGAGTGCCCGCCCCTGGCCCGGCGACGCTACCTGGGACGGTTGTCGGGTCCGCTGCTCGACCGGGTGGACGTACAGGTCCGGTTGACTGCGGTACGCGCGGCGGAGCTGCTGAGCACCGACGCCGCGCACGAGTCCTCGGCCACCGTCGCCGCCCGGGTCGTCGCCGCGCGGCACGCCGCCGCCGATCGCTGGGCGGCCACCGGGCATCGGGTGAACGCCGACGTCCCCGGCCCGTACCTGCGCCGGCCGCCGTGGCACCTGCCGGCCCGGGTCACCACGGATCTGCGCCGCCGGCTCGACACCGGATCGCTGTCCGCGCGCGGCTACGACCGCGTACTCCGTCTCGCCTGGACCATCGCGGACCTGGACGGGCGGGACCGGCCCGGCCACGACGACGTGGCGGAGGCCATCCAGCTCAGGACCGGGGAGGTCGCGTGAGCGCCGACGACCGCCGGCTGGCGCGGGTCGCGCTCACCTGGCTCGCCGAGCCCGGCACCCGGTCGGTGTACGCACTGGTCGAGCGGCTCGGCCCGGTCGCCGCACTCGACCTGCTGCTGTCCGGCGGGGCGCCGGAGCGGACACTGCGGTCGGCCGTCGCGGCGCGCGGCGCCGCCGGTGACGCCCGGACGGTCGCCGCCGACGCGCTGGCCCGCGGCGAACGGCTCGGCGCCCGCCTGGTCACCCCGGAGGACGACGAGTGGCCGGCTCAGGTCGGCGACCTGCGCCGGCTGGCGCTCTCCGGTGCCACCCGGCGGGTCGACGTGGAGACCGATCCGCCGCTCTGTTTCTGGGTACGCGGAGCGTGGCCGCTCGGCGAGGTGCTGGCGCGCTCGGTGGCGGTGGTCGGCGCCCGGGCGGCCACCCCCTACGGCGCGCACATCGCCACCGAGCTGGGCTACGGCCTGGCCGACCGGGAGTGGACAGTCGTGTCCGGTGGGGCGTTCGGCATCGACGCCGCCGCACATCGCGGGGCGCTGACAGCGGGCGGGCGCACCGTCGCCGTGCTCGCCTGCGGCGTGGACCGCCCGTACCCGATGGGCAACGCCGCGCTGTTCGACCGGATCGCCGAGACCGGCCTGCTGGTGAGCGAGTGGATTCCCGGGGCGGAGCCGTTGCGGCCACGGTTCCTCATCCGCAACCGGGTCATAGCGGCGGCGACGAACGGCACTGTCCTCGTCGAGGCCGCCGCGCGCAGCGGCGCGACCCAGACGCTCAACCGGGCGCTCGGCCTGCGCCGGCCGGCGATGGTGGTGCCGGGGCCGGTGACCTCAGCGATGTCGGTCGGCGGGCACGAGGTGCTGCGGGAGCGGCCGGAGGCGCGGCTGGTCACCAACGTCGCGCACGTGCTGGAGGAGGTGGGGCGGATCGGGTACGACCTGGCGCCGCCCGCCCGGGCCCCCGAGCGTCCTCGGGACCGGCTCGACGAGGAGGCCACCCAGGTGCTGGAGGCGCTACCCCGCCGCCGAACGCTCGACCTGGAGAGCGTCGCGGCGCGCGCAGGGGTGGACCTGCGCACCGCCATGCGCAAGCTGTCCATGCTGGAGGAACTGGCGATGGTGGTACGCCGTGACGACGGCTACGCGCTCGCACCGCCACCACCGGTCGCCCGCTCGTGAGCGGGTCAGTCGCCCTCGAACCGGATCTCGGCGTCAAGGCGCTCCGCACATCGGCGGACGAGCCGGGCCAGCCGGTGGACGTGGTCGACCTCGGCCGGCGCCCCGGCCACCTCGGCGAGGCACCGCAGCTCGGCGAGCAGTTGCGGCATCCGCTCGGCGCTCACGGTCAGCTCGCCGAGCGGGTCGACGCGATCCAGCAGCGGGGTCCGGCCACCGCCGCGGACACGCTTGAGCAGGTCGAGCAGCACGTCCTGCGGGTCCGCCACGACTTCGATCGAGACGTACGCGGGCCGCCTACGACCGTTGCCCGCCGATATCTGCCGGTAGAGGACGGCGTCCACTCCCACTCTCGGCCTCCTCGTACCGGCGCCACCGTCACGGGGACGCGTTCGCCTGATCGCGGCCGGATCGACCCTCCGTCGGGGCCGGCTCGGCCACGCTGCCCGCCGGTCGCCGCACCGGAGTGTGCCGCAGCATGAGTTTCCCCTGTCCAGACCGGCTTCTGCCACCCCGCTCAGCGCGTCGGCACCTATCCCACGCCGGAAGGACCCGGCCGACGTGGCGGACGGCACAACCCACGGGCGACGGGCCGGCACCGCGAAGGCCGAAGCGACGGCCGGACCGGCACGGCGGCCAGGCGACTCCACGGCGGGGAACGGGGCGGGGTGGGGCGGCCGGGCGACTGAACGGCGAGGGCGGTGTGGCGTCGGGCGGCACGGCGCACGGCAGCGCTCCGGCCTTACGCTGGGGCGGTGATCGCCGGCCGCCTCCCCCGCCGCGACCCCGTACGCCTGGGTCGGGTGCCGCAGTGAGCAAGCGGCAGCGCGGCACCCGGGAGGCGCACGAGGAACTGCCCGCCTCGATGCGCGAGGCGGTGGACGACTTCGCCGACCACCTGTCGCGGGTGCGCAACCGCTCCGTCCACACCGTCCGGGCCTACGTCACGGATCTGGTGTCGCTGCTGGACCACGCCGTCCGGATGGGCTGCGCCGAACTGCCGGAGCTGGACCTCGCCGTGGTGCGCAGCTGGCTGGCGAAGCAGCGGACCATGGGCGCGGCCCGGACGACGATGGCGCGGCGCGCCGCCGCGGCCCGGACGTTCAGCGCCTGGGCGCACCGGACCGGCCTGCTCGCCGACGACGTGGCCGCGCCGCTGGCCAGCCCTCGGGCCCGGCGGGAACTGCCCACCGTGCTGCGGGCCGACCAGGCCGCCGCTCTGGTGGAGGCCCCGTCGCGGCAGCGCCGGAGCCCGCCCGGGGCCGACCGCTCGACGGTCCACCCCGAGGGCACCGGGCTCGGACGCGACCACGGAACGGCCGCCGAACCGGCATCCGGCGAACCGGCCGGCGACGGACCGCCCGACGCGGTGCTGCTGCGCGACCGGCTGCTGCTGGAACTGCTCTACGGCACCGGGGTACGCATCAGCGAGGCGTGCGGCCTGGACGTCAGCGACGTCGACCAGGCTCGCCGGGTGGTACGCGTGCTGGGCAAGGGCGGGCGGGAGCGGGCGGTGCCCTACGGGGTGCCGGCCCAGCGGGCCCTTGACGCCTGGCTGCGCGACGGCCGGCCCGCACTGCTGGCCCCGGGCTCGGGCCGGGCGCTTCTGCTCGGGGCGCGGGGTGGACGGCTCAACCCGACCACCGCGCGACGGATCGTGTCCGGCTGGGCCGGTGCCGCCGGGGTACCGCGGGTGACGCCGCACGGGCTGCGCCACTCGGCAGCGACGCACCTGCTCGAAGGGGGCGCGGACCTGCGCGCCGTGCAGGAGTTGCTAGGGCACTCGTCGCTCGCCAGCACCCAGATCTACACGCACGTCTCGGTCGAGCGGCTCCGCGCCGCGTACCGGCAGGCGCACCCCCGCGCCTGACCGCCGAGAGCGCGCAGGCAGCGTCGGTGGCACCGGTCAGCGGGCGGAATCCGGCCGGCGCATGATCCATCTCGGGCTAGGATCGACTGATGACGGTGCCGCAGCCACCCGAGCCGATTCCCGGGGCTCGGCTGCTCTTCTCCCTCGATCCCTCCGTCAGTCACCTCAACCACGGATCGTTCGGCGCCGTACCGATCGCCGTGCAACGCGCCCAGCAGCGCCTGCGCGACGAGATGGAGGCCAACCCGCTGCGGTTCTTCACGCAGGGCCTGGTCGACCGGATCGCCCACGCCCGGCGGCACCTGGCCACGTTCCTCGGCGCCGACCCGGAGGGCACCACGCTCGTCGGCAACGCCACCACTGGCGCGGCCGTGGTGTTGCAGTCGCTGGCGCTGCGCCCGGGCGACGAGATCGTGACCACCGACCACGGGTACGGGGCGGTGGCGCTGTCGATCGCCAGGGAGTGCGGCCGCACCGGGGCGGTGCACCGCACCCTGCCGGTGCCGTTGACCGCCACCGACGAGGAGGTGGTGGAGATCCTCCGCAACGGGCTGCGCCCCGGGCGTACCAGGCTGCTGATCGTGGACCAGCTCACCTCCCCGACCGCCCGGCTGTTCCCCACCGCGGCGATCGTCGCGGTGGCCCGGGAGCAGGGCGTGCCGGTGCTGGTGGACGCCGCGCACGCACCGGGCATGCTGCCGGCCACCGTCGCCTCGGTCGGCGCCGACTTCTGGGTCGGCAACCTGCACAAATGGGCGTACGCGCCGCGGGGCACCGCCGTGCTCGTGGTGGCCCCGCAGTGGCGGGAGAAGATCCAGCCGCTCGTCGTCTCGTGGGAGCAGGACAGCGGCTTCCCGGTTCGTGTCGAGTGGCAGGCGACGCTCGACTACACCGGTTGGCTGGCCGCCCCGGTGGGCCTGTTCACGTTGCGCAGCCTCGGCGTGGACCGGGTACGCGCGCACAACGCGGCGCTGGCCGCGTACGGGCAACGGGTCGTCGGGGACGCGCTCGGTGTGGCGCCCGAGCGGCTGCCGGAGCCCGGCGGACCGGCGGTCGCCATGCGGCTCGTGCCGCTGCCGCCCGGTGTCGCGACGACGCTGGACGCGGCCCGGGAGCTGCGGGCCCGGATCGCGGACCGGCTCTCCGCCGAGGTGTCGATCGCCGGCTGGAACGGGCGCGGCTACCTGCGGTTGTGCGGCCAGGTCTACAACACCCCCGACGAGTACGACCGGCTGGCCGTCCGGCTGCCCACGCTGCTCGCCCAGGGCTGAGCAACACACCCGATCACCCGGCGGGGACGGGGTGCAGCGGCAGCAACCGAACGCGACCGAGCCCGAGCAGGGCCAGCGGATCGAGGTACTCCGCGTCGCGTCGCAGTCCCCAGTGCAGGCAGGCCGCCTCGGCGCAGCCCCGATGCCCGGCGAGCAGGTCGCCGACCGGCGTGCCGGCGTCCACAGGGGTACCGGCGGTGAGCCGGGAGCGGACCGGTTCGTATGTGGTGCGCAGCCCGTCGGAATGGCCGACGGTGAGCACCGGCCGGCCGGCGACGGTGCCGGCGAACAGGACGGTCCCGGCGCCGGCCGCCAGCACCGGCACACCCGGCTCGGCGGCGAGGTCGACGCCCCGGTGCCCGGACAGCCAGGGCTGCGGCGGCGGGTCGAAGCGCCGCACCACCCGGGGCGCGCCCGGCAGCGGCCACCGGAACGGCCCGGCAGGCGCACCCCGAAGTCCCGCAGCCGAGCCGCCCGCCGCCGAAGCACCAGGAGCCGGGGCACCCGCTGATGCGGAACCATCCGGCCCACGCGCGGGTGCAGCCGGAGACGGCCCGACCGCGAGCGAGTAGACCCCGACCCGGGACGACAACGGCGACGGCCCGGCCGAGGACGACGGCACCATGGCCCGGGGCGGCGCGAGGGCGCCCGGCAGGCAGACGACGAGGAACAACACCACGGCGTAAGAGATCGAGGAACGCACGCCGACCACCCTGCCCACCCCGGGCACCCTCCCGCGCACCCCACCCGCCGGCCCTGTGGACGACGCTCCGACTGTGGACGAGCGCCGAAATCGGGGCCGATCTGCTACGGCCCGGACGCCTATGCTGGCCGGGTGACGAAGGACTGGTACGCCTGGCACAGCGACTACGACCAGCCCGAGTCCGCACTGGCCCGGCGACTCGCCGAGGTGCGGCAGCGTGTGGCCGACGCGCTGGACGCGGCGCCGCCCGGCCCGCTGCGCGCGTTGAGCCTCTGCGCGGGTCAGGGCCGCGACCTGATCCCGGTGCTGGCCGCCCATCCCCGGGGCGGCGACGTGACCGCCCGCCTGGTCGAACTGGATCCACGCAACGCCGACCTGGCCCGCCGGGCGGCCGCCGACGCGGGGCTCACCGGCGTGGAGGTGGTGACCGGGGACGCCTCGCTGACCGACCGCTACGCTGACCTGGCCCCGGCGGATCTGGTGCTGGCCTGCGGCATCTTCGGCAACATCACCGACGACGACATCCGGGCCACTGTGCGGCACTGCGCCTCGCTCTGCGCCACAGGCGGCACGGTGCTGTGGACGCGGCACCGGCGCGAGCCGGACCTGGTGCCGGTCATCTGCGAGTGGTTCGCCGAGGAGGGCTTCGAGCCGGTGGCGGTGAACAGCCCGGCCGACGGTGTGGGCGTCGGCGCGCACCGCTTCACCGGCACGCCCCGCCCGCTGGCGGCGGGGGCGCGGATGTTCACGTTCGTGGGCTACGACGTGCTGGAGCGGACGGAGCAGTCATGACCACTGTGGACGACGTCAGCCGGCCCTCCCGGGTGGCCGGGCCGGACGAGGCGATCAGTGCCGAGGAGCTTCAGCTCGCCGCGCGTAACCACGGCATCCCGCTGGAGGCGCTGCGGTACGACGTGACCCCGGCGGGCCTGCACTATCTGCTCATCCACTACGACATCCCGGACGTCGACCCGGCCGCGTACGCGCTGAGCGTGTCCGGCGCGGTCGAGCGTCCACTTCGCTTGGACCTGGCGGCGCTGCGCGACCGGCCCCGGGTGACCCACAGCGTCACGCTGGAGTGCGCCGGCAACGGCCGGGCGCTGCTGCATCCCCGGCCGGTCAGCCAGCCGTGGCTGGTGGAGGCGGTGGGCAACGCCGAGTGGACCGGTACGCCGCTGGCGCCGCTGCTGCGCGAGGCCGGCCTGTCCGGCGACGCGGTGGACGTGGTGTTCACCGGCGCGGACCACGGGGTGGATCGCGGTGTCGAGCAGGACTACCAGCGGGCGCTGCCGGTGGCCGACGCGCTGCGCGAGGAGGTGCTGCTGGCGTACGAGATGAACGGCGCTCCCCTGCTGCCGCAGCACGGCGCGCCGCTGCGCCTGATCGTGCCCGGCTGGTACGGCATGGCGCACGTGAAGTGGCTGCGCGACATCACTGTGACGACCGAGCCGTTCGACGGCTACCAGAACGCGGTGGCCTACCGGCTGCGGCGCGACGCCGACGACCCGGGCGTGCCGGTGACCCGGATCGAGCCGCGTGCACTGGTGCGTCCGCCCGGGTTCCCGGACTTCATGTCCCGCACCCGGGTGCTGCGGCCCGGACCGTGCACTCTGGACGGCCGGGCCTGGTCCGGCCACGCGCCGGTGACCTCGGTCGAGGTGACGGTGGACGGCGGTGAGACGTGGACACCGGCGGTCCTGGACGAGCCGGCCGGGGGCGAGTGGGCGTGGCGCCGGTGGTCGGTCAGTTGGACGGCGACGCCGGGGCGGTACGTGCTCGGCGCCCGGGCGACCGACGCGTCGGGGCGTACCCAGCCGGTCGAGCAGCCGTGGAACCGGGGCGGGTTCGCGAACAACCTGGTGCAGCGGGTCGAGGTGGTCGTGCCGGCGGAGTGATCCGAGGGCGTTCAGCCGCCCGTGGTCAGCTCCCGAATCCGGAATCTGCGGGAAGCGAGATGTCGGGCTTTTCGAGCTCTTCCACATTGACGTCCTTGAACGTCATCACTCGAACATTCTTGACGAAACGGGCAGGCCGGTACATGTCCCACACCCAGGCGTCGTGCATCTCGACCTCGAAGTAGACCTCGCCGTCGGAGTTGCGCACGTGCAGGTCGACCTGGTTGGCCAGGTAGAAACGGCGCTCGGTCTCCACCACGTAGGAGAACTGGCGGACGATGTCCCGGTACTCCCGGTAGAGCTGCAGCTCCATCTCGGTCTCGTACTTCTCGAGATCTTCCGCGCTCATCGCACTCCGCCTTCCATGACCACATCTTCCCCCACCGACGCCGGAGGTCGCGGCTGCTCGCCCAACGCCACGCCGACGGTACCCCCTGACGCGCCGCAGTGCCCCATCGGCTCGTCCGGGCGGCCGGCGAACGCTCCGGGCCCGAGACCCGGCAGCCCGGCCGCGGGCTCGGGCCGCGCCGCGTCGGCGCCCGCCGGGCGGCGGGCGCGGGGAGGCCGGCCGTCCCGTCCGGAGACGGCGGCCACGTTCACGTACGAGAAGCGGTGTTCCCGGCAGGGCCCGAGCGCGCGCAGGGCGGCGCTGTGCTCGGCGGTGATGTAGCCCTTGTGCTCGGCGAAGCCGTAGCCGGGGAACCGCCCGTCCAGTTCCACCATGATCCGGTCCCGGGTGACCTTCGCGAGCACGCTCGCCGCCGCCACACACGCGGCCACCCGGTCGCCCTTCCAGACCGCCAGGCCCGGCACGTCCAGCCCGTCGACGCCGAAGCCGTCGGTCAGCACGTACTCGGGGCGGGTGGTGAGCGAGGCGAGCGCCCGGCGCATCGCAGCGAGATTGCACACGTGCAGCCCGCGGGCGTCGACCTCCTCGGCCGGGATGACCACCACGGCGTACGCCAGGGCCCGCGCCACCACCTCGTCGTGGACGCGCTCGCGTGCGGCGGGGGTGAGCAGCTTCGAGTCGGCCAGCTCGTCGATCTCGCCGCGCCGGCCCTCGGGCAGGATCGCGGCGGCGGCCACCAGCGGCCCGGCGCAGGCGCCCCGGCCGGCCTCGTCGGCGCCCGCCACGTGCCGGAAGCCACGCCGTTGCAGGGCGCGCTCCAGCGCGTAGAGGCCGCCGTCGCGGCGGACCACGGTGCGCGGCGGGGTCAGCATGCGCCGCCTCCGGCCAGCACGGCGCCGAGCCGGCCGGGCAGGTCCGGCGGGTAGTAGCGCTCGGCGGTGGCGGCCAGCTCGGCGACCGGCCACCAGCGGTGCCCGTGCACGCTCGCCCATTCGACGTCGTTGAAGCCGGTCGTGTCGACGTCCCAGCCCGTCACCCGGACCAGGTAGAACTGCTGGTCCTGGCGGTACCACACGCCGTCGAACGGGAACTCGACGGTCTCCGACCAGACCGGCGCGCCCAGTTCGGCCGGGGCCAGCCGCAGGCCGGTCTCCTCGGCCAGCTCCCGGGCGGCGCCGTCGGCCGGGGACTCCCCCGGGTCGAGCCCGCCGCCGGGGGTGAACCAGTAGCGGTGACCCGGCCGGGCCGGATCACTGCCCTCGAAGAGCAGCACCCGGTCGGACGCGTCGACCAGCAGCACCCGGGCCGCGCGACGAGGGGTGTAGACGGTCACCGCACCAGCCTGCCAGACGCCTGCGACGAACGACCACGCCCTCCCGCCGTCGAGGCGTGGCAGGCGTGCCGGAGCCTGGCGCGGGCCGGCTCAGGGATTGGGGATCCCGTCGAACTGCTCGGGGACGCTGAGCCAGGTCGCACGGCTGACCGGCCAGAAGATGGTGAAGGCCCGGCCGACGACCTCGCCCTCGGGGATGGTGGCGACGTTGATGTCCTCGCCCGACTGCTGCCAGTGCTCCAGCGAGTCGCCGGAAGCCTCCCGGTGGTCACCCATGACCCACAGGCGCCCCTTCGGCACGGTGATGTCGAAGTCCTGGTCGGCGGGCTTGTTGCCGGGGAAGATGAACGGCTCGTCGATCGGCTTGCCGTTGATGACCAGCCGCTCCTGGCCGCCCGTGCGGTCGCAGCAGACCACGTGATCGCCGCCGACGCCGATGACCCGCTTGATGAAGTCCTCACCGTCGGGGTTGCCGCTCCACTCGGTGGGCGCCTTGAAGACGATCACCTCACCCCGGTGCGGCGAGCGGAAGTCGTAGACCAGCTTGTTGACAAGCACCCGATCGTCGATCTTGAGGGTGTTCTCCATGGACGGCGACGGGATGAAGAAGGTCTGCAGCACGAAGGCACGCACCAGCACCGCGACCAGGATCGCCACGCCCAGGAGGATGGGCAGCTCCTTCCAGAAGGAGCTGCGGGGCTTCTCGGTCTGCTCGTCGATCACGGGAGGAGCCTACGTCGCCGGGTACGGAGCGGTCGCCCCGAACCCGCCAGAACGGTGAGCGTCGCCGCGAGCGGGAGGATCAGGACGACGCCGCCGACCGGGTCGGGTTCCACCGGCACCGGCCCGGGCGCCGCCGCGGCGTCCGCGCGCGGCACGCTCGCGAACGTCTCCGGTACGGGCAGACCGGTCCACCGCTGCGACGGCCATACGATCATGAAGGCGCGGCCGACCACGTTCTCGATCGGCACCGGCCCCTGACATCGGGCGTCCTGCGAGACGAGCCGGTGGTCACCCATCACGAAGATCTGCCCCGGCGGCACCACCACCTCGGTGAACTGCCGGGACCGGCACTCCTTCGGATTGGGCGGCAGCTCGACCGGGGAGTCCTCGGAGACGTACGCCGTCTCGTCCAGCGGCACCCCGTTGACCACCACCCGGCCGTCGTCGCAGCACCAGACCTTGTCGCCCGGTACGCCGATGACGCGCTTGATGAAGTCCTTCTCGCCGGGGCGGCTGACGCCCACCAGGTCACCGAGCGTACGGCCGACCCGGCCGGCGAAGTTGGCCGGCGGCGCGGGCGCCTCCTGGGCGACCCAGCGGTCGGTGCCCCGGAACACCACCACCTCGCCGCGGACCGGGTCGCGTACGTCGTAGACGACCTTGTTGACGAGCACCCGGTCACCGACGAGCAGCGTGTTCTCCATCGACCCGGAGGGGATGAAGAACGCCTGGAGCAGGAACGTACGGATCAGCACCGCGAGGCAGAACGCCACGATCAGCAGCAGCGGCAGCTCCTGCCAGAGCGGCATCTGACGGCGGCCACGGCGGGCCCGCCGGCGCCAGGGATCGACGGCGCCGTCCTCGTCAACCATCTGCACCATGCCACTCTCCGGTCCGCGGAAACGACACTACCGCCCGGGAGTCCCCTCGGAGACCCCACGGGCGGTAGTGGACCGTTTCGCACCGTCCGGCTGCGCCCGTACCGACCAGGGTAATGCGGTCTGGTCGATACGACATCCGCGCAGGCCGGGCGGCGTGGCGAACGTGGATCAGTTCGCCGGCTGCTTCTCCCGCAGCTCCTTGATCTTGGCCTTCTTGCCGCGCAGCTCACGCAGGTAGTAGAGCTTGGCGCGACGCACGTCACCGCGGGTCACGACCTCGATCCGGTCGATGCCCGGGCCGTTGAGCGGGTAGGTCCGCTCCACGCCGACGCCGAAGCTGACCTTGCGGACCGAGAAGGTCTCGCGCAGACCGTCACCCTGGCGGCGGATGACGACGCCCTGGAAGATCTGGACCCGGGAGCGGTTGCCCTCGACGACCCGCGCGTGCACCTTGACGGTGTCACCGGCACGGAAGTCGGGCAGGTCGGTACGCTTCGACTGGGCGTCAAGGGCGTCCAGGATGTTCATCGCTGCGTCCTCGTGAGGCTCACGGCGCATCGTCAGTCGATGCGCGGATGGGTGATTCTGACCCCCGGGTGGTGACCGGCGAGACCGGCCCCGGTCGAGGGTCCTCGCAACCGCCCACGGCGTGGACGGATGCGGCAACCCCTCTACTTTGCCACATGCCCCGGTGGCGGGGAAAATCCGCCCCGGTCCAGCGTCGCCCGGTCCCGCTTGTCGAGCGTCTCCGGTGCCAGCGCGCCGATCATGTCGGGGCGCCGGGCCGCCGTCCGCAGCAGCGACTCGTCCCGCCGCCAGCGGTCGATCCGGGCGTGGTCGCCGGAGCGCAGCACCTCGGGCACGTCCAGCCCGCGCCAGCTCGCCGGCTTGGTGTAGAGCGGGGCCTCCAGCAGCCCGTGCGCGTGCGACTCCTCGTCCAGCGACCCGGCGTTGCCGAGCACGCCGGGCAGCAGCCGGGTGACCGCCTCCAGGATCACCAGCACGGCCACCTCGCCGCCGAACAGCACGTAGTCGCCGAGGGAGACCTCGGTCACCGGCATCCGGGTCGCGGCGTGGTCCAGCACCCGCTGGTCGATGCCCTCGTACCGGCCGCAGGCGAACAGCAGGTGCGACTCGGCGGCCAGCTCGTGCGCCAGGGCCTGGGTGAACGGGACGCCCGCGGGCGACGGCACGAGCAGCCGGGGCAGCGTGTGCCCGTCCGGGCTCAGCTCGCCCGGCGCCAGCGCGTCCAGCGCCTCACCCCACGGCTCCGGACGCATGACCATGCCCGGACCGCCGCCGTAGGGCGTGTCGTCGACGGTGCGGTGCACGTCGCGGGTCCAGGTCCGCAGATCGTGTACGGCCAGCCGCAGCGTGCCGTTCGCGCGGGCCTTGCCGATGAGCGAGAGGTCCAGCGGGGCGAAGTACTCGGGGAAGATCGACACGATGTCGACGCGCATGCGGTGGGCTCCAGCTAGAGGTCGAGCAGGCCGCCGGGCAGGTCGACGACGACGCGACCGCCGGCCAGATCCACCTCGGGCACGATCGCCTTGACGAACGGGACCAGCGCGGTACGCCCCTCGGGGCGCCGCAGCACCAGCATGTCGGACGCGGGCGCGTGGTCGATGCGGGCCACCTCGCCCACGTGCTCGCCGTCGCGGGTGACCACTGTGAGCCCGACCAGCTGGTGGTCGTGGAACTCCTCCGGGTCCTCCGGCGGGGCGACGTCGGCGCTGTCCACCCCGAGCAGCGTGTTGCGCAGCGCCTCGGCGACGTCGCGCTCCAGCACGCCCTCGAAGGCGACGAGCAGACGGCCCTGATGCCAGCGGGCCGACTCGACGGTGAGCGTCGGGGGCACCCGCCAGGCGCCGGGCTCCGACGGGGTGACCCCCGGCTCGGTGGTCAACACCGAACCGGGGGCGAACCGTGCTTCGGGCTCGTCGGTACGCACCTCCACGGTGACCTCACCGCGGATGCCGTGCGGCTTACCGATCCGGCCGACGACGAGAAGCATCAGTACGAGTCGACGATGTCGACGCGTACCCCACGCCCGCCGATGGAGCCGATCACCTGGCGCAGCGCCTTGGCGGTCCGGCCGGACCGCCCGATCACCGTGCCGAGGTCCTCGGGGTGCACGCGGACTTCGAGGCGCTTGCCCCGACGGGAGTCGACCATGCGCACCCGGACGTCGTCCGGGTGGTCGACGATGCCCTTGACCAGGTGCTCCAGAGCGGGACGCAGCGGCATGTCAGGCCTGCTCGCCGGACTCGGCACCGGTCTGCTCCTCGGCCTTGGCCTCGGCCTTCGGCTCCTCCGCCTTGGCGGCGGCCTTCTTGGCCGGCTTCGCCGGGGTGTCGGCCACGCCGGCGGCGGCCTTCGCCTCGGCCTCGTACGCCGCCTTGCGGTCGGCCCGCTCGGGGGCGACCTTCAGCGGCGGCGGGGCCGGCAGGCCCTTGAACTTCTGCCAGTCACCGGTCAGCTCCAGCAGGCGCTGCACGGCCTCGCTCGGCTGGGCGCCGACCGAGAGCCAGTACTGGACCCGCTCCGACTTGACCTCGATCACCGAAGGGTCTTCCTTCGGCTGGTACACACCGACGAACTCGATCGCACGACCGTCACGCTTGGTGCGCGAGTCGGCGATGACGATGCGGTACTGCGGGTTGCGGATCTTGCCCATCCGCAGGAGCCGGATCTTTACGGCCACAGTTGTTTCGCTCCTGTTGCGATCTCACCGGCCCGTACGGGCGGTGTGGCGGGTGAGCGCCGACCGGCACAGTGGGGTTTGGGCCGGAGACTGCTCGGTGAACTGGCGACGCGCCCGGGTTAGAGGGCGCCGGACGCGTGCCGGATACCAGCGAACCATTCTGCCAGATCCGAACCGGAACTCTCACACCGGACCCGGACACCACGCCCGGGGCGGCCCGGGCCGTGACCGAGGACACTCGTTCAGCGCACCGGCGGGCGGTCCCACCCCGGCGGAAGTTCGTCCGGTACGTCCCATCCCACGGGTGGGGTGAAGTCGCACCAGGTGCCGTCGAACGGAAACTCCCCCGCCTCGGCGATCCGGATCACCCGCTCGCCCTCGGCGCGTACCGCCTTCTCGTCGGCCACCCAGTAGTGCTCCGGGAACGCCAGCCGCTCGGCGAACTCGTCCTCGTCCTTCCACTCCCAGCTCAGGTCCGGGTGGACCACGACGTCGAGATCCTGGTCGACCATGTCGACCCCGGCCACCGTGCCGTCGTCCCAGCGGACGCCGGGCTCCTCCAGGTTCACGTACCAGTTCTGGAAGCGGCCGGCGGCGTCGCGGAACCACCAGACCGAGTGGGCCGCGCCGGTGGGCAGGAACTTCAGCACCGGCGGGCCGTTCCACAGCCCCTGCGCGAGCCGGTAGGACGACGTCACCCACTCGGCGAACGGCACCGCCCGCATGCCCAGGCCGGCGGCGTTCACCTCGTGCGCGACGGGCGCCTCGCGCGCCACCCAGAGCACCAGGCCGCGCTCGTCGTCGGAGACCACCCGGGCCGACCGGACCCAGCCGATCCGGCCGTTGCGCACGTTCCGGTGCATGATCAGCCGCCCCGGCTCGAACCGCACGCTCACCCCCGCCGTCCTGTTAACAAGGGGCCCCTCCTCTGCGGAATGCGTTAAGAAGGGGCCCTTCCTTACACCCTCAGTAGGCGCGGGCGAGGATCGCCACCAGGTCGGGCTCGTCCTCCGAGTCCGGCACCGAGCCGTCGGCGCGTACCAGGCAGCGGACCGTCACGCCCTGAGCGTTCGCCTCGGCCTCGCCCTCGACGCCGACCGCCGACCACGGCACCCGCGCCCAGCCGGTGGCGGACGCCTCGATCGCCTCGGCCAGCGTCGACACCTCGACGGTGCGGGACCGGCGGAACTCCAGCGCCTGGTCGTGCAGCGCCTGCTGGTCGGCCTCCAGCGCGGCCAGGACCGCGCCGACCACGTCGGCCACCGGCGTCGGGGCCTTCGAGCCGTCCGTACGCCGGACCACCACCGCGTTGCCGGCGGCCAGGTCACGCGGGCCTACCTCGACGCGTACCGGGTAGCCGCGCAGCTCGGCGTCGACGGCGCGGCGGCCGAACGCGGTGTCGGTCCGGTCGTCGAGCGCCACCCGCACCCCGGCGTCACGCAGCGCGTCGTGAAGCTTTCGCGCCGCCTCCGCCACGCCCTCGCCGTCCTTGACGATCATCACGTACGCCTGGACCGGCGCCAGCTTCGGCGGCACCCGCAGCCCGTTGTCGTCGCCGTGGCACATGATCAGACCGCCGAGCATCCGGGTGGAGGTGCCCCAGGAGGTGGTCCACGCGTGCTCCCGGCCGCCCTCGGCCGAGGAGTAGCTGATGTCGAACGCCTTGGCGAAGTTCTGGCCCAGCTCGTGGCTGGTGCCCAGCTGGAGTGCCTTGCCGTCGCCCATCATGCCTTCGCACGTGTACGTGGCGGTGGCGCCGGCGAAGCGCTCCCGGGCGGTCTTCAGGCCGACCACCACCGGGATGCCGAGCACGTTGACCATCAGGTCCTCGTACGCCTCGTGCAGGATTCGCCGCGCGTAGGCGCGGGCGTCCTCACGGGTCGCGTGCGCGGTGTGCCCCTCCTGCCAGAGGAACTCGCTGGTACGCAGGAAGATCCGCGGGCGCAGCTCCCACCGGACCACGTTCGCCCACTGGTTGAGCAGCAGCGGCAGGTCACGGTACGAGTCGATCCACTTGGCCATGAACTCGCCGATGACCGTCTCGCTCGTGGGGCGCACCACCACCGGCTCGGCGAGCTGCTTGCCGCCACCGTGCGTGACGACTGCCAGCTCCGGCGAGAAGCCCTCGACGTGCTCGGCCTCCCGCTTGAGGTAGCTCTCCGGGATGAACAGCGGGAAGTACGCGTTCTCCGCGCCGGCCGCCTTGATCCGGGCGTCCATCTCGGCCTGCATCCGCTCCCAGATGGCGTAGCCGGCCGGTCGGATCACCATGGTCCCCCGGACCGGGCCGTTGTCGGCCAGCTTCGCCTTGGCGATCAGGTCCTGGTACCAGCGGGGAAAGTCCTCCGCACGGGGAGTGAGCACGCGTGCCATGACCACGCATCCTATGCGTCCCGTCACGGGTGGGCGCAGCCGGGCGCGCCCGCACTACCGTCTGCCGTCATGCTCTCCACCACCCCGGCGCCGGGGACGCACCACCTGACCTTCGCCGGCCACGACGGCGGGCGGTTCCGGGCCGAGGCGGAGTACGACCTCGAGGTGCGCTGAGCAGCGCCCGTAGACTTCGATCACCATGTCTAAGCCGAGGAACGTCACTCCGGTGCGCGAGACGATCGTCGACGCCGCCCGTTCGCTGACCGTCACGACCGGCTGGGCCGGGGTCCGGATGGGTGCCGTCGCCAGCGCCGCAGGGGTGAGCCGGCAGACGGTCTACAACGAGTTCGGCACCAAGGCGGGCCTGGGCGAGGCGCTGGCCCGGCACGAGGTGGACCGGTTCGTCGGCCAGGTCCGGTCGGCGCTCGACGAGCACGACTCCGACGTCCGCGCGGCAGCGTACGCGGCGATCCACCGCACGCTCGCCTCGGCCGCCGAGAACCCGCTGGTCCGGGCGGTGCTGACCAGTACCCGGGGCGGCTCGGAGGAGCTTCTGCCGTACCTGACCACCCGGTCCGAGCTGGTGCTCGCCGAGGCCGCGGCGGCGCTGCTGGAGTGGACCGGCGAGCGCCTGCCGGACGCCGATCCGGCGGCCCTCGCGTTCGCCGCGGACAGCGTCGTACGTCTGGTGGTGAGCCACATCGTGCTGCCCGGGGGCCCGGTCGACGAGACCGCCGACCGGCTGGCCGACCTGGCGGTGCGCCTGTTCCTGATGGCGGCGACCGCCCGCTAGACCCGTCGCCGTCGGCCGGTCAGCGGACGACCCGGCCGCGCAGCACGATCCGGCTGGGCGTCCGGACCACACGCAGGTCGCGGCGCGGGTCCTCGGGGTAGACCACCAGGTCGGCGAGGCCGCCCTCGACGAGCCCGGGGAAGCCGAGCCACTCCCGGGCCCGCCAGGAGGCGGCGGCGAGCACGTCCGTGGCCGACATGCCGGCCTGCTCGTGCAGCAGCAGCATCTCCTCGGCCGCCAGGCCGTGGTCGATGCCGCCGCCCGCGTCGGTGCCGACGTAGATCGGCACGCCCGCCTCGTGCGCGGCGCGCACCACCTCGGGGAAGCGGTCGCGCAGGGCGAGCATGTGGTCGGCGTACCCGGGGAACTTGGGGCGGGCCTGCTCGGCGATGTGGCCGAACGTCCGGATGTTGATCATCGTGGGGACCAGCGCGGTGCCCTGCCGGGCCATCAGGTCGATCAGGTCGAGGCTCAGCCCGGTGCCGTGCTCCACCGAGTCGACACCGGCCCGCACCATGATCTCCACGGCCGACTCGGAGAACGTGTGCACCGCGGCGCGTACCCCGGCGGCGTGCGCGGCGGCGACCGCCGCGGTCATGGTGTCGGCGTCCCAGGCCGGCGCCAGGTCGCCGACGCCCCTGTCGATCCAGTCGCCGACCAGCTTGACCCAGCCGTTGCCGGCCGCGGCCTGCGCGGCCACCGTCGCGGCGACCTCCGCCGCGCCGACCTCCACGCCGATGTCGCGCAGGTAGCGCTTGGGCGGTGCGACGTGCCGGCCCGCGCGGGCCAGCCGCGGCAGGTCCGGCTCGTCCTCCAGTTCGGGGTACGGGTACGGCGACCCGGCGTCCCGGATCGCCAGCACACCGGCGTCCCGGTCGATCCGGGCCAGTTCCCGCGCCTGGTCGAGAGAGGTGATCGGGCTGCCGCCGCGGGCGATGCCGATGTGGCAGTGCGCGTCGGTCAGGCCGGGCAGCACGAAGCCGCCGTCGGCCACCGTCTCGGCGCCGGGCACCGGTTCGAAGGTGACCCGGTCGCCGACCAGCCAGACGTCCCGGACCTCGTCGTCGGGAAGGAACACACCGCGCACGTGCAGAGCCATGTGCACAGTCCTACCCGATCAGTCCTCCTCGACGGCGAGCAGGTCGTTACGGCGCGCGGTCAGCGCCGGCAGATCGACCGAGACCTTCCACGGCCGCTCGGTGACGAACAGGTCCTCGGTGTGGGCCAGTTGCTCGTACTCGCGGGCGGCGCCGTCGAGCGTGTACTCGGTGAGTGCGATCCGCTCGTGCTGCGGATCCACCACCCAGTAGGAGCGGACCCCGGAGCGGGAGTAGACCTTCGCCTTGTCGTACAAATCGCGGAAGTGCGACGTCGGCGAGACGACCTCGACGGCGAGCAACGCGTCCTCGACCGGGACGGGCGACCGGCCGGCGTGCTTGCGCCGGATCACCACCACATCGGGGCGCGGCTCGTTGCGGCGGTCCACGCGCATGGACAGGTCGATGCTCACCAGGAACTCCGGCGGGCAGTTGACGCGCAGCGCGAGCAGCAACTCGACGCAGATCTCCTGGTGCAGGGCGGTGGGTGACGGCACGATCAACCTTCCGTTGATCAGTTCGTACGGAAGGTCCTTGGGCAGTTCGCCCAGGTCGTCGACCGTCCACTCGTGCCGCTCCGGCAGGATCGGGGCCGCGGTCATTGACATCTCCTTCCAGGGGGCGACATCACCCTAAGAGAGAGCGACGTCGCCCACCGTCACCGACACGCTAGCGGGGGCCCTTGTCGCCGCCCTTGCCGAGCTTGTTGAAGTCGATCTTCGGCAGCTTGAAGCCCGGCGGCAGGCCCTGCCCACCGGCCAGGTCACCCGGGTCCAGGCCCGGCGGGAGCTGCGGCATCCCGCCCGGGAAGCCGCCCGGCATGCCGGCGCCGGTACGCGGCCGCCCGCCGCCCTTCGTGCCCTTGCGCTTGTTCTTCGGCGACTTGGTCGCCTTGCGCCGGCCACCGCCGGGCAGGCCCATCATGCCGCCCATCTGCTTCATCATCTTCTGCGCGTCGGCGAAGCGGTTGAGCAGCTGGTTGACGTCCATGACGGTGACGCCGGAACCGCTGGCGATACGGGCCCGGCGGGAGCCGTTGATGATCTTCGGGGTGGTGCGCTCGGCCGGGGTCATCGACCGGATGATCGCGGTGACCCGGTCGAAGTGCTTGTCGTCCAACTCGGCGAGCTGGTCCTTCATCTGCCCCATGCCGGGCATCATGGCCAGCACGTTGGCGATCGGGCCCATCCGCCGGACCGCGATGAGCTGATCGAGGAAGTCCTCCAGCGTGAAGGTCTCCCCGCCCATCAGCTTGGCGGTCATCTTCTCCTTCTGATCGGTGTCGAAGGCCGCCTCGGCCTGCTCGATCAGAGTGAGGACGTCGCCCATGCCGAGGATCCGGCTGGCCATCCGGTCCGGGTGGAAGACGTCGAAGTCCTCCAGCTTCTCGCCGGTGGAGGCGAACAGGATCGGCTGGCCGGTCACCTCGCGGACGGAGAGCGCGGCGCCACCGCGGGCGTCGCCGTCGAGCTTGGACAGCACCACGCCGGTGATGCCGACGCCGTCGCGGAACGCCTCGGCGGTGCGCACCGCGTCCTGGCCGACCATGGCGTCGATGACGAAGATGACCTCGTCGGGCTGGACCGCGTCGCGGATGTTCGCGGCCTGCTGCATCATCTCGGTGTCGATACCGAGGCGGCCGGCGGTGTCGACGATGACGATGTCCCGGGCGGCGCGGCGGGCGTGCTCGATCGAGTCGCGGGCCACCTGCACCGGGTCGCCGACGCCGTTGCCGGGCGCCGGGGCGTACACCTCGACGCCGGCCCGGCCACCGAGCACCTGGAGCTGCCCGACGGCGTTGGGACGCTGGAGGTCGGCGGCGACGAGCAGCGGCTGGTGGCCCTGGCTCTTGAGCCAGCGGGCCAGCTTGCCGGCGAGCGTCGTCTTGCCGGAACCCTGAAGGCCGGCCAGCATGATCACGGTCGGCGGGTGCTTGGCGAACTGGAGCCGCCGCCCCTCGCCGCCGAGGATGTTGATCAGCTCCTCGTTGACGATCTTGACGATCTGCTGCGCCGGGTTGAGCGCCTGGGAGACCTCGGCGCCGCGCGCCCGCTCCTTGACGTTCGCGATGAAGCCCTTGACCACCGGCAGGGCGACGTCGGCCTCCAGCAACGCCATCCGGATCTCGCGCGCGGTGGCGTCGATGTCGGCGTCGGTGAGCCGGCCCTTGCCGCGGAGCTTGGTGAAGATCCCGGACAGGCGGTCACTCAAGGTGTCAAACACGCGAACATCCCGTTTGTCGTTTTCGGCGGGCACATGCTGCCGGGCCGGTGGTCCAGCCCACCGTTAGGGTAGCCCGCCGCTCATCCGCCCGCTCCGGCCCGGCGGCCCGTTCCACTACACGGCGGCCAGCACGGCGGCCTCGATCCGGGCCCGTTCCTCGTCCGACGGCCAGCCGCCGACCAGGTAGAACGCGTCCACCACGTCGCCGCCCAGCGTCGAGATCCGGGCCGCCCGCACCTGGGCGCCCGCGTCGTCCAGCGCGCAGGTGACCCGGTACAGCAGTCCGGCCGCGTCGGCGGCCCGCAGCTCCAGCAGGACCGCGTCGGTGGCCGCCTCCCGGTGCCAGACCACCCGTGGGGCGGCGCCCTGGCTGCGCGCGGCCAGGGCCCGGCCGCGCAGCCGCTGGATGACCGAGACGTCGCCGCCGACCGCGCGGCGCAGGTCGGCGCTGAGCGCGATCGGGTCCGGGGCCAGCCCGTAACGCGGCTGCACCCGGCACTCGACCAGGGCGCGGCCGTCGACGGTGGCGGCGTCCGCGGAGATCACCTCCAGGCGGTGCAGCGCCAGGCACCCGGCGACAGTCGCGAGCAGTCCGCGCCGGTCGGCGGCGGCCACCGACACCCGGTCCTCCCCCAGGTGTACGACAGGCAGCGGCCCGGCCACGAGCGCCGGGTCGGGGGCCGGCGGGGCGGGCACCACGCCGGTGTCCAGCGTGGTGCGCACCCGGCTCACCAGCTCGGCGATCAGCCGGCCCTTCCAGCCGGACCAGGCCGCCGGGCCGGTGGCGGCGGCGTCTGCGCGGACCAGGGCGTGCAGCAGTTCCAGCGTGCCGGTGTCGCCGACGCGCTCGGCGACCCCGGCGACGGTCTTCGGATCGGACAGGTCGCGCCGGGTGGCCACGTCGGGCAGCAGCAGGTGCAGCCGGACCAGCGTGCCGATCAGCGCCGCCTCGGCCGGCGGCAGCCCGATCCGGGTGGCGACCGCCTCGGCCGGCGGCGCGCCGACCACCGAGTGGTCACCGTCCAGCCCTTTGCCGATGTCGTGCAGGAACGCGCCGATCAGCAGCAGGTCAGGTCGTTCCACGTCGCGGGTGTGCCGGCTTGCCTCGTACGCGGTCTGCACCAGGTGCCGGTCGAGCGTGAACCGGTGCACCGGGTTGTGCTGGGGCAGGCTGCGCATCCGGGTCCACTCGGGCAGCCAGCGGTCGATCAGCCCGTACCTGTCGCAGGTCTCCCAGGCGGGCACCAGGCCGGGACCGGCGCCGAGCAGGGTGATCAGCGCGGCGCGGGCCGCCGGTGGCCAGGGCGCGGGCAGCGGCGGACAGTACGCGGCCAGCCACTCGCAGGTGGCCCGCGCGATCGGCAGCCGGGTGGTGGCGGCAGCGGCGGCCACGCGCAGCGACAGGCTCGGGTCGGGGCGGGCCCCGATGGCGGTACGGGCGAGCACCAGTTCGCCGTCCTGCTCCACCACGTCCCGGGCGACCGGGCGGCGCAGCGGCCGGCCCGGCGCGGCGCGGTGCCGGCCGGAGCGGAGCCGGTCGGCGGCCCGCCAGGCGTCGTCGAGGGCGTGGCTCACCGTGCGGGCGTCGCCGGCCACCAGCCGCAGCAGCGCGTCGCCGTCCTCGACGCCGAGCAGGCGCGCCACGCCGTCGCGTTCCTGGGCGACCAGGCGGTCGACCCGGCGGCCCACCTGCTGGTGCAGCGCGTCGCGGGTGTCCAGCAGCCGCCGGTGTGCCGCGTGCACGGCGGGGCGGAGCGCGTCGGTGACCCCGGCGGTGGCGATGGCGCGCAGGATGCCCACGTCGCGCAGCCCGCCGGACGCCTCCTTGAGGTCGCCTTCGAGCAGGAACGCCAGTTCGCCGTGCGCCTCCCAGCGGGCGGAGGTGATCTCGCGCAGGCCGGGGAGCTGGCGGATCGCGGTCCGCCGCCAGTGGTCGGTGGCGGTACGGGAGAGCTGGTCGGTGAGCGCCGGGTCGCCCGCCACGTGCCGGGCGTCGAGCAGGCCGAGGGCGACCTTGACGTCGTCCTGGGCCACCGACAGCGCCTCGGCGACGGTGCGCACCGAGTGGTCCAGCCGCAGTCCGGCGTCCCAGATCGGATACCAGAGCGAGGCGGCCAGCTCGTCGATGCCGGGCACCCCGGCGTGCAGCAGCACCAGGTCGAGGTCGCCGTAGGGGGCGCACTGGCGGCGGCCCAGCCCGCCCACCGCGACGAGCGCCACCCCGTCCCGGTCCGGGAAGGCCCGGCACAGCCAGGCGTCGAGCGCGTCGGCCCGCGCGGACCGGGCCGCCGCGCCGATCCCTGCGGGTACGCCGGCGACCTCGTTGACCACGGGCGCGCCGTCCCCGGTGGGGGCGGCGGCCGTGGTCAACGAGGTCACGTCGGCGGGTCCGGCGATCAGAGGGCGTCGAGCCCGCGCTCGCCGGTACGCACCCGGACGACCTCCTCGACGCCGGTCACCCAGACCTTGCCGTCGCCGATCTTGCCGGTCCGGGCGGCGCCGACGATCGCGTCCACGATCTTGTCGACGTCCATCTCGTCGGTGAGCACCTCGACCCGGATCTTGGGCAGGAACTCGACCGTGTACTCGGCACCCCGGTAGACCTCGGTGTGCCCCTTCTGCCGGCCGTAGCCCTGGACCTCGCTGACGGTCAGCCCGGCCACGCCGAGCGCGTGCAGAGCCTCCTTCACCGCGTCCAGCTGGTACGGCTTGATGACCGCGGTCACCAGCTTCATGTCCAACCCCTCCATCCCAGGAACGTTAACCGGCGACCTTCTCGCTGACCGGCGCGGACTCGTCGGTCTCGACAGCGGGCTCCGCGGCCGGCTTGCCGGCGCCGATCCCGGCCATCGCGAACGCGCCACCGCTGCTGCCCGTGGTGGGCGACAGGTCGTAGCCGCTCTCCGCGTGCTCGGCGATGTCGATGCCGTCGACCTCGGCCTCGGCGGAGACCCGCAGGCCGATCGTCTTGTCGATCACGAAGCCCAGAGCGAAGGCGACCACGAAGGAGTAGACGCTGACGATCAGCGCGCTGATCGCCTGCTTGCCGAGCAGCGACGCGTCGCCGCCGACGAACAGGCCGTCGGTCTCCACCAGCGAGCTGACCGAGGCGGTGCCGAACAGGCCGATCCAGAGGCAGCCGATCCAGCCGCCGACGAAGTGCACGCCCACCACGTCGAGCGAGTCGTCGTAGCCGAGCCGGTACTTCAGGCCGACCGCGAGGGCGCAGACCGCACCGGCCACCACGCCCAGCAGCACCGCTGCGGCCGGGGTGATGAACGCACAGGCCGGGGTGATCGCGACCAGGCCGGCGATGGCGCCGGACGAGGCGCCGACCAGGGTCGGCTTGCCGTCGCGCAGCCACTCCACCACGATCCAGCCGAGCAGCGCGGCGGCGGTGGCGACCTGGGTGTTGATGAACGCCAGCGCGGTGACCCCGTCGGCGGTCAGCTCGGAACCGGCGTTGAAGCCGAACCAGCCGAACCACAGCAGCGCGGCGCCGAGGGCGACCATCGGGACGTTGTGCGGCTTCATGCTCTCGCGCGGCCAGCCGACCCGCTTGCCGAGCACGAGCACCAGCGCGAGCGCCGCCGCACCGGCGTTGATGTGCACAGCGGTACCACCGGCGAAGTCCAGCGCGCCGATGTCGCCGCCGATCAGCCCGCCGCCCCAGACCATGTGGGCGACCGGGAAGTAGACCAGGGTGGCCCAGCCGAACGCGAACAGCAGCCAGCCGGCGAACTTCACCCGGTCGGACAGCGCGCCGCTGATCAGCGCCACGGTGATGATCGCGAACATCATCTGGAAGGCGATGAAGACGTAGATCGGGATGCCGGTCTCGCCCCACAGGTCGTTCTCGCCGACGAAGGTCTTGGTGCCCAGGTACTGGCCCAGGTCACCCCAGAACCTGCCGCCCTCGCCGAAGGCGACGGTGAAGCCGTAGAAAAGCCACAGGATGCTGACGAGCCCGATGGACGAGAAGCTCATCATCATCATGTTCAGAACGCCCTTGGACCGGTTCAGGCCGCCGTAGAACAGCGCGAGACCGGGGGTCATGAGCAGCACGAGGGCAGTCGAGACAAGCAACCAGGCAGTGTTCCCGGTGTCGATCTCCACGCTGCCTCCTCTCGTTGTCGTATTCCTCCCTCCGACTGAGACCTGGCAGCATCGCCCGTCAGCCGGTTGCGCGGAAGCTTGGTCGCCGGCTGTTTCCTTCAGCGACACCGCGCGATTTCCGACGCGTGACGGGTTGTTTCCGGCGTGTGAAGAACGCCGATCTTACTCAGCGCAGCGCGTACTCCAGCTGGTGCCGCTCGTAGTCGAGCAGCCGCAGGTCACGCATAGGCCGACGCAGGTGGCCCTTGTGGACGATCCGGACGAACGCCGGCTCACCGGCGGCGGCCATCCGCCGGATGCCCTCGACGTGGTCGACGATGCGCTTGCGGATGGTCCGGATGAGCCGGTGCCGGTCGCGCGGGATCAGCCCGTACGCGTCGGCGAACAGCCGCAGCCGGCGCGGCCGGTCCGGGTGCTTCCAGCCGAGCGTGATCGAGTCCCGGTCGGAGAAGATCGGCACCCAGGTCCAGGCGGCGTACGCCACGTCGTAGATGCGGGCGCCGGGTGAGGCGAGGTCGAAGTCGATCAGCCCGAGCGTGCCGTCCGGCCGCCAGATCACGTTGTGCGGCGCGGCGTCGTGGTGGCAGATGACCTCGGTGTCCGGCGGGGGCGGCCCGAACGAGCGCCAGACCGCGCCGGGCGGCGGGGTGAAGCCGTACTGCGCGTCGTGGAACATCCGCAGCATGGTGGCCACCGTGACCAGGGCCTCGTCGGTGACCCAGTGCGGGGCGAGCGGGTACTCCCCGCACTCCCCCTCCAGGTACGACAGGACCTCCCGGTTGCGCTCGTCCATGCCGAGCGCCCGGGGCGCGCCGGTGAATCCGACGTACTCCAGGTGGCGCAGCAGCGCGTGCACGGAGGGCGTCCACGGGCCGGCGTTGCGCCGGACCGTGTCTCCCACACGGACCACGGTGCTCACGTTCCCGCCGTGCAGCGGGATCTCCTGCGAAGTCACGTACGGTCTCCCGAGGCGTGGCGACGGGTGGCTGGGGTCGCGCCACCCCGCGTAGGCGCGATCGTCAGTCGTCACGGGAGAGGCTACGCGTCCCGGGCGAGCGGCTCGGTGCCGAGCAACGCGTCGACGAACTGTGCCGGGTCGAACGGGGCCAGGTCGTCCTTGCCCTCGCCGAGGCCGACGAGCTTGACCGGGATGCCGAGCTTGCGCTGCACGGCGATCACGATGCCGCCCTTGGCGGTGCCGTCGAGCTTGGTCAGCACCACGCCGGTGACGTTGACCGCCTCGGTGAAGACCCGTGCCTGCTCCAGCCCGTTCTGGCCGGTGGTGGCGTCGAGGATCAGCAGCGTCTCGTCGATCGGGCCGTGCTTCTCCACGACCCGCTTGACCTTGCCCAGCTCGTCCATCAGGCCGATCTTGTTCTGGAGCCGGCCGGCGGTGTCGATGAGCACGGTGTCGACGCCGGTGTCGATGCCGCGCTTGACCGCGTCGAACGCGACGCTGGCCGGGTCGGCGGCCTCGGGCCCGCGGACCGTCTCGGCGCCCACCCGGCCGCCCCAGGTCTCCAGCTGGTCGGCGGCGGCGGCCCGGAACGTGTCGGCCGCGCCGAGCAGCACGCTGCGGCCGTCCGCGACGAGCACCCGGGCGATCTTGCCGCAGGTGGTGGTCTTGCCGGCGCCGTTGACGCCGACCACGAGCACCACCGCCGGGACGCCCTCCTTCGGCGCGGTGCGCAGCGAGCGGTCCAGGCCCGGGTCGAGCGCGTTCACCAGCTCGGCGGCGAGCAGCGCCCGCAGCTCCTCCCCGGTGCGGGTGCCGAGCACCCGGGTCCGCTCGCGCAGCCGGTCGACGATCTCCCGGGTGGCGTCGATGCCGACGTCGGCGGTGATCAGGCTGTCCTCGATCTCCTCCCAGGTGTCCTCGTCCAGCCGGTCGCGGCTGAGCAGGCCGAGCAGGCCCTTGCCGAAGACGTTCTGCGAGCGGGACAGCCGGGAGCGCAGCCGGACCAGCCGGCCGGCGGTCGGCTCCGGCACCTCGACCTGCGGCACCTCGACCGGAGGGGCCGGCGGCGCCTCCACCACCACACCGGTGGTGAGTTCCGCCTCGGGGGCCTCGACCGGCGGGCCGGCCAGGTCCTCCTCCGTCCGGGTGTCGACCTCCGTGCGCGGCAGCGGCGGCTGCGGGCGCCGGCGCAGCCGGGGCACCACGAGGCTCAGGCCGCCGATGATCAGCACGCCGAGCAGGGCGAGAGCGACGAGGAGGTATTCCGTCATGCCCGAAATCCTGTCAGATGCCGACGACCGCGTCCCACTCACCGCCTCGGCACGCGAACAACCTGCGGGTACGCTCGCACCGGAAGGCGTACCGCAACCGCCGGCCGGGTAGGGAACAGCCGAAACGATCTTGTCGGAGGTGTGTCGTGCCCGGTTCCCGCCTGCTCATCGGCCCGTTGCTGCGCCGGGTCGTCGACACGCGGGCGACCGTCTGGGTGGAGACCAGTTCGCCCGCCGTGGTCACCGTCCGCACCGCGGACGGCGCCACCGGCAGTGCACCCACCTTCTCCGCTTACGACCACCACTACGCGATCGTCGTGGTGAGCGGGCTCACCCCGGACAGCGCCACGACGTACGAGGTGCTGATCGACGACGAGGTGGCGTGGCCGCTGCCCGACTCGTCGTTCCCGCCCAGCGTGATCCGCACCCGCGCGCTCGACGACGCCGACCAGCCGGTGCGGCTGCTGTTCGGCTCCTGCCGGGAGACCACCCAGCACTCCACCGCGCGGAAGCTGCCGCCTGATGCGCTGGACGCGTACGCCCGCCGGGTGATGGCCGCACCCGACGAGGCCGTGCTGCCCGACCTGCTGGTGCTGCTCGGCGACCAGGTGTACGCGGACGAGACCTCGCCGACCGTGCGGCGGCTGCTCAAGCGGCGCCGGCGGCGGCCGAAGGACGCCCCGGCGACGCAGGTGGTGAGCTTCGACGAGTACACCAAGCTCTACCTGGAGTCGTGGCGCGACCCGGAGATCCGCTGGCTGTTCTCCACCGTGCCGAGCGTGATGATCTTCGACGACCACGAGGTGATCGACGACTGGAACACCTCGCAGTCGTGGCGCGCGGACATGCGCGAGCAGCCGTGGTGGGCCGAGCGGATCCGCAGCGGCCTCGCCTCCTACTGGGTCTACCAGCACCTGGGCAACCTCAGCCCGGACGAGATCGCCGCCGACCCGGTGTACGCGAAGGTGGTCGCCGCCGAGGACGCCACCGGCGTGCTGCACGAGTTCGGCGAGCGGGTCGACAAGGAGGCCGACCTGGCGCACGACACCGAGCGCTGGCGGGCCGTGCAGTACCAGTGGAGCTACGCGCTGGACCTGGGCCGCACCCGCCTGGTCATGCTGGACAACCGGTCCAGCCGGGTGCTCCTGCCGGGCAACCGGGCGATGCTGCCGCCGGGCGAGTGGTCGTGGTTCCTCGATCAGGCGCACGGCACCTACGACCATCTGGTGGTGGGCAGCTCGCTGCCGTGGCTGCTGCCGCCGGGCATCCACCACGTCGAGGCGTGGAACGAGCGCCTGGCCGACTCCGGCCGCCCCTGGGTGGCCCGGCTCTCCGAGCAGATCCGCCGGGCACTGGACCTGGAGCACTGGGGGGCGTTCCGGCGCTCGTTCGAGGCGCTGGGCGAGCTGTTCGCGCGGCTGGGCAGCGGCACCGCGCCGCGCACCGGGGCACGGGTGGGCGCCGGGCCGGCGTACGCGCGACCGGCGTCGATCAGCGTGCTCTCCGGTGACGTGCACCACTCGTACGTGGCCCGGGCCCGGTTCGCCGACCGTAACGTCCGTACGCCCGTGCACCAGCTCACGTGTTCGCCGATCCACAACCAGGTGCCGGCCGCGATGCGCCCGCTGATGACGCTGGGCTGGAATCCCGGCCCGGCCGGGGCGACCCGGGCGCTGGCGCGCTCGGCCGGCGTACGCCGCCCGCCGGTGCGCTGGCGGAAGCTGGCCGGGCCCTACTTCGGGAACGCGGTGGCCACGCTCACGCACCAGGGCCGCAGGGCCGCCGTGGTGATCGAGGGGACGACGAGCGAGGGCGAGCTGCGGCCGGTGGCGCGACAGCAACTCAGCGACGAGGACTGAGTACCCTCTGAGCGTGGACGAGACGCTGCGCGCCGTGGAGCACGAGTTGACCGCGTTGCTGCGCCGCGGCCGGGCGCTGTCCTGGGAGATCGCCCGCGAGGTCCACCCGAACCTGGAGCCCAACGCGTACGGCCTGCTGCTCTGGCTGCGCCGCTCCGGGTCGATCCGGCTCACCGACCTGGCCGCGAAGCTGGGGATCGGCAAGGGCACGCTGAGCCGCCAGATCGGCGGGCTGGAGGCGCTGGGTCTGGTCCGCCGCGACCCGGACCCGACCGATCGGCGGGCGGCCCAGCTCAGCCTCACCGAGGAGGGCACCCGGCGGTTCGACGCGGCCCGGGCGGCGCGACTCGGACAGATAAGGCGTTCGCTCGAAAGCTGGCCGAAAGAGGACGTGGCGGACCTCGCCCGGCTGATGCACCGCTTCAACGAGTCGTTCTGAGCCCGCCGGCAGGGGGAACAATCAGCGCCCGGCCCGAGTTGTTGCTCAAGGCAACGGCTTCTACGGTTGCCCGAGGCAACCTTTCTCCCCCGCTCCGGAGGCACTCCACGATGACTCAGGCGACTGCGCCCGCACGGGCGACCGCCGTCGACATGTCCCACCGGCAGATCCTGGAGGCGCTCTCCGGCCTGCTGCTGGGCATGTTCGTCGCGATCCTTTCCTCCACGGTCGTCTCCAACGCGCTGCCGCGGATCATCACCGACCTGCGCGGCGGTCAGTCCGCGTACACCTGGGTGGTCACCTCGACGCTGCTGGCGACCACCGCGACCACGCCCATCTGGGGCAAGCTCTCCGACCTGTTCAGCAAGAAGCTGCTGGTCCAGCTCTCCCTGGTGGTCTTCGTGCTGGGCTCGGTGCTCGCCGGGCAGGCCCAGACCACCGGCGAGCTGATCGCCTGCCGGGTGGTGCAGGGCGTCGGCGCGGGCGGCCTCACCGCCCTCGCCCAGGTGATCATGGCGACGATGATCGCGCCGCGCGAGCGCGGCCGGTACAGCGGCTACCTCGGCGCGGTCATGGCCGTCGGCACCATCGGCGGCCCGCTCATCGGCGGCGTCATCGTGGACACCTCCTGGCTCGGCTGGCGCTGGTGCTTCTACGTCGGCGTGCCGTTCGCCGTGCTCGCCCTGATCGTGCTCCAGCGGACGCTGCGGCTACCAGTGGTCAAGCGCGAGGTGAAGATCGACTGGTGGGGCGCCACGCTCATCACCGCCGCCGTCTCGCTGCTGCTGGTCTGGATCACCCTGGCCGGTGACCGGTACGACTGGATCTCCTGGCAGAGCGGTGTGATGGTGGCCGGCGCGGCGCTGCTCGGCGCGCTCGCGGCCCGGGTCGAGAAGCGTGCCGCCGACCCGATGATCCCGCCGCACCTGTTCCGCAACCGCACCATCACGCTCGCCGTGATCGCCAGCATCGCGGTCGGCGTCGGCATGTTCGGCGCCTCGGTGTTCCTCGGGCAGTACTTCCAGATCAGCCGCGGCGCCAGCCCGACCATGTCCGGCCTGATGACGCTGCCCATGATCGGCGGCCTGCTGGTCTCCTCGACAGTGGTCGGCCGGATCATCACCAGCACCGGCCGCTGGAAGAGCTGGCTGGTCATCGGCTCGGTGCTGCTCACCGCCGGCTTCGCGCTGATGGGCACCATGCGCGCCGACACCCCGTACTGGCGCCTCGCCGTCTTCATGGCGCTGATCGGCCTCGGCGTCGGCATGTCCATGCAGAACCTGGTGCTGGCCGTGCAGAACACGGTCCGCCCGGACGAGCTCGGCGCGGCCAGCTCGGTGGTGGCGTTCTTCCGCAGCCTCGGCGGCGCGATCGGCGTGAGCGCGCTCGGCGCGGTGCTCGGCCACCGGGTCACCGGCTACATGGCCGACGGCCTGAGCCGCCTCGGCATCCCGGCCTCCGGGCCGGGCGGCGGCGGTCTGCCGGACGTGCACACGCTCCCCGGCCCGATCCGCACAGTGGTCGAGGCCGCGTACGGGCACGCCGCGGGTGACATCTTCCTGGCCGCCGCCCCGTTCGGGCTGCTCGCCCTCGTCGCGGTGGTCCTCATCCGCGAGGTGCCGCTGCGCCGCTCCAACGCCGAGCCGGTCCCCGCCGGGCGGGAGACGGCCGAGGCGATCCCCGCCGGAACGAAGGACTGACGATGGACGCCGCGGAGCGCGAGCGGTACGGCCCGCGGACCCGGCCGCTCCCCTACGAACGGGGTACGGACGGGCCACGGGTGGTGCTCGTCGGCGTGGACGGCAGCCGCACCTCGATGCGCGCCGCCGCGTACGCCGCCGGCCTGGCCCGGCGGCAGGGCGCCACGCTGGTGGCGGTGTTCGTCAGCTCGCCGGCCTCGTACAGCTCGATGCTCTCCGGCGTGGTGGCCGGGGCGGTCCAGCAGACCCACGACGAGCTGGCCGACGAGCTGCGTGCCGAGTGCCGGCGCGGGGCCGAGGAACTGGACCTGCCGGTGACGTTCCTGTGCCGGCGCGGCGACGCCTACACCGAGCTGTGCCGGGCCGCCGACGAGCACCGGGCCGACATGGTGGTGGTCGGCTCCTCGGAGCAGGCCGGGCACAAGCTGGTCGGCTCGGTCGCCACCCGGCTCGTGCGCACCGGCCGCTGGCCGGTCGTCGTGGTCCCCTGAGGGTGTAAGGAAGGGCCCCCTGTTAACGCCTCGCGTTGTACAGGGGGCCCCTCTTAACATCTGCGCCCATGACCTGGACCGCACCCGAGATCGACCGCCGCCACGAGCCCTACGTCGCCGACGAGCGCACCATGCTCGAAGGCTGGCTCGACCACCACCGCGACACCCTGGTGCACCCGGCCTCTACGACGACCAGGAAGACCCGGACGCCGACCTGAACGCGGTCGCCGACGCCGACCCGGAGCAGACCTTCGCCACCTACCTCGCCGAGGTCGCCGCCCGGCAGGCCGCCGCCGCCCTCTCCCTGGATCAGACCTTCCGGCGCCCCCGCCGGGACGGCACCGCCGAGACTCGGACGATGAGCGTCCGCTGGGTCTACATGCACATGATCGAGGAGTACGCCCGGCACAACGGCCACGCCGACCTGATCCGCGAGCGTATCGACGGCGTCACCGGGGCCTGACCCCTGCCGGGCCGCCCGCCCGCAGCACCTGCTCGCCCAGCGGGGTGAGGCAGTGCCGCACCCCCGCGCCGTCCCGCCGCGTGGTGATCAACCCGGCGGCCCGCAGGGTCGCCGCGTGCTCGCTGGCGGTGGCCGCGGAGACGCCGACCCGGCGGGCCAGCTGGGAGGTGCCGGGAGCGTCGGCGGTCGCCGCCAGCACGGCCGCCCGGGTCCGCCCGAGCAGGTCGGCCAGTGGCGCCCCGGCCCCCAGCTCACGCCGCCCCGGCCGGATCGGGTAGACCAGCACCAGCGGGCCGCCCGGGTCCGCCAGCAGGTAGGGCTGCGGGGCGAGATGACAGGGCAGCAGGGTCAGGCCCCGGCCGCCCGCGGCCACCTCGACGTCGTCGGCGACCGCGCACCGGTAGGACAGCGCGTAGTGCTCCCCCGTCTCGGCCCAGGCCAGGTACGGGCTGAGATCGCGCAACACCCGGTCGAGGCCGCCGGCCGCCAGCGTGTGGCCGCGTACCGCCCGGTCGGCCCGTACCGCGCCCTCGATCTCCGACCAGTAGGGCGCGAGCGCCACGCCGTGGAAGGCGCGCATCGCGGCCCGCAGCCGGGCCCGGGCGGCGGGCTCCCCGGCGGCCAGCGGCGCCACCCGGGCGGGCAGCGCGCCGGACGCCACCAGCGGGCCCAGCTCTGCGGCGAGCACCTCGTCCGGGGTGCCGGCGACCCGGTCCAGCAGGGCGTCGAGGCCGCCGTCGAACACCGGCGGGGTCACCAGGTCCGGCACCAGGTACGGCGTCCGGCACAGGTCCAGGTAGGAACGCATCTCCGGGCGTAACGCCGCCCGGGTCCGGGTCCGCCACCCGGCGAGGTGCTCCGGCACGTCGGCCAGGACCAGCCGCTGGGCGGCCATCGCCAGCTCGACCAGCACCGCCGGTTCGGACCGCAGGACGGTGCGGCTCAGGTCGGCGGCGTTGAGTCGCAGGGTGGTCACCGGCGAACGGTAGCCACCTTTCGGCCCGTGCCGAAAGGGGCTTCCGGGCGGGCCGGCGCCGCCGGACGCTGCGTGGCGTGAAGACACTCCCTGCGGCGGCCGCCGCGGTCCTGACGGCGGTGACCGTCGGCGTACCCCGGCCCGCCCCCACCGACGTCCGTCCCGACACCTACGTCGTCTCCCGCGCGCCCGGCGTGCTGCCCGAAGGGCTCGCGGTAACCGTCAGCGGCACGATGTACGTCACGAGTTCGGCCACCGGCGCGGTCTACCGGGGCGACACCCGCCGGGCCGGGCTGCGCCCGTTCCTCGCCCCCGGCGCCGACGGCCGGACCAGCGCCGCAGGGGTCCGGGTGGACCGCCGGGGCCGCGTCCTCGTCGCCGGCTGGACGACCGGCACGCTCTTCGTGTACGCGCCGGACGGCACCCTGCTGGCCCGCCGCGCCGCCGCACCCGGCGCGGCCCTCAACGACCTGGCGGTCACCGAAGACGCCGTCTACGTCACGGACTCCGCCACCGGCACCGTGTGGCGGGCCGGGCTCACCGGCGGGCGCGTCGGCGCCCTGGCCCCCTGGGTGGGTCCGGACGACTTCCCGGCCGTCCCGGTCTTCCTCAACGGCATCGTGGTCGACCCGTCGGGCCGGGTCGCCCTCGTCGCGGAGCAGGGCGGCGAGCGCCTGTTCCGGGTCGACCTCGCCGACCGGTCCGTGACCGAGGTCGAGGTGAGCGGTGGCCGGATGGGCGCGGACGGCCTGCTGCTGGAGGGGGACCGGCTCTACGGCGTGGTCAACGAACCGGACGGCGCCGGCGGCACCCGGTTCCTGGTGAACCTGGCCCGGCTCGACCAGGAACTACGTACCGCCCAGGTGGTCGACCGGTCCCGCCCGGTCGGCATCCAGCGGTCGCCCACCTCGGTGGCGCGCGACGCCGGCCGACTGCTCTGGGTGGACAGTCAGCTCTTCGCGACCACGCCCGCCCCGCCGTTCACGGTCACCGAGGTGCCGGGCCTGCGGTGAGCGGCGCACGAGCCGGGCGGTACACGGGGCCCGTCCGGCTCAGTACGCCAGCGCCGCCCGCAGGTACCGCAGGTCGGCCGGGCTGCTCCAGCGGTGCGCGGACAGACCAGCCACCCGGGCGCCGGCCACCGCGCGGTCCTCGTCGTCGACGAACAGCACCCGCCCCGGCGGCGTCTCCAGCGCCTCGCAGGCGGCCTGGAAGTACTCCTTCGCCGGCTTGTGCACCCCGACGACCGAGGAGTTGACGATCACGTCCAGCTCTCCGGTCAGACCCAGCGCGGCCAGGTCGGCGTCGAGCAGGTCGGTCGCGTTGGTGCCCAGCCCCACCCGTACGCCCGCGGCCCGCACCTCGCGGACGAACGCCAGCACGTCCGGGTCGACCTCGCCGCGGTAGCTCTGCCACTGGTCCACCGCCGCCCGGGCCCGCTCCGGGTCGCCGATCGTCGGGGTCAGCGCGTCGGCCACGCTCGCCATCCACTTCGCGTGGCTGACCTGGCCGGTGAGCACCGGCTGGAGCAGCCCCCAGGACATCGCGATCTCACCGAGGACGCCCTCGGGCAGCCCGTACTCCCGCTCGACACCGGCGGCCACCGCCGGATCCCAGCGGCGCAGCACGCCGTCGAAGTCCACCAGGAGCGCCGTGGCGCGTTCCCGACTCACTCGTCTGTCACCTGTTCCTCGTCGTCGGCCCGGTTGAGCCGCTGGCTGATCACCTGGGTCACACCGGCGCGCATTGTCACTCCGTAGAGCGCATCGGCGATCTCCATGGTCCGCTTCTGGTGCGTGATCACGATGAGCTGGCTCTTCTCCCGCAACTGCGCCAGCAGTGTGATCAGGCGGCCCAGGTTCACGTCGTCGAGCGCCGCCTCCACCTCGTCCATGATGTAGAACGGGCTGGGCCGGGCGCGGAAGATCGCCACGAGCATCGCCACCGCGGTCAGCGACCGCTCCCCGCCGGAGAGCAGCGAGAGCCGCTTGATCTTCTTGCCCGGCGGGCGGGCCTCGACCTCGACACCGGTGGTGAGCAGGTCCTCCGGGTCGGTGAGCACGAGCCGGCCCTCGCCGCCGGGGAACAGCACGGTGAAGACCTGCTCGAACTCCCGTGCGGTGTCTTCGAACGCGCTGGCGAAGACCTCCAGGATCCGGTCGTCCACGTCCTTGACCACGGTGAGCAGGTCACGCCGGGTCGCCTTGAGGTCCTCCAGCTGCTCGGAGAGGAACTTGAAGCGCTCCTCCAGCGCCGCGAACTCCTCCAGCGCGAGCGGGTTCACCTTGCCCAGCAGGGCCAGCTCCCGCTCCGCCTTGGCGGCCCGCTTCTCCTGCACCGGCCGCTCGTAGCGGACCGGCTCGGGCACCGGCCGGCCCTCCTTCTCGGCGAGCGCCACGTCCGCGTCGGTGGGCGGGACCAGCCGGTCCGGGCCGTACTCGGCGACGAGCGTGGGCACGTCCAGCCCGAAGTCCTCGGCGGCCTTGGCCTCCAGCTGCTCGATGCGCATCCGCTGCTCGGCGCGGGCCACCTCGTCGCGGTGCACCTGGCTGGTGAGCCGTTCCAGCTCGGCGGCGAGGCGCTTGGCCGCGCCGCGTACCTCGGACAGCTCGGCCTCGCGGGCGGCGCGCTCGCGGGCGACGGCGTCGCGGTGCTCCTCGGCCCGGGCGATGGAGACGGTGAGCCGGGTGAGCGCCTCCCGGGCGCCGCCGACCACGGCCCGGGCGATCTGGGCGCCGCGGGTGCGGGCCGCGCGCCGGGCCGCGGCGCGCTCCCGCGCCGCCCGTTCGGCGGTGGCCTGCCGGGCCAGCGAGTCGGCCCGCCCGGCGATCGAGGCCACCCGCTCCTCGGCGGTACGCACCGCGAGCCGGACCTCCATCTCGTTCTGCCGTGCCTGCGGCACCATGGCGGCGAGCTGGTCGCGCTCCTCGGTGGAGGGTTCGGCGTCGAGCGGGGTGGCCTCGGCCAGCCGCAGTCGTTCCTCCAGCTCGGCGAGCGCCGCGAGGTCCCGCTCCCGGGCCGCCTCGGCGCGTGCCCGGGACTCGCCGAGCCGGTCGGTCTCCGCCTTGGCCGAGCGGGCTGCGGCGCCCAGTTCGGCGAGGCGGCGCGCGGCGGCGTTGCGGTGGCTCTCCGCCTCCCGCTTGGCGGCGGCGGCGTGCTGCACCGCCTCCTTGGCGGCGGCCACCTCGGCGCGCGCCTCGGCGAGCTGTTCGCGCAGCTCGGCGGCGGTGCGTTCGGCGGTGGCCCGGTTGGCCCGCGCCTCCTCGACGGCAGCCTGCACCTCGATGAAGCTGGGCGCCTTGGCCGACCCGCCCGCCGCCGCGTACGCCCCGACCACGTCGCCGTCGGGCGTGACAGCGCGCAGCTCCGGATTCGCGGCGACGAGCGCGGACGCGGCGGCCAGGTCGTCGACGAGCGCCACGTCGCGCAACGCCCGGTGCACGGCCGGGCGGATCGCGGGCGAGCACTCCACCAGGTCGGGGGCCCAGCGGGCGCCCTCGGGCAGCTTCGGGCGCAACGCGTCGGCGGGCCCGTCCATGCCCGGCCCGGCGGGGCTGCCGACCAGCAGCCCGGCCCGGCCGGCGTCGGAGATCTTGAGCAGCCGCATCGCCTCGACCGCTTCGTCCACACCGCTGACCGCCACCGCGTCGGCCAGGCCGCCCAGCGCGGCGGCGAGCGCCGCCTCGTCACCGGGGGCGACGGTGAGCAGCCCGGCGAGGCTGCCGAGCAGCCCCGGCACCTGGTCGGCGCGGGCCAGCAGCTCCCCTGCGCCGTCCTTGCGGCGCAGCCCCATGGCGAGCGCCTCCTCGCGGGCCTTCCAGGTGGCGGCGTCCTTCTCGGCGGCGCGCTCCCCGTCGGCCAGGCTGCGCACCGCCGCCTGGGCCCGCTCGTGGACGGCCACCGCCTCGTCGTGCCGGGCGTCCAGGTCGGCGTTGTCCCGGTCCGCTTCGGTCGACTGCTCGGCGACCGCGTCCAGGTCCGCCTGCGCCTTCTCGGCGCGGCCCATCGCGTCGGTGTGCGCGGCGGCGAGCCGTTCGATCTCCTCGCCGGCGCTCGTGGTCCGCGCCCGGGCGGAGTTGACCTGGCCGGTCAGGCGGGCCAGCCCCTCCCGCCGGTCGGCGATCGCCTTGGCCGCAGCGACCAGTTCCCGTTCGGCGGCGGCGAGCTGCCGTTCCAGCTCCTGGCGGTGCTCGACCGCCTCGGCCAGCCGGATCTGGTCCTCGGTGAGCGCCGCGCGCAGTTCCTCCTCCTGCTCGCGGACCCGCCGCGACTCCGCCTCCAGCTGCTCGGGGTCGCGCCCGGGGCGCTCGTCGTCGCCGGCGGCGCTGAGGTGACGCAGCCGCTCCCGGGCCAGTTGCTCGATCGAGCGGAACCGCTCCTGGAGCGCGGAGAGGCGGTACCAGGTGTCCTGCGCCGCGGCGAGCAGCGGCGCGTCCTCGGCCAGCGCCGCCTCCAGCTCGCCGAGGCGGCCCTGCACCTCGCCGTGCTCGGCCTCGATCAGCTCGCGCCGCTCGCGCAGCGCGGTCTCGTCGGCGATCTCCTTGTCGAGTGTGGTCCGCAGCGTGTGCAGGTCGTCGGCGAGCAGCCGCAGCCGGGCGTCGCGCAGGTTGGCCTGGATGCCGGCGGCGCGGCGGGCCACCTCGGCCTGCCGGCCCAGCGGCTTGAGCTGGCGGCGCAGCTCGGCGGTGAGGTCGGTCAGGCGGTTGAGGTTGGTCTGCATCGCGTCGAGCTTCCGCAGCGCCTTCTCCTTGCGCTTGCGGTGCTTGAGGACGCCCGCCGCCTCCTCGATGAACGCCCGCCGGTCCTCCGGCTTGGCGTGCAGCATGCCGTCGAGCCGGCCCTGCCCGACGATGATGTGCATCTCGCGGCCGATGCCCGAGTCGGACAGCAGCTCCTGGATGTCGAGCAGGCGGCAGGAGTCGCCGTTGATCTCGTACTCGCTCTCGCCGGAGCGGAACATCCGGCGGGTGATGGAGACCTCGGTGTACTCGATCGGCAGCGCGCCGTCGGTGTTGTCGATGGTGAGGGTGACCTCGGCCCGGCCCAGCGGCGCCCGTCCGGCGGTGCCGGCGAAGATGACGTCCTCCATCTTGCCGCCGCGCAGCGCCTTGGCGCCCTGCTCGCCGAGCACCCAGGCGATGGCGTCGACGACGTTGGACTTGCCGGAGCCGTTCGGGCCCACCACGCAGGTGATCCCGGGCTCCAGCTTCAACGTCGTGGCGGAGGCGAAGGATTTGAAGCCCTTCACCGTCAGGCTCTTGAGATGCACCTTCTCGATCCTCGTCCGGTGGCCGCCGTACCGTCGCCGGCTGCGCGGACCTGGTGAACCCGCAGACTAACCCGGGACCGGGGCGCCGCCGCCACGCGACCCACCCGCCGGACCGGCTGTCCGCTCTCCGCCCCGCGGTCGCGGGCGGAACGGAAATGCATGATCACAATTACCGGGCGCAATTCCGGACGGTTCCGCAAGATCGAGAATTGCGACGCCGGCGACGAAAAGGGGTCCGCACATGGCTGCGCGCCGGCACTTGAGTGTCGGCGCGCTTTTCGGTGTGGTGCGATTCAGTTTTCCGACAACTGGAGATCAGGTCAGTGCGGGCTCGGCCAGACGGAGGAGGTCATCGGCCTCCGCCGCTGCCGCCGCAAGCCGATCGTTGTCGGCGCGCAGACGCGTGATCTCGAACTCCAGTGCCTGAACCCTGGCACGCAGTCGGGTGACCTCGTCGAGCAGACGCCGGTCGGGCGCTGCACTTACGTGGCCGTAGAGGGCCTTCGCCATGCTGACTCCTTGATGTGCGCTGCCGGAAAGGCCGGCCAACGCGCGCCCATGATGTTCGCGGCTGCCATTCCCACTGCATCGGGGCATGGCTGGGCGCGACTGGCGACACCTACATATTGAGCCGAAACCCCCTCCTTCGTCAAGTTGACCAAGGCCGTAGATCATCTCCACGTCGGCCGGTCCACTCGCCGGGGGGCTGCCACAAGGCGCGGACACGCTCTGTCCGGACGCCTTTACTGTACGCCGGGAATGTGTGAACGACTCATCCTTGCCGCCGGCTTCGCCTTAACTCTTTCTTAGCCACGTTGCCGCAGCTCGGAGTGCGCCCGTAGCGTCACCCCGGCCCGCAACCGACCCGTGGAGGGGACAGGCGTGTACCGCTGGAACGACCCGATCGAACCGGAGGGCGCCCGCCGGCGTCCCGAGCCGCCGACCGACGAGGGTCCGGCGTGGCTCAGCGACCGGCCCGAGCCGCGGTCGTCGTACCTGTTCGGGGACGAAGCGCAGCAGCGGCCCGCCGGTCACGGCGTCGAGCCGGCCGCCGGGGGCTTCCGCCCCGAGAGCGCACCCCCGGCCTACGGACCCGCCGGCTCGTACCCGCCGGCCCGGGACAGGTGGAACGGCGAGGAGCAGCCGACCGACGCGTGGCACGGCCAGGAGCCCGCGTGGCGGGGCCACGAGCAGCCCGCGGCGTGGCAGGGCCAGGACCAGCCCACCGCCTGGCAGGGGCACGAGCAGCCGGCCGGTGGCTGGGAACAGCCCACCGCGACCTGGCAGCCGGCGACCGACACCCCGGCCGACGACCGGCAGCGCCCGAAGCGGCGCCTGTCCCGGCCACTCGTGATCGGCGGGGCCGCCGCCGCGGCGACGCTCGTGGTGAGCCTCGGCGTGGGCGCCGTCCTGCTGCCCGGCGACGACCAGGGCACGAAGCGCACCTCCGCAGACGCGCCGGTGGCCGCCGCGCCGCAGGCGCCCGACGGGACCGATGAGGCGCCCGCCGACGCGCTCGCGCCCGAGTCGGCGAGCCCGTCCGCCGTACCGACCACCGTCGTGCCGAGCCCGACGAAGAAGGCCACCCCGAAGCCGAGCCGCAGCACCGCCCCGTCGCGGCAGCAGGAGCGCAGCAGCGCCCCGAGCGGCGGCACGTCGGGCGGCGGCTCCACGAGCACCAAGGCCACCGCCACGACCGGGCTCAGCGCCGAACTCCAGAAGGTCGTCACGATCGTGAACCAGGAGCGGGCGAAGGCCGGCTGCAAGGCGCTCACGGTCAACGCCAAGCTGAACCTGGCCGCCCAGCGGCACAGCCAGGACCAGGCCGACCACAAGAAGATGGACCACACGGGCAGCGACGGCAGCCAGCCCTGGGACCGGGTCAAGGCCGCCGGCTACAGCTACCGCATGGTGGGCGAGAACGTGGCCTGGAACTACCAGACCCCGGCGGCGGTCATGGAGGGCTGGATGAACTCCGAAGGCCACCGGAAGAACATCCTCAACTGCTCGTACACCCAGATCGGGGTGGGCGTGGCGCGCAGCAACGGGCCGTACTGGACGCAGGTCTTCGCCACCCCGAGCTGACCGCGCGTCGTGACCGGCCCGGCGTTCGTTGACCGGTCGGGGGCGGCGTCGGGCCGCCCGCGTCCGGGGAGCTGTCGATGCGGATCCGACCGGTGTGGGCCGCGCCGCGCTCCCGGCCGGCCCACGTCCGCCGACGTGGCCCGCGCCGGGGCGTGGCGCTCGCGCTGACCGCGCTGCTGCTCGCCCCGGTGCCGGCCTGCCGCCGGCCGATCACGCCGCCCGGCGCGCCCACGCCCTGGCCGGCCGCGCAGGCCGACCGCTGGCGGTGGCAGTGGCAGCTCACCACCCCGGTGGACGTGGCGGTCGACGCCGACGTCTTCCTCCTCGACGCGGTGGCGACCACCTCGGCCGAGACCGCCGAGCTGCGCGAGCAGAGCCGCCGGCTGGTCTGCCACGTCCGGGTCGGCACGTACGCCGCCGACGACCCGGACGCCACCCGCTTCCCCGCCGCCGTACGCGGCGCGGCGGTGCCGGGACGGCCGGGGAGCCGTTTCCTGGACGTACGGGGCTGGGACGCGCTCGCGCCGGTGCTGGCCGACCGGTTCCGGCTGTGCCGGGGCAAGGGCTTCGGCGCGGTGGCGCTCGCCGACGCGGACGGCTACCGGCACCGCTCCGGCTTCCCGCTGGACTTCGACGACCAGTTGCTGTTCAACCGCCGGCTGGCCGGGCTGGCCCGCAAGCTGGACCTCTCCCCCGGCCTGGTCGACGACGTGCCGCAGGTGGCCGCGCTGGCCCCCGACTTCGACTTCGCGGTCAACCAGGAGTGCGTACGCCGCCGCGAGTGCGCGAAGCTGCTGCCGTTCGTCGACGCCGGCAAGCCGGTCTTCCACGTCGAGTACACCGGCGAGCCGGCGGACTTCTGCGTCACCTCGGTCGGCTACGGCTTCGCCTCGATCCGCAAGGACCGCCAGTTGGACGCCTGGCGGGAGCCGTGCGCCCTGCCGTGACAACCCCGGCGGCCCCGCTCGCCGGGGAGCGGGGCGCCGATGACGATCATCCGGTACGAAAGCTGCCAACACTCTCCGTCACCCTCAGCGGCGAACAGATGCACGGAAGGCGGTATACCTGAGAGTCATACTTATGACTCTCAGGTATACCGCGCGAACACGAATGCCTTCTCAGCGGCCGGCACGAGCCGGAACAGATGTCAAGCTGTTCGGCACTTCCGGTTGGGCGCCGGGGCGGGTCCGCTCGGGCTCAGCGGGCGCCGACCAGCTCCGGCGCCGGGGCGGGCGGCGGCTCGACCGCCGGGGTGGGCGTACGGCGGCGCATGAACCGCGGCGCCCACCAGTTCGCGTCACCCAGCAGCGTCATCACCGAGGGCAGCACGACCGCGCGGATGATCGTGGCGTCCAGCAGGATCGCCGCCGCCAGGCCGATGCCGAGCTGCTTGAAGTCGATCATGCTGAGCGTGGCGAAGATGGAGAACACCGCCACCATCACCACCGCCGCACTGGTCACCACCCCGGCCGACGAGGTGATCCCGTGCGCCACCGCCTCCCGGGTCGGCATCCCCCGGTCGACCGCCTCGCGGATCCGGCTGACCACGAAGACGTGGTAGTCCATCGACAGTCCGAACAGCACCACGAACAGGAACAGCGGCAGCCAGGTGACGATCGCGTCCATCGAGGTGAAGCCGAGCAGCCCTTCCGCCCAGGTGCTCTGGAAGACCAGCACCAGCAGCCCGTACGCGGCGCCGGCCGAGAGCAGGTTCAGCACGATCGAGGTCAGCGCCACCACCATCGACCGGAACGTCCACGCCATCACCAGGAACGTCAGCGCCAGCACGAACGCCGCGACGATCGGCAGCTTCGCCCAGATGTGGGCGGCGTAGTCCTCGCTGGCGGCCACGCCGCCGCCGACCGCGTACTCCACGCCCGGGATGCCGCCGAGCGTGGCCGGGACCAGGTCCTCGCGCAGCTCGTGCAGCGACCGGGACGCCTCGTCGGAGCGGCTGGCGTGCGGCGTGGCCACCTCCAGGACCGACACCCGCCGGTCCGCCGACACCTGGATCTCCGGGCCGTCCCCCTCGGCCGGCGCGAAGAGCGGGTCGGCGGCGGTACGGCCGGCCAGGTCGGTGAGCGCGGCCCGCACCCGGTCGGCCTGCTCGGCCGGTGCCCGCACGGCGACCGTGTGGCTGGTGCCGTTGCTCGGGAAGGCCGCGGTGAGCCGGTCGTACGCCTGCATGGCCGCCGTGGTGCGCGGCACGTCCTCCGGGCCAGGGAACTTCAGCTTCATACCGAGCGCGGGCGCGGCGAGCGCGAGCAGCAGCGCGACCGAGATCAGCAGCGTGGCCACCGGCGCGCGCAGCGCCGGCTTGAGCACCGCCGGCCAGAACCGGGGCCGGGCCGGCTGCCCGTCACGCGGCGCGGTGAGGCGCCACAGCAGCGGCACCCGCGGCCGGTCCACCCAGCGGCCCAGCTTCGCCAGCAGCGCCGGCAGCACTGTGAGCGAGCCGATCACGGCGACCGCGACCACCAGGATCGAGCCGACCGCCAGCGACGAGAAGATCGCGTCCTGGGCGAGCAGCAGACCGCCCATCGAGATGATCACAGCGGTGCCGGAGACCACCACGGCGTGCCCGGAGGTCTCCGCCGCGATCTCCACCGCGTCCAGTCCGGATCGGCCCTTGGCCCGTTCCTCCCGTTCCCGCCGCACGTAGAACAGCGAGTAGTCAACGCCGACCGCCATGCCGATCAGCAGGATGACGCTGGCGGTGGTGTCGGTGGCCGGCACCAGGTGCGAGGCGAGTGTGGAGAGGCCCATCGCGGCGGCCACCGAGGAGAGCGCCAGCAGCACCGGCACCCCGGCGGCGATCAGCGCGCCGAACGCGATGATCAGGATGGCCAGCGTCACCGGCAGGCTGAGCAGCTCGGCGCGCTTGAAGTCCTTGCCGAGCGTGTCGTCGAGCGCCTTGTCGATCGACGGGCCGCCGACCTGCTCCACCCGTAGCTGCGGGTGCGCGTCCTGCACCTTCGCGGTGGTGTCCCGCAGCGGCTGCACCCGGTCACCGGCGGTGCCCGGGTCGCCCGACATGGTGATCGGCACCAGCAGCGCGCTGCCGTCGCGCGACGGCATCGGCGTACCGATCGAGGCCACGCCGTCGACCTGCCGCAGCCGGTCCGCCGCGTCCTGCGCGGCGGCCTTCGCCGCGGCCTGGTCGAGCGAACCCGAGCGGGCGGTGATCAGCACGTTCTCGGTCGCCGGCCGGTCGAACCCGCCACTGTCGACGATCAGCTGTGCCTGTCCGAACTCACCGATCGCCTGATCCTCGTCGGTCGCCTCGTTCAGCCCGGCGGCGCTGCCGCCCACGAAACACACCGCCACGAAGACCACCCACAACGCGATCGCGCGCCACGGATGCTCCGCACTCCACCGTGCCAGCCGCACGGTCACCGGTCGCCTGCCCATGTCCCGGGTTCCACCCTCCTGATGCCGGCCCTGTGCCGACCCCAGATGACGCTAGGCAGCAGGCGGGGCCCCGACATCGGGGAACGGCCCCCGCTCGTCCCCGATCCGGCGGACGAGGTCCACGCGGCCGGAACCGGCCGCGCGGACCGGGCGGAAAAGGGCATCTCCGGGTACGCTCCGGCGCGTCTCCGGGGACCGTCGGGCGAAGCACACGGGCGCAACCCCGAACCGGCTCGGGGTCATCCCCGGAGGGTGCCCCGGGGCCGCGGCTGGCATCGCGGGCAGCTGTAGGAGGACCGGTTCATGAACGCCTCCCGCCGGATCGGCGCGCCGCAGCGCGGGCAGGGCTCCCCCTCCCGGCCGTACGCGTTCAGCGACCGGTCGAAGTAGCCGCTCTCGCCGTTGACGTTGACGTACAGCTCGTCGAAGCTGGTGCCACCCTGCTTGATCGCCTCGGCGAGCACGTCCCGCACGTGCCCGAGCAGCCGCAGCGCGGCGGGACGGGTGAGCGCGTCGGCCGGGCGGGTGCCGTGCAGCTTCGCCCGCCACAGTGCCTCGTCGGCGTAGATGTTGCCCACTCCGGAGATCAGCGTCTGGTCGAGCAGCGCGCGTTTGATCTCCGTACGCTTGCGCCGCAGCGCCGCCACGAACGCCTCGTCGGAGAACTCCGGGTCCATCGGGTCGCGCGCGATGTGGGCGATCTCGGCGGGCAACTCCGCCCCACCTTCGGACACGGACAGCCCGCCGAACGTGCGCTGGTCGACGAAGCGCAGCTCCGGCCCGTCGTCGGCGAATCGGAACCGGACCCGCAGGTGCAGTTCGTCGGCCGCCCCGACCGGCTGCAGCAGCAGCTGGCCGGACATGCCGAGGTGGCCGATCACCGCGTCGCCGCTGTCCAGCGGCAGCCAGAGGTACTTGCCCCGGCGCTGCACGCCGGTGACCGTCCGGCCGGCGAGCACGTCGGCGAAGTGCGCGCCACCGGGCGCATGCCGGCGTACGGCCCGGGGGTGGCGTACCTCGACGGCGGCGATCCGCCGGCCGATCACCCACTGGGCGAGTCCCACCCGGACGGTCTCGACCTCGGGCAGCTCAGGCACGGCCCGCGCCCGCCTCGACGTCCGTCGCGTCGTCCTGGACCTGCGGGCTCGTCTCCGCCTCGGCCTGTGCCGCCGCCTCCGCCTCGGCCTGCTCGGTGAGCGTCCGCCAGGCCGACTCGGCCGCGCGCTGCTCGGCCTCCTTCTTGCTGCGTCCCTCCGCGCCGCCGTAGCGGTTGCCGGCCACCACCACCCACGCGGTGAACGTCTTGAGGTGATCCGGCCCGGTGCCCTCGATCCGGTACTCGGGCACGCCGAGCCCGAGCGCGGCGGTCAGCTCCTGGAGGCTGGTCTTCCAGTCCAGGGCCGCGCCCCGGCCCGCCGACTCGGCCATCAGCGGGTCGAACAGCCGGTGGATGACGATGGCGGCGGTGTCCAGGCCGTACTGGAGATAGATCGCGCCCAGCAGCGCCTCCAGCGTGTCGGCCAGGATGCTCGCCTTGTCCCGCCCGCCGGTGGCCTCCTCACCCTTGCCGAGCAGCAGGTACGCGCCCAGCCCGTCCGGGCCGAGACCACGCGCCACGTCGGCGAGCGCCCGCATGTTGACCACGCTGGCGCGCAGCTTCGCCAGCTGCCCCTCGGGCAGGTCGGGGTGGTTGTGGAACAGCGCTGTGGTGATCACCACGCCGAGGACCGAGTCGCCCAGGAACTCCAGCCGCTCGTTCGTGGGCAGGCCGCCGTTCTCGTACGCGTACGAGCGGTGGGTCAGCGCGCGCTCCAGCAGTTCCGGGTCGAGCGACACCCCGAAGGCCGCCTCCAGGTGGCCGACGGGAGCACGCCGCCGCTTGTCGTTGGTCATGGTGCTACCTCGGTGTCGTGTCGGTCAGGTGCGAGATCGTGCGGGATGTCGGCGAGCAGGGCGCGGACCGTTCCGGCGGCGTCGCGGCGCCACAGGTGGGCCGCGAGCGCGATACCGGAGGCGACGTCCTCGGAGCCGGCCGCGCCGTGGCACACCACCACGGTGCCGCCCACCCCGAGCAGCGCGGCGGCACGTGGGGCGCCGCCGCGTGACGGTGGGCCGCCGGCCATGGCGTACGCGCCCTCGATGGCCTTCAGCAGGACGTTTCCGGTGAAGCCGTCGGTCACCACGACGTCGGCGCGGGTGCCGAGCGAGATGTCGTACCCCTCGACCAGGCCGACGTAGCGGCCGTCGCAAGGCAGCGGCGCGGCGGCGAGCGCGGGCGCGGCTACGCGGCGCAGCCGGTCGCCCTTGCCGGTCTCCAGGCCGACGGAGAGCAGCCCGACGCGGGGTGCGGTGACGGCGTGGGCCACCGACGCGTAGGCGGCGCCGAGGAGGGCGTGCCGGGCCAGCGTGGCCGGGCCGGGTTCGAGCGTGCCGCCGACGTCGAGCAGCACCACCGGCCCCTCGACGGCGGGCAGCGTGGCGGCGAGCGCCGGGCGGCGGATCCCGGTCCAGCGGCCGAGGCCGAGCGCGGCGGCGGTGACTGTGGCACCGGTCGAGCCGGCGGAGACGACCGCGTCGGCGAGCCCGTCGCGGACCGCCTGCACGGCGGTGCGTACCGTGCTCTCGCCGCGGGCGGCGGTGGGATGGTCGGCCATGCCGACGGCGGTCCGCACCGGGCGGACCGTGACCCGTGCGCGCTGAGCCGGGTCGAGCGCACCGATCAGCTCGTCGGCCACCTCGATCGGGCCGACGAGCATCAGGTGCAGGGCGGGATCCGTGCGTACCGCTCGCAGAGCGCCGTCAACCACGACGGCGGGAGCATCGTCCCCGCCGAGGAGGTCGACGGCGATCCGCGCGGTGCCCGGCTCCGACGGTCCGCCGGCCGTGAGCCGGTCGGCGGTGGCGGGAGCCGGGGCACCGGGCGAGAGCCTTGGTGCGCGCGTCACCCGACCGGTGGTCGGGGACGTCACTCGGCGGCCGGGTCAGACCTCGAGGACCTGACGGCCGTTGTAGGTGCCGCAGACGGAGCAGGCGGCGTGCGGCAGCTTGGCCGACTTGCACTGCGGGCAGGCCACGGTCGCCACCGCCGAGGCCTTCCAGTTCGCCCGGCGGGCGCGGGTGTTGCTGCGCGACATCTTGCGCTTGGGGACGGCCACGGTTCTTACTCCTCTGTACGGGTCAGTTGCGTCAGGCTCGCCCAACGCGGGTCGACCTGCTGATGGCTGTGGTCGGCCGGCAGATCGTCCCAGTGCACCCCACACTCGGGGCACAGGCCTGGGCAGTCCTCCCGGCAGAGCGGATTCGTCGGCAGCGCCAGCACCACCGCGTCCCGCAACGCCGGCTCCAGGTCGATCAGATCGCCCTGCATCCGGCCCACCTCGTCGGTGTCGGTCGTGTCGTCCGTGGCGCTGTTCTCGTACGCGTACAGCTCCTGGATCGTCACGGCCAACGAGTCGTCGATCTCGCGCAGGCAGCGGCCGCACTCGCCCTTGACGGGACCGGAGACGGTCCCGGAGACGAGCACGCCCTCGGACACCGACTCCAACCTCAGGTCGAGGTCGAGGTCCGCGCCCTCCGGCACACCGATCAACTCCACGCCGAGGTCCGCCGGTGCCGGCACGACCCGCTTGTGCGTACGCAACGCGCCAGGTCGGCGCGGCAGTTCCCTCGTGTCGAGAACCAGCGGCGACCTGGGGTCGAGTGTGCTTGGCGAGTGTTTGGGCATAGTCAGACTCCGGCCGTTGAGAGGCCGACAAAGAAGGTTACCTGCCAGGTGGGCGGACCGTCGAACCGGGGCTCACCTCCGGCTCGACGGCAGCCGGCTGTCGGCGACCGGCCTGCGCGCCGCTCAGAAGGGTAGCGGGCGGTCCGGCTCGTCCCCGGCGAAGGTGCCGATCTCGCGCAGCGCGTGCATCTTGTCCCGGCCGCGCTCTATCGAGGCCAGCGCCCGGGTGAGGAACTGCTCGAAGTTCGCCAGCGCGGTGTCGACGTAGTCGTCCACCTCCTCGCGGAGGCGCTGCGCCTCGGCCCGCGCCTCGGCGATGATCCGGGCGCCCTCGTGCTCGGCCGAGACGGTGATCTCGTTGACCGAGACCAGCCGGGCGTGTTCCGCCTCACCCTCGCTGATGATCCGGTCGGCCTCGCGCTTGCCGGCCTCCATGATCTTGTCCCGCTCCTCCAGCAGCGCGGCGGCCCGGCGCAGGTCCGCGGGAAGCTCCGCGCGCAGCTCGTCGAGCGTGGCGATCATCTCGCCCCGGTCGACCATGCAGTTGTTGCGCGACATCGGGACGGAGCGGGCCTGCTCCACCATGGCGATGAGTTCGTCGATGCGATCGAGCGGGTCCACCGGTACCTCACTCCTGTCTTCGTCGGCCGCCCTCCATCATGCGGCCTACGCCCCGTCTCGGCGCTGCAGACATCATGTCGCGCCCGGGCCACAAGCACCCCACCCGCCCCACCCGGCGCGTCGCCCTCCCCCACCCTCCACTCGGCGATCTTGCACTTGCGGCCCGGCACTCGTCCCTTGCGGGAGGAATGTCCGGGCCGAAAGTGCAAGATCGCGGGGGTGGGGGGAGGGCGGGCGGGGGTCAGGGGCGGAGGCGGGTGGCGAGCTGGGCTCGGACCAGGTCGGGGACGTGGGCGGAGATGTCGCCGCCCCACTTCGCCACGTCCTTGATCAGGCTGGACGAGATGAACGAGTAGAGCGGGTTGGTCGGCATGAAGAGCGTCTCCACGCCGGCCAGGCCGATGTTCATCTGCGCCATCTGCAGCTCGTAGTCGAAGTCGCTCACCGCACGCAGGCCCTTGATCAGCACACTCGCCTGCTGGGCGCGGCAGAAGTCGACGAGCAGGCCGCGGAACGACTCCACCCGGACGTTGTCGTACGAGGCGGTCACCTCGCGGAGCATGGCGATCCGCTCCTCGACGGTGAACAGGCCCTGCTTCGACTGGTTGACCAGCACTCCGACGATCACCTCGTCGAACAACCGGCTGGCCCGGCCGATGATGTCGAGGTGTCCGTTGGTGACCGGGTCGAACGAGCCCGGGCAGACCGCACGTCTCATGATCGGCGACCGTACCAAAGAGTGGTCTCGCCGTAACGTCTGCTGCGCTCCGGAGTGACACCTTCCACCCACGTGACCGGTCCGGTACGGCTGGACCGCTCGACGACCACCAGGGCGTCCGGGGCGAGCCAGGCGCCGTCGACCAGCGCGGACAGCATCGCGGTGATCTCGGCGTCCGGCACCGCGTACGGCGGATCGGCGAAGACCACGTCGTACGGCCCGTCGGTGGGCCCGGCCGCCAGCACGGTGGCGACCTTGCCGGTTACCAGGCGCGCGGCCGGCGCGGCCCGGAGCGCGGCGATGTTCTCCCGGATCACCCGGGCGGCCCGCGCGTCGGACTCGACGAGCAGGACGTGGGCCGCGCCCCGGGACAGCGCCTCCAGACCGACCGCGCCGGAACCGGCGTACAGGTCGGCGAAGCGCGCCCCGTCCAGGTCGACGTGGGAGTGCACGGCGCTGAACAACGCCTCACGGACCCGGTCCGAGGTGGGACGGGTGCCGGCGCCTGGTGGCGCGGCGATCCGCCGGCCGCCGAGCGTGCCGGCCACGATCCGGGTCACCGTCGCTCCCTGCGCATGCCCCGACGCTACGCGACGCCCGGCCCGGTGACGCGTCGGCCACCCGCCCGGCCGAACCTCGCGTGGATCACCGCGCCTCGGGGGTGTCGAGCGCCGACGTGATCGTTCGCGGATCGACCTCGGCCCGGTTCGTCAGCAGGACGAGCCGCTGGTCGGAGTCGGGCAGCCAGGCGGCGAACGCCTTGTAGCCGCCGTTGTCCCCCGAGTGGTGCAACGCCCGCCGGCCGGCCAGCGGGCCGACGAAGAAGCCGTAGCCGTACGCCTCGTCGGACCGTCCGGTGGGCGCGTGCGGCGCGGTCATCGCCGCCACCGGGTCCGGGGCGAGCAGCCGGCCCCGGCGCGGTACGTCCAGCCAGGTGAGCAGGTCCGCGCCGGTGCACCAGACGTCACCCGCGCCCATGCTGACGGTCGCCAGGTCCCACGACGGCACCGGACGGCCGCCCACGTGTCCGACCGCCACGTCCGGCCGTCCGTCGCCCGCGCCGGCGAAGCTACCGGTCATGCCCAGCGGCGCGAAGACCTCGTCGGCGAGGAACTCGGCGTACGGCCGGTCGGCCACGCGCTCGACGGTCCGGGCCAGCAGCACGTAGCCGGGGCTGCTGTAGTGCCACCCCGCGCCGGGCCGGAACAGCGGCGGCAGCGCCGCGAACCGGTCGAGCAGCTCGTCCGGCTCGGCCGGCCCGTGCAGGTCGATCGCCGGGTAGTCCTCCCAGTGGCCCAGGCCCGAGGTGTGGGTGAGCAGGTGGTGCAGCGTGATGCCGGACCACTCCGGCGGCGGCGTGCCGGGCAGCCGGCGTACCACCGGATCGGACAGGCTCAGCGCCCCCCGCTCGGCGAGCAGCAGCACCGCCACTGCGGCCATCTGCTTGCTGATCGACGCGATCTGGAACCGCGTCGCCGCCGTGCACAGCCGGCCGGACGCCTCGTCGGCGACTCCGGCGACCCGGTCCACAGCGAGTTCGTCGCCCCGGGTCAGAAGCAGCACGCCGTGTTCGAGTGATGGTGTCGACATCTGCGCGAGCCTAGGCACGCGACGCGCGTGCCGCAGTCCCGCGAGGCCGCACCGGGACGCCGTGCGAGCCCGCGCCTCAGCCCTTCTCCAGGTATTCGGCGCGCTCCTCGTCGACGAGCGCGGCGACCGACGCGGCCAGCGCCGGATGCCGGGAAAGATCCGGGTCGTCCTCGACCAGTTCGATCGCCTCGGCCCGCGCGTCGCGGATCAGCTCGGTGTCGCGCAGCAGCGACAGCAGCCGCAGGTGCGAACGCCGGCCGGACTGGGTCGCGCCCAGCACGTCGCCCTCCCGGCGCTGCTCCAGATCGAGTTCGGCGAGCTTGAAGCCGTCGGTGGTGGAGGCGACCGCGTCCAGCCTCTCCCGCGCGGACGAACCCTCGGCCGCCTCGGTGACCAGCAGGCAGAGACCGGCGGCCGAGCCCCGGCCCACCCGGCCGCGCAACTGGTGCAGCTGGGAGACGCCGAACCGGTCGGCGTCCAGCACGATCATCACTGTTGCGTTCGGCACGTTCACGCCGACCTCGACCACTGTGGTCGCGACCAGCACGTCCAGCTCGCCGTCGGCGTACGCGCGCATCACCGCGTCCTTCTCGTCCGCAGGCAGCCGCCCGTGCAGCACCCCGATCCGCAGCCCGTGCAGCGGCCCCTCGGCCAGCAGCGGGGCCACCTCGGTCACCGCCAGCGGCGGGCGGCGGCCGTTGTCGTCCTCCCGCGGCGGCTCCTCGTCCGACACTGGCCCCTCACCGATACGCGGGCACACCACGTACGCCTGGTGGCCCTTCGTGACCTCCTCGCGCAGCCGGCGCCAGGCCCGGTCGAGGAACGCCGGCTTCTCGGCGGCCGGGACCACGTGCGAGGCGATCGGCGAGCGGCCCTGCGGGAGCTGGGACAGCGTGGAGGTCTCCAGGTCGCCGTAGACGGTCATGGCCACGGTGCGCGGGATCGGGGTGGCGGTCATCACCAGCACGTGCGGCGGCTGCTCGGCCTTGGCGCGCAGCGCGTCGCGCTGCTCCACGCCGAAGCGGTGCTGCTCGTCCACCACGACCAGGCCGAGGTCGTGGAAGTCGACGCCCTCGTAGAGCAGGGCGTGCGTGCCGAGCACGATGCCGGCGCGCCCCTCGGCCACCTCGGCCAGCGCCCGGCGCCGGGCCGCCGCGCCGAGCGAGCCGGTGACCAGCTCCACCCGCGTGGCGTCGTCGGCGGCGCCCAGCTCACCGGCCCGGCCGAGCGGGCCGAGCAGGTCGAGGATGCCCCTGTGGTGCTGGGCGGCGAGCACCTCGGTCGGGGCCAGCAGCGCGGCCTGCCCACCGGCGTCGACCACCTGGAGCATGGCGCGCAGCGCCACCACCGTCTTGCCGGAGCCCACCTCGCCCTGGAGCAGCCGGTGCATCGGGTGCGGCCGGGCCAGGTCGGCGGCGATCTCCCGCCCGACGACCTGCTGGCCGGAGGTCAGCTCGTACGGCAGCCGGGCGTCGAACGCGTCGAGCAGGCCGCCCGCCTTCGCCGGCCGGGCCCGCCCCGGCGACGCCGCCGCCCGCTGCTTGCGCTGCACCAGCGTGAGCTGCACGGCGAACGCCTCGTCCCACTTCAGCCGGCGGCGGGCCCGGTAGAGCGCCTCCTTGCTGGTCGGACGGTGGATCTCGCGCAGCGCGGTGCCGATGTCGGCCAGGTTGCGGGTGGCCCGCACGGTGGCCGGCAGCGGGTCCTCCGGCGGGGTGAACGTGTCGAGCACGACGCGGACGCAGCGGGCGATCACCCAGGTCGGGACCGCCGCCGCGGCCGGGTAGACCGGGATCAGCGCCCCGGCGAACTCCTCGACCTCCTCGTTTGCGGCCGCCTCGCCCTCGCCGCCCTCGCCGAGCAGGACGTACTCCGGGCCGTTGAGCTGCCGCTTGCCCCGGAACTCGGTCACCTTGCCGGCGAACAGCCCCCACCGGCCGGGCCGCAGCTCCCGCTCCCGCCACGCCTGGTTGCCGAAGAACGTGCAGGTGAGCACGCCGCCGGAGCCGTCGCCGACGGTCACCTCCAGCAGGTTGCCGCGCCGCTGGCGCATCGGGCGCACCGCTGTGCGCTGCACCTGGGCGAGCACCGTGACCTGCTCCCCCACGTCGAGCGAGCGGATGTCGGTGTGCTCGCCGCGCTCGTCGTACCGGCGCGGGAAGTGGTAGATCAGGTCGCCCGCGGTGTGCAGGTCGAGATGCCCGGCCAGCGCCTTCGCGGTGCGCTCGCCGACCAGCTTCTTGAGCGGCGTGTCCACAGTGGCCGCTTCACCAGTCATTCGACCCCCACCAGGAGCGGATAGTGCGGCTGCCCGCCCTCGTACGCCTGCACCTCGACGAACGGCCAGGCCCCCTCGACGTGCGCGCGGACCCGGTCGGCCAGCCCGGCCGGCGCGTCGGCGCCGCAGAGCAGCGTGACCAGCTCGCCGCCACCGCCGAGCATCCGGTCCACCACTGCGGTGCAGGTGTCGACCAGATCCTGCCCGATCAGGTGCACCTCGCCCTCGACCAGGGCCAGCACGTCACCCGGGCGGGCCGGGCCGGCGACGGTGAGCGCCTCCCGGGCGGCGTGGCAGACCTCGGCGTACCGGCAGGCGCCGGCCGCCTCGGCCATCGCGATGACGTCGTCCTCGAACCGCCGCTTCGGATCGCGTACGGCGAGCGCCGCGAGCGCCTGCACCGGCGAGCGGGTCGGCACCACGCTCACCTTGATGCCGAGGCCGTGCGCCTCCTTGGCCGCCGCGCTCGCCACCGACTGGGTGTTCGGGTCGTTCGGCAGCACCACCACCCGGGCGGCGCCGGTGGCCCGGATCGCGTCGAGCAGCTCACCGGTGGACGGGTTGGCGGGCACCACCACGGCGCCCTCGGCGGCGAACAGCTCCGCGATGCCCGCGCCGGTGGCCACCACCACGGCGGCCCGCCCGTCGGGCAGCGCCACCTGCGGCCCCGGTGCCGGGGCGGTCTGGTCGGCGAAGCGGGTCACGCCGATCCGGTGCGGGCGGCCGGCGACCACGCCCGCCTCGACCGCCGCCCCGATGTCGTTGACGTGCACGTGCACGTTCCAGGTGCCGGCGCCGTCGCCGACGATCGCCACGGAGTCGCCGAGCGCGTCCAGCTCGGCGCGCAGCCGGTTCACCGCCTCGTCGGTCGCGTCGAGCAGGTACTGCACCTCGTAGGCGTACGCGTCGGAGCCGCTCTCCCGCACGGCGGTGACCGGCGCGCGGCGGGCGGGCGGCGCGGACGCCGGCTGCCCCGGGCTCTCCCCCGTGATCACCTCGACGAGCGCGTCCAGCAGCAGGCACAGGCCGCGCCCGCCGGCGTCGACCACGCCCGCGCGGGCCAGCTCCGGCAACTGCTCGGGGGTACGCGCCAGCGCGTGCGCCGCCGCCTCGGCGGCGGCCCGGGCCACGGCGCGCAGGTCGTCGCTGTCCGCCCGGCGGGCCGCGTGGGCCGCGGCGGCGACCACGCTCAGCAGCGTGCCCTCGACCGGCCGGGCGACAGCGGCGTAGGCGGCGGTGGTGGCGTCGGCCAGCGCGTCGGCGAGCTGCCGCCCGCGCACCGCGGGCACGGCGGCGAGCGTGTCGGCGAGGCCGCGCAGGATCTGCGAGAGGATCACGCCGGAGTTGCCGCGCGCCCCGAGCAGCGCGCCCCGGGCCATCAGCCGCAAGGCGTGCCCGTGCGGGGTGTGCCCGTCGTCGGGAAGGGTGCCGAGATCCATGGCCAGGGCCTGCTGGGCCGAGGTGAACGTGAGCACCAGGTTGGTGCCGGTGTCGCCGTCGGGCACCGGATAGACGTTCAGGTCGTCGATCTCGCCCTGGTGGGCCCGGAGAGCGGTCAGCCCGCTCGCGCACCAGCGGCGTACCGCTGCGGCGTCGAGGGTCTCCAGCACGTCGGGAAGCCTACTGGCGCACACCGACACGCGCCGGGGTCGTCCGCCGCGTGTCCGCCCCGGCCGACGGCCCGGCCGGGACGCCGGTACGCTGGGTGGGCTCGCGAAAGGGCCGGTTGGGCGTACCGACTGTCATCGGGTAACCTGACCAGGTTGCCCGGGCAGCGCCTGGCGGCGACCTCATGAACGTTTCAATCCCAGGAGTATCCCGTGGCTAGCGTGTGCGACGTCTGTGGCAAGGGGCCGGGCTTCGGCCACAACGTGTCCCACTCGCACCGGCGGACCAACCGCCGCTGGAACCCGAACATCCAGTCGGTGCGTACCCCGGCCGGTGGTGGCACCACCAAGAAGTTGCAGGTCTGCACCTCGTGCATCAAGGCCGGCAAGGTCACCCGCGCCTGACGCGGTAGCGCCACCGGAACATCGTCGGTCGCCGGCGGATCCCTTCGGGGTCCGCCGGCTTCTGTCGTGTCCCGGCGGTCCGTCGCCCGGTATCCACCGACCGTCCCCGCACCCCTGACCGACCGTACGGCGACCCGCTGGTACGAGCCGGTTAGGGTGCTGCTGCGCCGGCCGTCCGGTTCCGGCGCGAGCCGTGGGGAGGATGACCGGTGGACCTCGATCTGGGTCGCGAGCAACTGGTGGTGGTGGGCGCGTCGTTCGGCTCACTGAGCTGGTTCGACCAGGAACTGCCGCGCGGCAGCGTGGTGCTGGTCGAGGAGCCGGACGTGATCGCCCGCCGCGACCTGGCCCGGTTCGCCGAGCGGCTGCCGATGATCGGGCGCCTCGTCGCGGCCGAGTACCAGACCGGCTTCGACCCGGACGCCCTGCTCGCCCGTGAGCCGGGCCTCGCCGACGCCCGGCTGGTCCTGCCCGGCCTGGAGTACGCGGTCGGCGCCACCGCCCGGCTCGCCGAGCGGCTCGGCCTCCCCGGCGCCGGGGTCGAGGCCGCCGACGTCTTCTCCGACAAGCACCGGATGCGGCTGCTCGCCGACCGGATCGGACTCGCGAACCCGGCGTACGAGCTGGTCGACGACCCGGCGCGGGCGGTGGAGTTCGCGCAGGCGCACGGCGGGCGGTGCGTGCTCAAGCCCACCCGCCGCTCGGGCAGCCTGGGCGTGCAGCTGATCACCGACCCGGCCGAGGTGCCGGCCCGCTGGGCGGCCAGCGCCGCCCCGCCCGACCCGGCCGAGGCCACCGAGCGCGGCCTGCCCACGGGTGTGCTGGTCGAGGAACTGCTCGTCGGCACCGAGCACAGCGTGGAGCTGCTCGTGGCCGAGGGCGAGGTGGTCTTCGCCAACGTCACCGACAAGCGGATCGCCGGCGGCCGCTACCCGGTGGAGACCGGCCACACCGTGCCGTCCGCGCTGCCCGCCGACGCGCACGACGCGCTGCGCGCCGCAGCGGTACGTCTCGCCGAGGCGGCCGGCTTCCGCAGCGGCATGCTGCACAGCGAATGGATCCTCGCCGACGGCGTGCCGACGCTCGTGGAGTGTGCGGCCCGGATGCCCGGCGACATGATCACCGCGCTCATCTCGATCGCCTACGAGCGGGACGTCATCGAGGCGTACCTGCGGATCCTGCGCGGCGAACGGCCGGCGCTGCCGGCGCGGGCGACCGGCGCCGCGGCGATCGAGTTCCTGATCGCGCCGCCCGGCCGGGTCACCGCCGTGGACGGCAGGCGCGACGCGCTGCGCGTGCCGGGCGTGCTCGACGTGCAGGTGGAGACGAAGGTCGGTCAGACAGTGCCGGAGCTGCTCTCCTCGGCGCACCGCAGCGGGCACCTGATGGCCTGGGGCGCCACCCCGGACGAGGCCGCGAACGCCGCCCGCCGCGCCGCGAGCGAGATCCGCATCTCGGTCGGCTAGAGCGTGCGGCCGTACGACAGGCAGCCCGGGGCGTCCTTGTAGAAGCCGAAGTTCGGGATCCGCTCGTAGCCGGCCGAGGTGTACATGGCGATCGCCTCGGGCTGCTTGTCGCCGCACTCCAGCACGATCCGCTTGCGGCCGTGGTCGCGGGCGGACCGCTCGACCGCGCCGAGCACCGCGCGGGCCACGCCCCGGCCCCGGGCCGCCGGGTCGGTGTACATCCGCTTCAGCTCGGCCGTGTCGCCGTCCTCGCCGTGGCTGCGCCATCCGCCGCAGCCCACCGGCCGCCCGTCCAGGTAGGCGACGAGGAACGCGCCGTCCGGCGGGGTGAACTCGGCCGCGTCGACAGGGGTCTCGTCGCCGCTGCCGCCGTACCGGGCGCCGAGGTCGGCCAGCGCCGCCCGGATCAGCGCCTGCGACTCGGGCGCGTCGAAGCGCCGCTCCCGGATCTCGATCTCGCTCACCGTGCCAGGTTACGACCGCCGCCGGCCCCGGCCCGGCCCGGCGGCCCGGGGTCGGACGCAGATCACTCCGGGCCCGCTGGTCTCCCCGTCCGGCGACTGTGCCGGCTATTCCGCCGTCCGGCGGCTGTGCCGGTTATTCCGCCGTCCGCCGGAAGTGGTCCCAGCCGCGCGGGCCGCTGTAGGCGGCACCGTCGACGGTGACCCCGGTGCCGGCCGCCACCCGCCCGACCGGCCGCCAGCCCTCGGGCAGCGCGGCGTCCGCCGGGAACGTCGCCGCCAGCGCGTGGTCCTCGCCGCCGGCCAGGATCCAGGTGTACGGGTCGACGCCGAGCGCCTGCGCCGCGTCCCGCATCTGCCGGGGCACCTCGAACGCGTCGCGGCTCACGTCGATCGCCACGCCGCTGGCGGTCGCCACGTGCCCGAGGTCGGCCAGCAGCCCGTCCGACACGTCGATCATGGCGGTGGCCCCTGCCGCGGCGGCAGCGGGTCCGGCGGCGTACGGCACCTCGGGGCGGCGGAACGCCTCGACCAGCAGCCGGGGCGTGCGGAAACCCCGGGACAGCACGGTGTAGCCGGCCGCCGACCAGCCGGTGCGCCCGGCCAGCGCCACCACGTCGCCGGGGCGGGCGCCGGAGCGCACCACCGGGTCGCGGCCGGCCAGGTCGCCGAGCGCCGTCACCGCGACGGTGAGCGTCGGGCTGCCGGACATGTCCCCGCCGACCACGCTCGCGCCGACCAGCGCCGCCTCCGCGCCGAGCCCGTCGGCCAGTTCCTCGGCCCAGGCCGGGTCCAGCTCGGCCGGCATGCAGAGCGCGACCAGCAGTGCGGTCGGGGTGGCGCCCATGGCGGCGATGTCGGCGAGGTTGGCCGCCGCCGCCCGGTGTCCCACGTCCCGCGCCGACGACCAGTCGCGGCGGAAGTGCCGCCCCTCCACCAGCACGTCGGTCGAGGCGACCACCCGCCGGTCCGGTGCGGCCACCACCGCGCCGTCGTCGCCGGGGCCGAGCAGGCAGCTCTGTCCCTGCGCCAGCCGGGCGGTCACCCGGTCGATCAGGCCGAACTCGCCGACATCAGTGACAGTCATTCCGTCCCCTCGCTCCGCTGCGTCGTTCCGCACGTCCCACCCCTGTCCGTACCGGCGTGTGCTCGCTCACCGCGTCCGACCGGCAACCGATAGGGATCACGGCCGCTCAGTACGGTAGTTTCACCCTTCGGGTCGCCCGGAGGCGACGGACGGAGGTCGAGTCGTGGTACAGGCGTACATCCTCATCCAGACCGAGGTCGGCCGGGCGCGTGACGTGGCCGGTCTGATCGCGGACCTGGCCGGCGTGGTACGGGTCGACGCCGTCACCGGGCCGTACGACGTGGTCGTGCTCACCGAGGCGAACACCGTCGACGAGCTCGGCAAACTCATCGTCAGCAAGGTGCAGATGGTGCCCGGCATCACCCGCACCCTCACGTGTTCGGTGGTGCGGCTGTAAGTGGACGAGAAGGACACCTCCCCCCGCCGGGACGGCGCCACCCGCCGTGCCGCGCTCTGGGCGACGCTCGTCGCGGTGCCGGTGACCGTGGCGGTCGCCGGGTTCACGTTCGCCAAGCTGGCCCCGGAGTCGCCGGACGCCGGGCCGAGCGCGTCGGCGAGCCCTCGGGCCCAGTCGAGCGCGCCGGTCGAGATGCCCGCCCCGGCGCTGGCCGAGCGCCCGACCGTCCTGTGCCGGGCCCTGATGTCGCAGCTCCCGGACAGCGTGCGTGACCTGACGCAGCGCCCGGTCACCGCGGGCCCGGAGCAGAACGCCGCGTACGGCGACCCGGCGCTGACTGTGGCCTGCGGCGGCAGCCCGGCGCAGTTCCCGCCCACCGACGAGGTGTGGAAGGTCAACCAGGTCTGCTGGCACGCGGCGCAGGAGGCCGACGCCACTGTGCTGACCACGGTCGACCGGGAGACCCCGATCCGGGTGCGGGTGCCGAAGTCGTACGAGCCGCCGTTGCAGTGGGTGACCTCGATCTCCGACACGATCGTCAGCTCGGTCCCCTCGGCGAAGCAGGCCCCCTCGGGCTGCTCCGCCTGACGCCCGGCCGGCCCAGCGGCCGACGGGGCGCTACGGGCGGTCAGCGGCCGGCGCGGCGGTGCAGGGCGGTACGGATCAGCCGGTTGACCAGCTTCGGGTACTCCAGCCCGCTGGCCGACCACATCCGCGGGAACATCGACGTCGGGGTGAAGCCCGGCATCGTGTTGATCTCGTTGAGGTAGACGTCCATCTGCGGGGTCACGAAGAAGTCGACCCGGGCCAGCCCGGAGCAGTCGAGCGCGGTGAAGGCCCGGGTGGCGTAGTCGCGCACCTGCCGGGCCACCGGCTCGGGCAGGTCGGCCGGTACGTCGTACTCGCAGACCTCGTCGGCGAAGATGTACTTGGCCTCGAAGTCGTACCAGTCGCGGTCGCCGATCATCCGCACCTCGGCCAGCACGGAGGCCTCCGGCGCGCCGCCGGCCTCGCCCTCCAGCACGCCGCACTCGATCTCGCGGCCGACCACGGCGCCTTCGACGAGCACCTTGCTGTCGATCTCGCGGGCGGTGACGAGCGCGGCGTCCAGGTCCGCCCAGTCGTCGACCTTGGTGATGCCGAACGAGGAGCCGGCCCGGGACGGCTTGACGAAGACGGGCAGCCCGAGGCGCTCCTTGTCCTCGTCGCTCAGCGACATCCCGGCGCGCAGCACCGCGTACGGGCCGACCGGGATGCCCTCGGCGGCGCAGAGCTTCTTGGTGAACTCCTTGTCCATGGCCGCGGCGGAGGCGAAGACGTTCGCGCCGACGTAGGGGATGTCGGCCATCTCCAGCATGCCCTGGATCGTGCCGTCCTCCCCGTACGCGCCGTGCAGCACCGGGAAGACCACGTCCACGTCGGCCAGCGCGACCGGCCCCTGGGCCGGGTCGAGCACCATCAGGCCGCCGACGGCGGGATCGGCGCGCAGCACCAGCTCGGTGCCGGAGCCGGCGGTGATCTCGGGCAGCTTGCGGTCGGCGATGGCGAGCCGGCTCGGGTCGCCGCTGGCGAGCACCCACTGGCCCTGCCGGGTGATGCCGACCGGGACCACCTCGAACTCGTCCGGGTCGAGCGCGGCCAGCACGCTGCCGGCGCTGACGCAGGAGATGCCGTGCTCGGGGCTGCGGCCGCCGAAGACGATCGCCACACGGGTCTTGCCTGGGGTGGTCATGGTCACCTCATCGTTCGCGACTGCGGCTGGCCGTGCTCGCCGGTGGCGCTCACCCGACTGACCTTACTGTGCGTTGCCGCAAGCGGTGGTCGTTACCCGGGGAGACGCGGAGTCGCGTGGCAAACGGTCAAGGCGACATCTACGGGGAGTAACGGAACGGTGCGCGTCAGAAGGCCGGGTGCCGGGGCCGGCGGCCCACCGCGATGACCTTCACCCGCTGCCGGCCGGCCCGCACCATGCCCAGCGCCATGAACGCGCCGGCGATCCGGTCGGCGGCCTCCCGGCTGCTCGCGCCGACCACCTGACGGCGGCGCTCCGGGCTGGTCCGTTCGTCACGGCGGGCACCGTCCGGTGGACGCACGTCGGTCAGGACCACGAGGAACCTGGTCACCGCGGAACCCCTCCCGTCTCGTGGACCGGCAGGGGCACGCGGCGGTCGGATCGTGGGGGAGTGAAGAATCCGACCACCGCGCGCCCCATCCCCTCCGGTCGCTCACCGCCACCGTCGCCACGACAACCGGCGGTGAGGACGCCGTCACACATTGACAGGTTCACCGGCGTGAATGCAACTCTCATCGACTTTCTCTCATGCCCACGTTCCCACGGGATGTGCGACTATCGATGCATGGCGCCGAAGACCGCCCGGGCCCGACGGCTCGGCATCGCCCTGCGGACCCACCGGGAGGCCGCCGGCCTCACCCTGGAGGCCGCGGCCGACGAGATCAACAGCACCCGGAGCACGCTGTCCCGTTACGAGAACGCGCAGACGCTCGTCAGTCCCGCCACCGTGCGCGCGCTGCTCACCAGCTACGGCGTGGGCCCGGCCGACATCGCCGCGGCGGTGCAGCTGGCGAAGGACGCCCGCAAGCCGGGCTGGTGGGTGTCCTATTCGTACCTGCTGGACCAGCGCACCATCGACTTCATCGCGCTGGAGGCCGAGGCCACCGGCATCGCGAACTTCGAACCGTCGGTGGTGCCCGGTCTGCTCCAGACCGCCGACTACATCCGCGGGGTGATGCGCGGCGGGCCGCACACGCTCACCGACGAGCAGGTGGAGCAGCGGGTCCAGCTACGGCTGGACCGCCAGCAGCGGCTCTCCGGCGCAGAGCCGCCGATCCTCGACGCCATCATCGACGAGGGCGCGCTGCTGCGCCCGGTCGGTGACCGCTCGGTCATGTCCGGCCAGCTCCAGCACCTGCTGAAGATGGCCGAGCTGCCGAACGTCACGGTGCAGGTGATCCCACTGGCCGCCGGCTACCACCGGGGCACCCGGGGATCGCTGCACATCCTGGAGTTCGCCGACCCGGAGGACCCGATCATCGCCTCGGTGGAGACAGTCGCCGGGCAGATGGTCCTCGACCGGCCGGGTGACCTGCGAACCTGCGCCAAGATCATGGAGCACCTGCGGACCGTGGCGCTGAGCCCGGCGGCCAGTCGGGACCAGCTCCTCCGCCTGCTGAACGAGAGGTGACCAGATGAACGGCACGAACCGCACGACCCCCACACCGGCCCGCTGGCGCAAGAGCAGCCACAGCGGCGACGAGGGCGCGTGCGTGGAGATGGCGCCGCTGACCGGCGCGGTGGCGGTCCGCGACTCGAAGGACCCGTCCGGCCCGGTGCTGGTGTTCCCGCCGCACGCCTGGGCCGCGTTCACCGCGGCACCGCCGCGCGCCTGACCGGCTGAGCGGCCCGTCAGGCGGCGGCGTCAGCCGAGTGGGGCGGCGGCGGTCACGATGCCGCGCACCGCCTCCAGCGCCGCGATGGCCACCCCGCGCGCGCCGGCCATGTCCCGGTCCGGCACCAGCGCGAAGGTGGCCACCGCCCGCTGCTCCTCCCGGAGCACCGTGTGCTCGGCGACCGCGGCGAGGAACCAGTCCCGGAACTCCGGCGCCGCTTCCACCACACCCCCGCCGACGAAGTAGGCGTGCGGGTCGGTGAAGTTCGCCGCGATGGTGAACAGCCGGCCCAGCGCCTTGGCCTGCTGGGTGAACACCAGGCGGGCCAGCGGGTCGCCGCGTTCGCCGTAGCCGCGCAGCAGCTTCGCCGCCCGGTCCGGCTCCTCCGCCGCGAGCGGATGCTCCGGGTGCCGGGCCAGCCAGTACGGCAGCAGGTTGCGCCGGATCGCGGTGAGCGAGGCGACGCTCTCCGCGTCCCCGGTGAAGCCGCAGGCGCAGACCGGCGCCGCCTGGTCCGGCTCCACCAGTCCGTCCAGCGGGATGTGCACGTGCCCGAACTCGCCGGCCATGCCGGCCGCGCCGCCGACCACCCGGCCGGACTCCACCACGCCGCCGCCGAGCCCGGTGCCGACGATCGCGGACACCGACGACCGGGCCATCGCCTCGGTGCCGAAGTGCACGTGGTGGGCGTAGAGGGCGGCGGCGTTGCCGTCGTTGGCGTACACCACGGGCAGACCCAGCCGCCGTTCCAGGGCGGTGCGCACGTCGAAGCCCCGCCAGGCGGGCTGGGAGAAGTTCGTCGAGCCGCGGGACGAGATCACGCCGGTGGCGCTGGCCGGGCCGGGCGTGTCCAGCCCGACGGCGCGGACCAGGTCACGCGGTACGCCGGTGTGCGCCAGTACGCCGTCGAACGCCCGCGCGAGCGCCTCCACGGCCGCCTCCGGCCCGGCGCCGACCTCGCTCGGGATCTCCAGCAGCCCGTCCACCAGGAACCGGCCGTCGACGGTCAGCACTGTGGCGTTGTCGCTCGTGCCCCCGTTGTCCAGCCCCACCACCACCGGCACACCTGCGCTGCCCACCGCCACCGCCTCCCGCCGCGCCTGACCCGAGGCTAGTTCCCGCCCGGCCCACCCGCCACGTCACCGCGAGGACTCCCCCGCGGCGGTCAGCCGGGGCGGCGGGCGGTGACCGCTGTGGCCTCCCGCTCCTCGTCGCGGACCACCGTCGGCTCCAGCCCGACGGCGGTGAACGCGGCGCACAGCTCCGGGGCCTGCGCGACGCTCGACTCGACCACGACGTGCCCGCCCGGGGCGAGCCACTCGGCCGCGCCGGAGGCGACCCGGCGCAGCACGGCCAGACCGTCAGTGCCGCCGTCCAGTGCGACCGGCGCCTCGTACAGGCGCGCCTCGGCCGGCAGCGAGGCCACCGCGGCGGTCGGCACGTACGGCGCGTTGGCCACCACCAGGTCCAGCGTTCCGCGGCGGCCGGCCGGCAGCGCGTCGAACAGGTCGCCCTGGTAGACCGGCACGCCGAGCGGTTCGAGGTTGCGCCGCGCGCAGGCCACCGCCACCGGGTCGATGTCGGCGGCGGCCAGCCAGCGGGGCGTCAGCCGTTCGTGCAGCACCACGGCGGCGGCGCCGGAGCCGCAGCACAGGTCGAGCACCACCGGTGCCGGCCCGGCCAGCGCCGCCGCCGCGTCGACCAGCAGGGCGGTACGACCGCGCGGCACGAAGACCCCCGGGTGGACGGCGATCCGCCTCCCGCAGAACTCGGCCCAGCCGAGCAGATGTTCCAGCGGCAGGCCGGCGACGCGACGGTCGACGAGCCGGGTCAGCGACTGCGCGGAGTCGGCGGCGGCGATCAGCAGTTCCGCCTCGTCCTCGGCGAAGACGCAACCGGCGGCGCGCAGCCGCCGGACGAGGGCCTGACGGTCGGGGGTGAACACGGTGGATGCCATGGCAAGCCTTTCGGGAAGCGCTCGTCGGCGCCCCCGGCGTCGCCTCAGCCCCGAAGCGACGCGGACTCGGAGGGAGCGCCGGTCCTCTGCTGGTGGATCGGACTCACCTCCTCGGGTCGGGGCCGCACGGGCCGTGGCTGCCCGTCACCTTAGCCCAGTGGCCGTCACGCCGTCAGCCCGCCGCGTCGAGCGCCGCCGTCACGTCGGCGAGCAGGTCGTCGGTGTCCTCGATGCCGCAGGAGAACCGCACGAAGCCCGGCGTCGTGTCGTCGCCCCACTGAGCGCGCCGGTCGGCCGTGGTGTGCAGCCCGCCGAACGAGGTGGCGGCGGCCACCAGCCGGGAGGCGCCGAGGAACCGGGCCACCCGGCGCTCGTCGCCCAGGTCGAACGAGAGCACGCCCGGTACGCGCCGCATCTGGACCGACGCGACCGGGTACGCCGGGTCGTCCGGCCGGCCGGGCCAGCGCACACCGGTGACGTCCGGGCGTGCCGCGAGCAGGTCGGCCAGCGCCCGCGCGTTCGCGGTCTGCCGGGCCAGCCGCAGGTCGAGCGTGGCCAGCGAGCGGTGAGCGAGCCAGCAGTCGAACGCGCCCGGCACCCCGCCGGTGGCGTTGCGCCAGGCGGTCGCCGCGTCGCACAGCCCGGCGTCCCGGGTGGCCAGGTAGCCCAGCAGCAGGTCCGAGTGGCCGGTCAGCGCCTTGGTGCCCGAGGCGACCACCACGTCCGCGCCGAGGTCCAGCGGGCGCTGCCCGAGCGGCGTGGCGGTGGTGTTGTCCACCGCCACCAGCGCACCGGCGGCGCGTGCGGCGGCGGCCACCGCCGGAACGTCGGCGACGTCCAGGCCGGGGTTCGCCGGGGTCTCCAGCAGCACCAGCCGTACGCCGTCGAACGACGGGTACGGCCCGGCCGTCGGCACGAGCACCACACGTACGCCGAGCTGTTCCAGCGTGTCCGAGGCGAACGAGCGCACCGAGAAGTAGCCGTCGGCGGGCAGCAGCACCGTGTCGCCGGGGCGCAGCACTGTCAGCAGCAGCCCGGTGATGGCGGCCTGGCCGCTGGCGAAGACCCGGCAGTCGCCGCCCTCCAGCTCGCCGATCGCCGTCTCCAGCAGCCGCCGGGTGGGGTTGTCGGGCCGCCCGTACCCGTCCACCGCCGCCGACGGGCCGCGCTCGGGGTCCAGGTGGTACGGCGCGGCGAAGACCGGGCCGGGCAGGAACGGCTGGCCGGGTGCCGCGTCCGGCAGGCCGGCGTGCACGCTGCGCGTGCCGTCGCCCCAGTCCTCGTTCGTCATCCCGGCTCCGCTCACTCGTACGACTCGGGCTTGGCGGTACGGCTCATCAGCGCGTCCACCGCCAGGCGCGGATCCATCCCCTCGTGGCAGATCCGCTCGATCTGCTCGGTGATCGGCATCTCGACGCCGTGCGCCCGGGCCAGGTCGCGGATGGCCAGGCAGCTCTTGACGCCCTCGGCGGTCTGCCGGGTGGCCGCCTGGGCCTGCTCCAGCGTCTCGCCCCGGCCCAGGTGCTCGCCGAAGGTGCGGTTGCGGGCCATCGGCGACGAGCAGGAGGCGACCAGGTCACCCATGCCGGCCAGCCCGGCGAACGTGATCGGGTCGGCACCGAGCGCCACGCCCAGCCGGGCGGTCTCGGCCAGGCCGCGGGTCATCAGCATGGCCCGGGTGTTGTCGCCGAAGCCCATCGCGGTGGCGATGCCGTACGCCAGCGCGATCACGTTCTTCACCGCGCCGCCCAGCTCGCAGCCGATCACGTCGTCGTTCGTGTACGGGCGGAAGTACGGCGTCCGGATGGACGCCTGCACCAGCGCGGTCCGGCGGCTGTCGGTGCCGGCGACCACAGTGGCGGCCGGCTGCTCGGCGGCGATCTCCGGGGCCAGGTTGGGCCCGGAGACGACCACCACCCGGTCGGCGGGCACCCCGGCGGTCTCGGTGATCACCTGGCTCATCCGCTTGGTGGTGCCCAGCTCGATGCCCTTCATCAGCGACACGAGCGTGGCGTCCGGCGCCAGGTACGGCGTCCAGTCGGCGAGGTTGCCGCGCAGCGTCTGCGAGGGCACCGAGAGCACCACCACCTCGGCCCCCTCGATCGCCTCGGCGGCGTCGCCGGTGGCGGTCACCCGCTCGGGCAGGCGGATCCCCGGCAGGTACTCCGGGTTGTGCCGCCCGGTCCGGATCGCCTCGGCCACGGCGGCCCGGCGGGCCAGGACCGTCACGTCCCGCCCGGCGTCGGCGAGGATCTTGGCGAACGCGGTCCCCCAGGAACCGGCGCCCAGCACGGCGACGTGCCCGCTCATTCGGTGACCTCCCGGGTGCCGGTGCGGGCGGGCCGCTGCCAGAGCGGCGGTGGTGTGCCGCCGCGGATCTCCGCGACCAGATCCCGGATGCGCAGCATGATGGTGTCCGTCATCTCCTCCAGGATCGGCCGGGTCGGCGTGGCGCCGGCCCAGCGGCTCAGGTCCACCGGCGGCCCGGCGATCACCGTCACCGGGGTACGCGGGCGCAGCCCGAACCGGGCCGTACGCGGGTCGAACATCCGTTCCGGGCCGACCATGGCGATCGGGACCACCGGGGCGCCGGTGGCCAGCGCCAGACGGGCCGCGCCGGTCTTGCCCTTCATCGGCCACAGGTCCGGCTCCCGGGTGGTGGTGCCCTCCGGGTAGATCACCACGGCGCCGCCCTCGGCCAGCGCGGCGACGAGCTTGTCGAGCGACTTGACCGCCTCGACGGTGCCCCGCTCGACCGGGATCTGCTGGCAGCGGTGCAGGATCCAGCCGACAACCGGCACCCGGAACACGCTGGCCTTGCCGAGGAAGCGCGGCCAGCGCCCGGCGTCGTAGATGTAGTGCGCGACCACGAGCGGGTCGGCGTGCGAGATGTGGTTCGGCACGAGGATCACGCCGCCGTCGCGGCGCAGGTGCTCCATGCCCCGCCAGGTGCGCCGGGTCCAGACCGTCATCAGCGGCTTCACCAGCACCACGGCGAGTCGTCGCCAGAACCCCAGCCTCCGCCGTGCCACAGTGCCTCCTCGATCCGCCCACGCGCCCCGGCACAGAATCATGCCTGTTCGCCCCCGCTGCGGCCAGTGCGGGTACCGGCGCTCCCGCTGGCAGGATGGTCGGCGTGTCTGAGGCCCGCTGGACCGTGGTGATGCCGGTGAAGCGCCTGGGGGCGGCGAAGAGCCGTCTGCGGGGCGCGCTGCCCGGCGTACCCCACGAGGAGCTGGCACTGGCCCTGGCGGCCGACACGCTGCGCGCGGTGCGGGCGTGCCCGGCGGTGGCCGGGGTGCTCGTGGTCACCGACGACCCCCTGGTGGCCGCGGCAGCCGGCGCGGCGGGCGCCCGCGTCGCCGCCGACCCCGGTGGCGGCCTGAACGCGGCGTTCCGGCACGGCGCGGCGGTCGCCGGGTCGCGCGCCGCCGTGGCCGGCCTGACCGCCGACCTGCCCGCGCTGCGACCGGCCGACCTGGCCGCCGCGCTGCGGGCCACCCAGGGGGTACGCGGGTTCGTGGCTGATGCCCCGGGCGGAGGCACAGTGCTGCTCGCCGCGCCGGCCGGTGCGCCGCTGGCGCCGCAGTTCGGGCCCGGCTCGGCCGCGGCCCACGCGGCGAGCGGGGCGCTGCCGCTCGCCGGGGAGTGGCCCAGCCTGCGCCGGGACGTGGACACCCCGGCGGACCTGGCCGACGCCGCCGGGCTGGGCGTGGGGCCGCGCACCGCCGCGCTGCTGGCCCGGGTCGCCGGAGCGGTCCGGTACGGTGCTGGCATGCAGGGGACGGTGGCCACCTACGACGCGTCGACCCGCAGCGGCGTGCTGCTGCTCGACGACGGCACCGAGCTGGCGTTCCCGGCCCGCGCGTTCGACGCCTCCGGGTTACGGCTGCTCCGATTGGGGCAGCGTGTCCGGATCGAGCGGGACGCCGACGGCGAGGTGGTCCGGGTGACCTTGCCGACGATGGCGTGAACAACCTGGCCCGAGTTCATTTTCCGTTCACCCTTATCGGGGAATCATGAGGTGGTGAGCACCCCTCGCGAGCACCCCGACGGCCCGCCGCCGATCCTCAACCCCGGCACGCCCCGCAACGGCCGCCCCACCCGCGGCCCGGACGGGCGGTTCCGCCAGACCCGGCCCCCGGAGGAGCGCCTCGGCGCCGACCCGGACGCGGCCGGCGCGACCGGCCTGGACGAGCCGCTCGACCCGGTGGAGGGCCCCGGCCCGGCCGGCGAGACCGCCGCGGACGCCGGTCCGCCGACCGCGCCGCCGCTGCCGGAGGACCGCTTCCTCAACCGGGAGCTGTCGTGGCTCGACTTCAACGCCCGGGTGCTGGCGCTCGCCGAGGATCCGCGCACCCCGCTGCTGGAACGGGCGAAGTTCCTGGCCATCTTCGCCAGCAACCTGGACGAGTTCTACATGGTCCGGGTCGCCGGGTTGAAGCGGCGGCTCTCCGCCGGCCTGCCGGTACGCGGCGGCGACCGGCTGCCGCTGCGCACCCAGCTCGACCTGATCACCGAGAAGGCCGCCGGCCTGGTCGCCCGGCACGCCACCTGCCTGGTCGACGACGTGCTGCCGAAGCTCGCCGCCGAGGACATCCGCATCCTGCGCTGGAGCGACCTGGACGACGCCGAGCGGGAGCGGCTGCGCACCTGGTTCCGGGAGCACATCTTCCCGGTGCTCACCCCGCTGGCGGTCGACCCGGCGCACCCGTTCCCGTACATCTCGGGCCGGTCGCTGAACCTGGCCGTGTCGGTGCGCGACCCGGACGGCGGCTCGGAGCTGTTCGCCCGGGTCAAGGTGCCGAACAACGTGCCCCGGTTCGTCCGAGTGCACCGCGACCAGCAGGGCGTGCGGTTCCTGCCGGTCGAGGACCTCATCTCGGTGCACCTCGGCCAGCTGTTCTCCGGCATGCAGGTGGTCGAGTGCCACCTGTTCCGGGTGACCCGCAACGCCGAGGTGGAGGTGGACGAGGACCGCGACGAGGACCTGCTCCAGGCGCTGGAACGGGAGCTGGCCCGGCGCCGGTTCGGCCCGCCGGTACGCCTGGAGGTCGCCGCGTCCATCTCCGACCACATGCTGGAGCTGCTGGTCCGCGAGCTGGACATGGACGGCCACGACGTGCTGCGGGTCCGCGGCCTGCTCGACCTGTCCGCGCTGTGGCAGGTGTACGGCGAGGCCGACCGGCCCGACCTGAAGGACCCGTCGTTCGTGCCGGCCACCCATCCGCGGCTGGCCGAGGGCGAGGTGCCGCGCAGCGTCTTCGCCACGCTGCGCGACGGCGACGTGCTGGTGCACCACCCGTACCACTCGTTCGCGACGAGCGTGCAGCGCTTCGTCGAGCAGGCCGCGGCCGACCCGAACGTGCTCGCCATCAAGCAGACGCTCTACCGCACCAGCGGCGACTCCCCGATCGTGGACGCGCTGGTCGACGCGGCCGCCGCCGGCAAGCAGGTGGTGGTGCTGGTCGAGCTGAAGGCGCGCTTCGACGAGGTGGCGAACATCGGCTGGGCGCGCACGCTGGAACGGGCCGGCTGCCATGTGGTCTACGGCCTGGTGGGGCTCAAGACGCACTGCAAGACCGCGCTGGTGGTACGCCAGGAGGGCAACCAGATCCGGCGCTACTGCCACATCGGCACCGGCAACTACCACCCGAAGACCGCCCGGCTCTACGAGGACTTCGGCATGCTCACCGCCGACCCGGAGATCGGCGCGGACCTGACCGACCTGTTCAACGTGCTCACCGGCTACAGCCGGCAGACCGCGTTCCGGCGGCTGCTGGTGGCGCCGCAGGGCATCCGCAGCGGCCTGATCGAACGCATCGACCGGGAGATCGAGCACGTCCGGCTGGGCATGCCGGGGCTCGTGCAGTTCAAGGTGAACTCCCTGGTGGACGAGGAGATCACCGACGCGCTCTACCGGGCGTCGCGGGCCGGCGTGCACGTGGACCTGCTGATCCGGGGCATGTGCACGCTGCGGCCGGGCGTGCCGGGGCTGTCGGAGAACATCCGGGTCCGCTCGATCCTCGGCCGGTTCCTGGAACACTCCCGGATCTTCCGGTTCGGCAACAACGGCGACGCCGAGTTCTGGATGGGCTCGGCCGACCTGATGCACCGCAACCTGGACCGCCGGGTCGAGGCGCTGGTGCAGGTGAGCGATCCGGTGGCCCGGGCCGAACTGGACCACGTCCTCACCGCCGCGTTCGATCCCGACGTGGACGCGTTCGAGCTGGCCGCGGACGGCACCTGGCACCGGCGTACCGGGGACGGCGACGTGCGGCTGACCCACCTCCAGGATCTGTTGCTGCGCCGGGTCGGCGGCCGGGCGGACTGACCGTGGCGCGTGCCGGGCGGGCATACGGTGAGCGGGTGAGCGACGACGAACCGGTACGGATCCGGGCCGCGGGCGGCGTGGTGTGGCGCCCGGGTCCGGCCGGCGTCGAGGTCTGCCTCGTGCACCGCCCCCGGTACGGCGACTGGTCGCTGCCGAAGGGCAAGCTGGACCGCGGCGAGCACCCGCTCGTGGCGGCCGTCCGCGAGGTGGCCGAGGAGTCCGACGTACGCGCCGTGCCGCAGGTACGCCTGCCCACCGTCCGCTACCGCAGCGAGGGTCTCGCCAAGGCGGTCGACTACTGGTCCATGCGGGCGGCCGGCACCGGCGGTTTCCAGCCCGGCACCGAGGTCGACGACGTGGCCTGGTTCCCGGTCGACGACGCGGTACGCCGGGTCAGCTACCCGCACGACGCCGAGGTGATCGCCGCGTTCGCGGCGCTGCCGCCGGTCACCGCCACGGTGCTGCTGGTCCGGCACGCGCACGCCGGCAAGCGCGGCACCTGGACCGGCCCGGACCACGGCCGCCCGCTCGACGAACAGGGGTGGGCGCAGGCACGGGCGCTGGTCCCGCTCGTCGCGCTGGTCCGCCCGGCCCGCCTGTTCTCCGCCTCGGCCCGGCGCTGCGTGCAGACGCTGGACCCGGCGGCGGCCCGGCTGGACCTGCCGATCGAGGTCTGCGGCGACTTCGACGAACCGGCGCCGGGCCAGCAGGTCGAGGAGTGCGCGCTCGCTGCCGCGGCCCGGCTGACCGCGCTGGCACAGGCCGCCGGGACGGTGGCCGTGTGCAGCCAGGGCAAGGTGATCCCGGGCGCGCTGGAACGGCTCACCGGCCGCGTGGACGAGGACTTCACCACCGCCAAGGGCGGCGGCTGGCTGCTGCCGTTCGCCGGTGACCGGCTGGTCCTTCCCGACCGGTTGTGAGGCGGGCCGCGGCCGCGCGGCGGGTACCGGTTGTCCGGCGGCTCAGGGCAGCGTGACGGTGAGCGTCACCGGGAGGTGGTCGCTGGCCTCGGTGCGCGGCGCGCGTACCTCGGTGGCGGTCAGGCCCGGCGACACGAAGACGTGGTCGATCTGGGTGCGCGGATCGTCGGCCGGGCTGGTCCGCAGCGGCCGGGCCGCGGCCAGCGCGTCCACCAGCCCGGAGCGGGTGAACTCGGCGAACGCCGGGTCGTCCGGCTCGGTGTTCAGGTCACCGCCGAGCACCAGTGGACGGCCGTTCGCGTACCGGCCGGCGAACGCGGCCACCTCCCCCGCCTGCTCGACCGGATCCCGGCCGGGCGGCGGTTGCAGGTGCGTGGCGACCACCGCCAGTTCCCGGCCGCCGAGGTCGAGCGTGACGCCGAGGGCCTGCGCCCCGGTCGGCGCGCCGTGTGCGGTCAGCCGCCGGGTCTGCCCGGAACGCATCGGGAAACGGCTGAGCACCGCGTCGCCCCAGACCGGGTCGGCGGCGGGCGCGAAGACGTACGGCATCCCCAGCCGCCCGGCCGCCAACGCCAGCGTGTCGTGGCCGCCGTTGAGCCACCAGCCCCGGTCGACCTCGCTGAGCAGCACCACGTCCGCGCCGCGCAGCTCCCGGGCCACCGCGTCCACGTCCAGCCGCCCGTCCAGGCCGAATCCCATCCGGATGTTGTACGCGGCCACCCGTACCGCCGCCGGTGTCGTGGTGGTCCGGGCCTGCGCGGGCGGCACGTGCAGCACGGCGGCGAGCCCGGCCAGCGCGGTCAGCCCGGCCAGGGCCGCGACCCGGCCCGTTGCGGGCAGCGCCGGGCCGGCTGATGCCGCACCGGACGGCGTCGGCCCGGGGCGGAGAGGTGCCGTAGCCGCCACCAGAGCCACCAGAACGGCCGTGGCGACCGGCGCCCAGCCGTTGGGGTACCCCAGGTCGTAGGCGGCGTAGTAGGCCACCGTGGCCACCGCGAACACCAGCATCCCGAGCACCGCCGCCCACCCCCGCCGCGCCCCCGCCCGCCCGTCGTCGGTCGTGTCGGTGAGGGCCAGGCAGCCGCCGAGACCGGCGGCGGTGAGCAGGTACGCCGGCACGAGCAGCCCGGTCACGAACAGCACCGACCCGGCGAGCAGCGCGAGCGGCCACAGCACCCGCGCCACGAGCGCCGGTGCCCGGAACAACGCCGCCGCGAGGAACAGCAGCACCGCGAGCGCACCCGGCAGGGCACCGTTTCCGGGGCGGACGAGGCCGGGGAAGTCGGGCGATCCGGTGCCGGCGGCGGCGCTCCAGAGTGCCGGGGCGAGCGCCACCTGACCGGCCAGCAGCAGCGCCGGCCCGCACAGCAACCAGGCCCGGCGGCCCGGGGTCGGCACGCGCCGCCCGGCGTGGCCGTCCGCCGCATCCGTCGCCGGGGCGGCCGTCCGCGCCGCGTCGCCGCGTACCGGAGCGGCGGCCCGCTCCCGCCGTACCGCCGCCGAGGCGGCCAGGAACGCCAGCACCAGCAGGGCGCTCAGGCTCCAGGCGAGCACGCCGCCGCGCCACACCAGATCCTCGGTGCCGAGCAGGGCGTGCCCGACCGCGTTCCCGGCCAGGCCGAGCGCCAGCCCGGCGACCGGGCGGGGCACGGACGCGGCGACGGCGGCGAGCCAGACCAGGCCGGCGAACAGTCCGGCGCAGGCCAGCCAGAGCTGGGCCGGGCCGCCGGGTTGCGCGGTGAGCGCCAGCCGGGCCACCGCCAGCACACCGGCGGCGACGAGTCCGACCGGGGCGGCGCCGACGCGGCGTACGAGCGTGGGCGCGGCGAGGGCGAGCAGGAACCAGCCGAGCGCGAACGCGCCGAGCAGCTCGGCAGGCGTCTCGGCGGCCCGGCCGAACAGGGTGATGACCGACGGCAGCCAGACCCGCAACACGTCCAGCAGGACCGCGATACCGAGGGCGAGCGTGAGGGTGGAGAGGTGACGGTGCCGCACGGGGCGCCTCTTCTCGTGACCGACGGGGGTTTTCGGCACGGCGATTCTGCGGGGCGCGACGGCGGGCGGTCAACGCGTACCCATGCGAAAGGGCGCCCACCGCGAACGGTGGGCGCCCTTTCGTGGGCCGTCCGGTCAGCGCCGGGTGGCGGCCTTCTTGGCCGGCGCCTTCTTCGCGGGCGCCTTCTTCGCCGCCGTGGTCTTCTTCGCCGCGGTGGACTTCGCCGCGGTCGTCTTCTTGGCGGTGGTGGTCTTCTTCGCCGCGGTGGACTTCGCCGCGGTCGTCTTCTTCGCCGCCGTGGTCTTGGTCGCGGCGGCCTTCTTCGCCGGCGCGGCCTTCTTGGTCGCGGTGGTCTTGGTGGCCTTGGTGGCCTTCGCCGCCGTGGTCTTCTTGGCGGCGGCGGTGGTCCGGCCTCCGGTGGCCTTGGCGGCACCGGTGGTCTTCTTCGCGGCGGCGGTGTCCTTGGGCACCTTGCCGCTGGCCACCATCTCCTTGAAGCCCGCGCCCGCCCGGAACGTCGGGACGGCGGTCTTCTTGACCTTCACCGCCTCGCCGGTCCGCGGATTGCGCGCTGTTCGGGCTCCCCGGACGCGCTTCTCGAACGCTCCGAAACCGGTGATCGCCACCTTCTCGCCCTTGGTGACCGCCGCCTGGACCTCAGCGAGAACCGCGTCGAGCGCGGCCGTCGCCGTCTTCCGGTCCCCCAGGCGAACGGCGAGCGCCTCGATGAGCTCGGCCTTGTTCACGACTTCCTCCCGATTGTGCAACTGACTCGACGCGAGCCATTCTGCGCGCACGGTATGCCCTGTGCTGCCTGGACACAAACATTCGGTCGAAAAAAGCCCTTGTGTCGCAACGGATTCGCCCCCACCGGATGCGCCGGTGGGGGCGAATAGCGCTGGAGATCAGGCGATCGAGGGCAGGAACGCCGGCCGGGCGGCCTCGTACGCGCTGATCTCGGCCTCGTGCCGGAGGGTGAGTCCAATGTCGTCCAAGCCCTCCATCAGCCGCCAACGGCTGTGGTCGTCCAGCGGGAACGCCCAGGTGGCGTCACCGGCGTGGACCTGACGGGCGGCGAGGTCGACAGTGATCGGCGTGGTCGGCTCGGATTCCACGAGATCCCACAGTTCTTCCACGGCTTTCAATTCCAGCTCGACCGGAAGGAGACCTTCCTTGAGCGCGTTGCCGCGGAAGATGTCGCCGAAGCGAGGCGAGATGACGGCCCGGAAGCCCCAGTCCCGCAGCGCCCAGACGGCGTGCTCCCGGGAGGATCCGGTGCCGAACTCGGGGCCGGCGATCAGAATCGACGCACCCGAATGGGCGGGATCGTTGAGGACGAATGACGGGTCCTCCCGCCACGCGTTGAACAGACCGTCGGCGAATCCGGTCCGGGTCACCCGCTTGAGGTACACGGCGGGGATGATCTGGTCGGTGTCCACGTTGGATCGGCGCAGCGGCACGGCCGTGCCGGTGTGGGTGGTGAACTTGTCCATGTCGGCTGCCCTTCTACAGGTCGGCGGGGGCGGCCAGCCGGCCGACCACGGCGGTGGCGGCGGCGACCGGCGGGGACACCAGGTGGGTACGCCCGCCCCGGCCCTGGCGGCCCTCGAAGTTGCGGTTGGAGGTCGAGGCGGAGCGCTCGCCCGGCTTCAGCGTGTCCGGGTTCATGCCCAGGCACATGGAGCAGCCGGCGAAGCGCCACTCGGCGCCGGCGTCGGTGAAGACCTTGTCCAGCCCTTCGATCTCGGCCGCCTCGCGGACCGCGGCGGAGCCGGGGACCACGAGCATGCGTACGCCGTCGGCGACCCGATGCCCGCGCAGCACCTCGGCGGCGGCCCGCAGGTCCTCCAGGCGGCCGTTGGTGCAGGAGCCGACGAACACCACGTCCACGGCGAGGTCGCGCATCGGGGTGCCCGGGGTGAGGTCCATGTACTCCAGCGCGCGGCGGGCGGCGACCCGCTCCGGCTCGGTGACGAAGTCCTCCGGGTCCGGCACGGTCGCGCCCAGCGGCACGCCCTGCCCGGGGTTGGTGCCCCAGGTGACGAACGGCGTGATCCGGCTCGCGTCGAGCGTGACCTCGGTGTCGAAGGTCGCGCCCTCGTCGGTGGGCAGCGTCCGCCAGTACTCCAGCGCCGCGTCCCAGTCGTCGCCCTGGGGCGCGCTCGGCCGCCCCTTCAGGTACGCGAACGTGGTCTCGTCCGGCGCGATCATGCCGGCCTTGGCGCCCCACTCGATGGACATGTTCGCGATCGTCATCCGCCCCTCCATCGAGAGGTCGCGGATCGCCTCGCCCCGGTACTCGACGATGTGACCGCGTCCACCGCCGGTGCCGACCTGCGCGATCAGCGCGAGCACCAGGTCCTTGGCGGTGACGCCGGGCGCCAGCTCGCCGACGACGTTCACGGCCATGGTCTTCGGGCGGGCCTGCGGCAGCGTCTGCGTGGCCAGCACGTGTTCGACCTCACTGGTGCCGATGCCGAACGCCAGCGCCCCGAACGCGCCGTGGGTGGCGGTGTGCGAGTCGCCACACACGATCGTCATGCCGGGCTGGGTGAGGCCGAGCTGCGGGCCGATGACGTGCACGATGCCCTGGTTCTCGTCGCCCAGCGGGTGCAGGCGGACACCGAACTCGGCGCAGTTGCGGCGCAGCGTCTCGATCTGGGTGCGGGAGGTGGGGTCCGCGATCGTGAGCAGGTCGCCGCGCCGGGAACGGAACGCCGGGTCGTCGTACCCGGTCGGGGTGTTGTGGTCCTCGGTCGCGATCGTCAGGTCGGTACGGCGGACCCCGCGCCCGGCCAGACGCAGCCCGTCGAACGCCTGCGGGCTGGTCACCTCGTGCAGCAGGTGCAGGTCGATGAAGAGCAGGTCCGGCTCGCCGGCGGCGGAGCGGACCACGTGTGCGTCCCAGACCTTCTCGGCCAGGGTCCTCGGTTGAGTGACTCCCACCATCTGGACATCCTAAATTCTGGGAGGTAAATTTCGGCTTGTGGGACACAGTATGAGCGGTGTCGGCGTTCTCGACAAGGCGGTGGTCATCCTGGCCGCCTGTGTCGACGGCGCCAGCCTGGCCGAACTCGTTGAACGCACCAAGCTGCCCCGGGCCACCGCGCACCGGCTGGCACAGGCGCTGGAGATCCACCGGATGCTCGTCCGGGACACCCAGGGGCGCTGGCGCCCGGGTCCACGCCTGGGCGAGCTGGCCAACGCGGCCCCGGACGTGCTCCTGACCGCCGCCGAGCCGCTGCTCGCCGCGCTACGGGACGCCACCGGCGAAAGCGCCCAGCTCTACCTGCGCCGCGCCGACGAGCGGATCTGCGTGGCCGCCGCCGAGCGTGCCAGCGGCCTCCGGGACACCGTCCCGGTCGGCTCGGTGCTGCCGATGACCGCCGGTTCGGCGGCGCAGATCCTGCTCGCCTGGGAGCCGCCGGAGGCGGTCATGCCGCTGCTCCCCCGCTCCAAGTTCACCGGCCGCACGCTGGCCGAGGTGCGGCGGCGCGGCTGGGCGCAGAGCGTCGCCGAGCGGGAGGCGGGTGTGGCGAGCGTCTCGGCGCCGATCCGGGACCGCACCGGGCGGGTGATCGCCGCGATCAGCATCTCCGGCCCGATCGAGCGCCTCGGCCGCCGCCCCGGCGAACGCCACGCCATGGCCGTCGTCCGAGCCGGCCAGCGCCTCTCCGGCCTCTAACCCCCCGCCCTCCCACCCCCCTCACCCCTAGCCCTCCTCGCGTTGATCATGAAGTTGGCGGCATTTTCGATCTCCCTGACGGCCGCTAACTTCATGATCAACGCGGCAGGGCCGGGGGGGTGGGAAGGGAGGGGGGCGGGAGGGGCGGGGATGCGGAACGGCCCGCCTCGCGTTGCGAGACGGGCCGTTCGTGGATGTAGCCCCGACCGGATTCGAACCGGCGCTACCGCCTTGAGAGGGCGGCGTCCTGGGCCGCTAGACGACGGGGCCAGGCACTTTTCCTGCTTCACCACCCTGCCGGGCGGTGTGGCAGTAGTCTAGCGGCATCCCGTCCGGCACCACCGCCGGGGGTCACCCCCTGCGCACGTGGCCGGACAGCAGAAAGCCCGCCCCGGAAACGGGACGGGCTGTCGGTGCTGTAGCCCCGACCGGATTCGAACCGGCGCTACCGCCTTGAGAGGGCGGCGTCCTGGGCCGCTAGACGACGGGGCCAGAACCTTCATTGCACTCCGTCAGCGTGAGCTGCCGGAATCCAGCGTCCGAGAGTTCTCGCGAACCCTCGGTTGCGCTGGGGTACCAGGACTCGAACCTAGACTAACTGAACCAGAATCAGTCGGGCTGCCAATTACCCCATACCCCATTGGCCCCTTGCGGCGCCGGGAATGAACTTTACCCTCCCGGTGCCGACAGGCCAAATCCAACCCCTCGAAACCCACCTGACCAGCGGAAACGAGGCATCGGAGCGGATCAGGCGACGGGGACCACCGGGTTGCTCAGCTCCCCGATCCCCTGGATCCGCACGGTGACCGTATCCCCCTCGGTGAGCGGACTAACCCCCGCCGGCGTGCCGGTCAGCACCACGTCGCCGGGCAGCAGCGTCATCACGTGCGAGATGTACGACACCAGGCCCGGTACGTCGAACACCATGTCCTTGGTCCGGCCGAGCTGGCGCACCTCCATCTCCTCCGGGTTGCGGCCCACCTCACACCGGATCTCCAGGTCGCTGACGTCGAGCCCGGTGGTGATCCACGGCCCGATCGGGCAGAACGAGTCGAAGCCCTTGGCGCGGGTCCACTGCCCGTCGGAGCGCTGGAGGTCCCGCGCGGTCACGTCGTTGGCGCAGGTGTAGCCGAAGATGGCCCGCTCGGCGGCGGCCCGGTCGGCCCGGCGGGCGCCCGGGGCGCCGATCACCACGGCGAGTTCCGCCTCGTGCTCGACCTGCTTGGAGAAGATCGGCAGCCGGATGGCGTCGCGCGGGCCGATCACCGAGGTGGACGGCTTGAGGAAGAGCAGCGGCTCCTTCGGCACCTCGCTGCCGTGCTCGGCGGCGTGCTCGGCGTAGTTGCGGCCGACACACACCACCTTGCTGGGCAGGATCGGCGACAGCAGCCGGACGTCGGAGAGCGCCCAGCGGGCGCCGGAGAACTGGATCTGCCCGAACGGGTGGCCCTCGATCTCGGCGATGGTCAGGCCCTGCGGCCCGGCCTCCGGCTCGCCCTCGACGACCCCGAACGACATTCCCTTGGCATGAGCGAAACGAGCGATACGCACCCGGCCAATCTATCCCCGCCCGCGGGCCGCCCGGCGGACACCGGCAGGCGGCACGCCCCGGCGGTCGCGCACCACACCTCGCGGGCCGCCGGCGGCACCGGACCGCCAGGAGCCGGACAGGGTACGCGCGATCGCGCCGGACAGGGCGGGAATGGCGGCTTCGTACCCGCCCGGCGGGCCCCGGACCATAGCTTCGGGTCCGGAGGTTCGTTGGTATGCCTGCATCGAGACGACACCACAGGGCCCTGGCAGTGTTCGTGAACTGCCTCGGCGTCATCGCCGCCGTACCGGCGCTGTCCCCGGCGACGCCCCGCGCGGCCGCCGCCCCCGCCCATCCGGCCCCACCACCGGCTGTCATCCCCGGTGCCGCGGCCACCCCGATCCCGACCGGCGTGCCGGCGGTGCCCCCGGCGGTGCCGACCACCGGCCCGGCACCGGTCCGCCCGTCGATGCCCCCGGTCAGCGTGGCGGTGGGCGCGGCGGGCACCCCGGCGCCGGGTTACCGGATCGAGGTCCGCAACGCCGGCACGGCACCCGTCGACACGATGGTCCGGCAGGAGCTGCCGAACGGGTCGCGGGCCACCACGGTGACCGGCGGTGGGCGGACCAGCCGTCCGGCCGGGATGAGCGCCGGTGAGGTGACCTGGCGGCTGCGGCTGCCGGCGAAGAGCACCACCACGCTGCACACCGCGCTGTCGGTCCCCGGTCCGGGCCGCTCGGTGACGGCACCCACCTGTGTCTACGGCTCGGACGGCACGCGCCCGTTCGACTGCGCCACGGCGACCTGGGTGGGCGCCGCGACGGCCCCGGCGGCGCAGGTCACCGCCGCCCCGGCCTGGCGGCGGCCGCCGGTGCTGCTCGCCGCGTTCACGGCGCTGCTGGTGGTCACCGCCGGTGTGGTGTGGTGGGCGGTGTGGCGCCGCCGCCGGCGCACCGCGGCGGGAAGCGCCGCACCCGGCGGCATGGCCCGCGGCGGGACGGGCGCCCCCGGAGGCGGCGCGACGCCCACCGGTACGCCCGCGGGCGGCACCATGCACACCGGCGCCCCCGGAAGCGGTATGCCCGGCGGAGCCGGACCGGGCCAGGGCGGACCGGGCCCAGGCGCGACCGGTGGGCCGGCCGAGCGCGGCACGGTCTACCCGCGTACGGCCGTGCCGTCGCCCGCGAGCCGCCGCCGAAGGCCGCCGGTCTGGCTCGTGGTCGGCGTGGCGGCGGCCGTGCTGGCCGGTGTGGTGGGCGCGGCGGCCTGGTCGGCCACGCAGCGGGTGGCCGCGATGGACACCACGAAGCAGCCGACGAGCGGCGCGTGGGTGGGCAGCAGCGTCACCGGCGCGCTGGGCCAGCCGCTGCGCGAGACCGCGTTCGAGTTCACCGTCTACCGGCTGAGCTGCGGCGCCGACGTCCTGCCACCGGCGCCTGGCGGCGGTCGGCCGTGCCTGGCCACGGTCGGGGTGCGCAACCTCACGACCGAGGACCAGACCTGGCACGGGCAGTTGCAGCGGGCGTACCTGCCCAGCGGCAACTGGGTGGCAGCCGACGAGGACGCGACCCGGGTGGCGAACCTCGGCCGGGACGTCTTCTCCCAGCCGGTGGCCGCCGGGCGGCGGGTGCTGCTGCCGCTGGTGTTCACCATGCGCGGCGACGAGCCGCCGAAACGGCTGGAGCTGCGCAGCGGCGTCTTCTCGGCGGGCGTGCGGGTGGACGTGGCGTGATCCGGGCACGGGCGGCGGTCGTACCCTGGGGTGTGTGACCGCCGCCCTCGCCCCCGCGCTCGACCTGGCCGACTGGCAGGCGCGCCGGCACGCCCACGAGGCGCGGGTGGACGCCTGGCTGACGCCGCACCTGGAACGCCGCCGCACCGGGGTGAAGCACCCGGTGGAGGACTTCCTGTTCACCTACTACTCGCACCGCCCGGCGCAGTTGCGCCGCTGGCACCCGGGCGCGGGCGTGGTGCTGCGCGACGCCGACCCGGCCGGTTTCGGCCCGGACTACACAGCGGGCGCCGCCGGGCTCACCCTCGACACCGATCGGGTACGCGAGCGGCGCGCCGAGTCGATCACCTGGATCCGTACGCTGCTCGCCGCCACCGCCGGACGCCCCGCGCAGTTCGGGTGCTTCGGCATGCACGAGTGGGCGATGGTCTACCGGCAGACCCAGGATCAGGTACGGCACAACGCCTGGCCGCTGCGGCTGAGCCCGGCGGCGACGGCGGCTGTGGTCGAGGAGCGCGGCGTGCGGTGCAGCCACTTCGACGCGTTCCGGTTCTTCACCGCTCCGGCCCGGCCGCTGAACGTGCTCCAGCCGACCCGGGAGGGTCAGCACGCGCTGGAGCAGCCGGGCTGCCTGCACGCCAACATGGATCTCTACAAGTGGGCGTACAAGCTGTCGCCGCTGGTGCCGTCGGAGCTGGTGGCGGACTGCTTCGCGCTGGCCCGGGAGATCCGGGCGCTGGACATGCGGGCCAGCCCGTACGACCTGGCCGACCTGGGCTACCCGCCGGTGCGGGTGGAGACGCCGGAGGGCCGGGCCGAGTACGCCACCGCCCAGCGCGGGTTCGCCGAGCGGGCCGCCGGGCTGCGCGCCCGGCTGCTGGCCGCGCTGGACCGGGCCGCGCCGGCCGACCACCGCTGAGCGCGGGGCCGGCCGGCGCGGGGGTCAGTTCGCGGCGCAGGTCACTGCCGGCACCGGGCTCGGGACGGCACCGTCGGCCAGGAACCCGAACGTGGTCTGGGCGGCAGGGGCCAGGGCGCCGTTCCAGCTCGCGTTCCGGGCGGTCACTGTGGTTCCGCTCTGCGTCACGTCCGCGCTCCACGCCTGGCTGATCCGCTGGCCGGCGGAGAGCGGGAAGCGCACGGTCCAGCCGGCGATCGGCGCGGCGCCGCCGTTGCGGACCGTCACCTCCCCCTGGAAGCCGCCAGGCCACTGACCGGCGACCCGCCAGGTGGCGGTGCAGCCGCCGGCCGTGGGCGACGGGCTGGCCGTGGGCGACGGGCTGACGGTGGGCGACGGCGTGGGGCTGACGGTCGGGGACGTGGTCGGGCCGGGCGTGGTGCGGCCCAGCGCGGCGACCAGCGCCGGGTACCACCTGTCGGACATCTTCTGGTCGCCTGCGGCGTTCGGGTGCACGCCGTCGTACGTGTCGGTGGCGGTGCTGAACCCGGTCCACTGGTCGACCACCACGATCGGCGACGCGGCTGTGGTCTTCCCGGCCGCCCAGCCGTCGATCAGCGAGTTGAGCGCCACCGTCCGCTGGCCGCACTCGGGACAGCTCGCCGGGTTCATCGGGATGATCTTCGCGACCAGCACGGTCATGGCCGGGTTGGCGGCCCGCATCTGGTCCACCAGCTTCGAGTACGCGGCCAGGATCGTGGCGGGCGCGATGTTGCTCCACACGTCGTTGGTGCCGAAGTGCATGAGCACGACGTCCGGACGGGTGGCGGACAGCCAGCCGGGCAGCAGGTTCTGGTTGGCCACGTTCGTCGCGAGGTAGCCGCCGTGCCCCTCGTTGTCGCCGTCGTACGGCACACCGCAGCCCTGCGGCCCGAGCGTGCCGACGAAGTCGACGTCGGTGTGGCCGGTGGACTGGAGGCGGTTCCAGAGCAGCGCCCGCCAGCAGCCGGGCGACCCGGTGATGGAGTCGCCGAGCGGCATGACGCGGACCGGGGTGGCCGCCGCGGCGGCCGGGGGTGTGGTGGCGGTGAGGGCGAGGCCGAGGGCGAGGACCGGTAGCAGCGCGGCGAGCGCGGTCAGCGCGGCGCGCAGGGGGTTACGGGACATGCGGAAGGGACTCCTGTCACTGTGACGTGGTGGTCGGTGACGGCCCTGAAGCTCCCGTACGCATTGAAGCGCTTCGACGCCTCCGACTCAACCCTCCGGGTGCCCCCGATGCCGGTTCCACTCCGGGGCGAGGATCGACATGACAGTGGCGTCCACCCAGTCGTCGCCGTCGCGCAGCACCTGCCGCAGCGTCCCCTCGGCGACGAAGCCCACCTTCTCGTAGGCGCGCCGGGCACGCGGGTTGAACGCGAACACCTCCAGGCCGATGCGGTGCAGGCCGAGTTGCTCGAAGCCGTACCCGACGATCAGCCGGACCGCCTCGGTGCCGAGGCCGCGGTCGCGGCCGCCGGGGCCGATCAGCGTGCGGAAGTTGCAGCTCGCGTTGGCCCGGTCCCACTCGTTGAGGACCACCTCGCCGACGCAGGTGCCGCTCGCCCGGTCCACGACCGCGAGGTCGAGCCGGTCGTCCTGGCTGTTGCGGGTGCCGTACCAGGCCCGCAGGCGGGACGGCTCGAACGCCTCGCCGGCCGGGCTGCCGGTCAGCCGGGCCACCTCCGGGTCGGCCAGGATCTCGGCGAGCGCCGGCAGGTCGTCGTCGTGGAACGGGCGCAGCACCACCCGCTCGCCGGTGAGCGTGGGCTTGACGGAGAAGTCGATCACGTGGCGGAATTCTCCGGGCGGCGCGCTCGGCGGCTCAACAGGTTTTCGGTCAGTCGCCGTCCACCCGGCGGTCGCGTTTGCGCTGCGACTGACGCTTCTTCTCGGCCAGGCGACGCTCCTTGGCGCCACGGGAGGGGCGGGTCGGCCGGCGCGTCTTCGGCGGCGGGGCGACGGCCTCGCGCAGCAGCGCGGCCATCCGCTCGCGGGCCGCCTCCCGGTTGGCCAGCTGGGCGCGGTGCTCGCTGGCGGTGACCGTCAGCACGCCACCGACCAGGCGGCCGGCGAGCCGGGCCAGCGCCCGTTCCCGCAGCGTCTCCGGCACGCTCGGCGAGCCGCCCAGGTCGAAGCTCAGCTCCACCCGGGAGTCGGTGGTGTTGACTCCCTGGCCGCCGGGCCCGGACGAGCGGGAGAACCGTTCCCGCAGCTCGGCGGCGGGCACCGTGAGCCGATCGGTGACCCGCAGTCCGTCGTCCACTCCCCGAGGCTAGCGCCCCGCGCGGTGACTCGGGGTGGGGGTGGCGCTCGGCGTGGGACCGGCCCGTTCCTCGCCGCCGCCGGACGCCGCGTACGCGGCCGCGCCGACGAGCAGCAGGGCGATCACCGCGAGCTTGACGACGACGCCCCGGATCGCGAGCCAGGCGTTGCGCCGGGCGCCGGGGACGCTGGTCCGGATGGTCTGGTAGTCGGTCCAGCCGCGTTTCGCACGCGCGTAGGACGCGCCGACACCGGCGCCGATGATCAGGCCCACCACGAGGAGGGCCGCAATGACAGCTTGCTCCACCTCCGCCAGTATTCATACTCAGCGTAATATTTCTATGGCCCAATGATCCCACGCCGGATATCCGACACTTCGCACCGATCTTGCGACGCTTGTGCAGGTCAGCGCCGGGAGGGGCGGCAGGGCAACCCCGCGCGGGCGCCAGGCCGGGCCCGCGCGGGTGGCCGCGCAGACGACTCAGCCGCCCCGGCCGATGATGGTGTCGGCGGTCTGCTGGACCTGGTCGATCGGGATGGCGAAGCCGATACCGATGGAGCCGTTGCCGTCGATGGTGGCGATCGCCGTGTTCACGCCGACCACCTCACCGCGCGCGTTCACCAGCGGACCACCGGAGTTGCCCGGGTTGATCGAGGCGTCGGTCTGCACCGCCGTGTGCCGGCCGTTGCCGATCCGTACCTGCCGGTTGAGCGCGCTGACGATGCCGGCGGTGACCGTCCCGGCGAGCCCGAGCGGCGACCCGACCGCGAGCACCGGCTCCCCCACTCTCGTCGAGTTCGCCTTTGCCAGCGGCAACGGCGGCAACCCGGCCGACGCGGGCACCTTCAGCACGGCCAGGTCGCTGGCCGGCTCCCGGCCCACCACCTCGGCCGGGAAGCGCCGCCCGTCCGACGTCTCCACAGTCACCACGCCGGAACCGCCCCGGGCCAGGATGTGGTCGTTGGTGACGATGTGCTGCTCGTTGTCGATGGCGAACCCGGAGCCGGACGCGGACGCGCCGGAGCGGCCCCCGACCATCACCGACACCACCCCGGGCACCGTCTTGCCGGCGGCGGTGATCAGCTCCGCCGGCACCGGCGCGGCGGACGCCGCTGCCGGTCCCGGCGCGCCCCGGTCGGCCGCCCAGGTGCCGGCCGCCGCGCCGGAGACGGTGGAGAGCGCCACCACCGCCGCCACGCTCAGCAGCCGGTGCCGCAGGCTACGCCGCCCGGCCTCCGGCCCGCCCCCGGGTACGTCCCGGTAGCCGCGCCCGTCCGGGTCCAGCTCCGGCGAGACGAACCACGGTCCGCGTGGCTCGCCGAGTCCGGTCTGCACTGCCATGCCTGGCTCCTCACATGTCGTGCGGTAGTGGTGTGCGGGTCAGGGCAGCCGGGAGAACCACCGCAGCGAGCCGGCCGCGGCGCCCATCGCCAGGACCAGCCCGAGGCCGATGAAGCGGGCCGAGATGTCCTGCCGCTCGGTGCGGTAGCCGACCGAGGTGCCGATGTCCTCGTAGACGTCCTTCAGCTCGGCGGTGGTGGACGCCTCGTGGAAGCCCCCGCCGGTCTGCTCGGCGACCGCCCGCAGCGTCTGGCCGTCCACCGGCACCTGGATCGCCCGGCCACCCCTGTCGACCGAGCCGCCCGGCGTGCCGAAGGAGATGGTGTGCACCGGCACCTTCGCGGCGACCGCCTGGTCGGCGGCCTCCATCGGGTCCATGCCGGAGGTGTTCGCACCGTCGGAGAGGATGATGATCCGGGCCGGCGGCGGATCCTTGGCGGCGGTGGCGTCCAGGCTCTTGACCGCGCCGAGCGAGGTGCTGATCGCCTCGCCGATGGCGGTGCCCTGCACGCCGGTGATGCCCTCGGCCAGCCGCCCGATCCCGTCGTGCAGCGCCTCCCGGTCGGTGCTCGGCGGCACCAGCACCGCCGCGCTGCCGGCGAACGCGACGAGGCCGACGTTGAACTCGTCCGGCAGCCCGTCGACGAACCGCCGGCCCGCCTCCTTGGCCGCTGTCAGCCGGTCCGGGTCCACGTCACCGGCGAGCATCGAGGTGGAGACGTCCACCGCGACCATCACCGTGGCCCGCTCCCGGGGCACCCGCACCTCCGCCTCGGGCCGGGCGAACCCGACCACGAGCAGCGCCAGCATGGCGAGGAACAGGCCCGCCGGGACGTGCCGCCGCCAGGCCGGGCGGCGCGGGGCGACCCGGTCGAGCAGGCGCAGGTTGGTGAAGCGCACCGCGTACCGGCTCTGCCGCCGTTGCAGCACCAGGTAGCCGGCGACCAGCGCGACGACGGCGAGCAGCAGCCAGAGGCGGGCGGGTGACTGCCAGGTCATGCGACACCTCCGCGGGCCGCGGCCGGTACGGTGGCCAGCCGGCGCTGCTCGTGCACGTACCGGACGACGTCCGCGCACCAGTCCCGGTCGGTGCGCAGCGCCAGGTGGGTCGCGCCGGCCCGGCGCAGCGTGCGGCGCACCTGGTCGCGCTGCTCGGCGGCGGCACGCGCGTACCGCTCGCGCAGGCCCGGGTCACCGGTCCACACCTCGCGGTGCCGGCCGCTCTCCGGGTCGACGAGCGTGACCAGGCCGACGTCCGGCAGTTCCAGCTCGCGCGGGTCGGTCACCTCGACGGCGAGCACCTGGTGCCGTACCGCGAGGCGGCGCAGCGCGGCGGCCCACGGCGGCGGCGCCGCGTCCGGGTCGTCGGGCAGCTCGTCGAGGAAGTCGGAGACGATCACCACGAGCCCGCGCCGGGTGGCGACGCGCTGGAGGCCGTCCAGCCCGTCGGCCAGGCCCGGCGCCGCGTCCGTCCGGCCCGCGCCGGCCGCGCCCGCGCCGCCGGAGTCCGGCAGGTCGCCGGTACGCGGGGCGCCGAGCAGCGCGCGGAGCAGCCCGAGCAGATGGGTACGCCCGCTGCGGGCCGGGAACCGGCGCAACCCGCGCGGGGTGAGCACCTGGGCGCCGAGCCGGTTGCCGACTCCCGCGGTGAGGAAGCCGATCGCCGCCACGGCGGCCACCGCCAGTTCCCGTTTGTCCAGCGTGGACGTCCCGTACTCCATGCTGGGGCTGGCGTCGACGAGCAGCCAGGTGGTCAGTTCCCGGTCCGCGTCGACCTCCCGGACGTGCGGGACGGTGGTCCGGGCGGTGACCGCCCAGTCCATCCGGCGTACCTCGTCCTCGCCGGGGCGGTACTCGCGGCTGCCTGCCGCCTCGCTGCCCGGTCCGGGGAGCAGGCCGCGGTACCGGCCGTGCAGCAGCCCGTCGAGCCGCCGGGTCACCGTCAGCTCCAGCCGGCGCAGCCGCTGGTCCGGGGCGAGATCGGCGAGCCCGGGTCCGGCCTCGCCGGTCATGCCGCCGCCAGGTCGTTCACCGTCTCGGTGGGCCCGTTCACCAGCCGGGGCGGCGGCACCGCCTCGATCACGCGGCGCACCACGTCCTCGCCGGAGATCCCGTCGGCGATCGCGTCGAAGGAGAGCACGAGCCGGTGCGCCAGCACGTCCACCGCGAGTTCCCGGATGTCCTCGGGGAGCACGTAGTCCCGGCCGTGGATGAGCGCCTGGGCGCGGGCGGCGGCCACCAGGCCGAGCGTGGCCCGGGGGCTGGCCCCGTACGCCAGCAGGGGCGCGACGTCGGGCAGGCCGAAGCGCTCCGGGTCGCGGGTGGCGAGGATGAGGCGGACCACGTACTCGGCGAGCGCGTGGTGGACGAAGACGTCGGTGGCGCGGCGCTGGAGTTCGCGCAGCCGGACCGGGTCGAGCACGGTGCGCGCGGTGGGCCGGTCGGTGCTCATCCGGTAGAGGATGGCCAGCTCGTCGGCGTCGCTCGGGTAGTCGACCACCACCTTCATCAGGAAGCGGTCGCGCTGTGCCTCCGGGAGCTGGTAGACACCCTCGGACTCGATCGGGTTCTGGGTGGCCAGGACCAGGAACGGGTCCGGCACCGGCCAGCTCCGGCCGGCGATGGAGACCTGCCGCTCGGCCATCGCCTCGAGCAGCGCCGACTGCACCTTGGCCGGGGCCCGGTTGATCTCGTCGGCGAGCACCAGGTTCGCCATGATCGGCCCCAGCTCCACGTCGAACTGTTCGGTGGAGGCGCGGTAGATGCGCGTGCCGACGATGTCGGAGGGGACCAGGTCGGGGGTGAACTGGATCCGGGAGAACGTGCCACCGACCACTGTGGCGAGTGTCTGCGCCGCCAGCGTCTTGGCCACCCCCGGTACGCCCTCCAGCAGGCAGTGCCCGTCGGCGATCAGGGCGGTGAGCAGGCGGTCGACGAGCCGATCCTGCCCGACGATCACGCGTTTGACCTCGACGAGGGTCTGTTCCAGCTCGACGCCGCTCGCGTCGGCGTCGACCGGGCTGAGCACGCTGGCCGGGGTGTCCGAGATGTCCGTCACGGTGCTTGCTTCCCGGGCCGGACCGGCGACAAACGTCGGATTATCGGCCCCTGGGCGGTGGTCGGCGGGCCGGACCGGCAGCTTCTCCCCAGCCGGGCGGGAACGACACGAAGCGGCGCGGCACCGGCCGGAGGGGTACGGAACACGACACCGGCCCCCGCCGGAGCGGGGGCCGGTGCGGGGCCGGACGGATCAGTTGGCGATGACCAGGTGGAACGGCCGGTCCGAGGCGCTGCCGGAGGAGCTGCGCGTCTGCACGAAGACGGCGTTCGGGGTGAGCGTGCGGGGTGCGACCGACACCTCACCGGCCGGCGGCACGTTCGCCGTGTCGTTCGTGCCGATGGTCGCCACGTACGCCTTGGCGGACACGTTGTAGTCCAGCAGCACCTGGTACTGCCCCGGCGACACCCCGATGCCCGGGGTGAACCGGAACGAGGACACCACGTTGCCGGAGTGCTGCAACAGCGTGCCGTTGGCCGCCACGACGGCCCAGGCGACCTGGCCGGCCGCCGGCGGGGCCAGGGTGGCCCGCATCGCGGTCCGGGCGGCCTGCCGCTCGACGGCGGTCACCGGCGGCTGCGCCGTGGAGTGCCGCGGGCCGGGCTGCGGCTTCGCCTCCGGCTGGGCGGCAGCGGCGATCCCGCCACCGGCCAGGCTGAGCGACAGCGCGGCAAGCGCCACCACCGTCGCCTTCCGCTTGAAGAATGTGGCCATGAGTTCTCCCTTTGTAGACCGTGGTGATACGGCGACTGCGCGCGTCAAATTGCGGATCATCGGGTATCCGCTCGGGAGCGCACCGCTCGTGAGCTGGCCTTACTACAGAGAGTCGCGACGTCTCAACCAGGTGGAACCTAGCACCGGAAAATGTGGGCGGTCAATAGCGTTATTGCGTGTCCGACCGATCGGCAAAGATGGCCGCAAAATTGCGAGGAACAATTCACGAAATTGTTTCGGAGGGCATCGCGCCGACCCGGCTCCGGGTAGCCTCACCGTCGTGATCACCATGCCGCGACCAGCCCGGGCCGGCACCCGGGGCGGCCGCCCGGCCACCGCCGCATGCTGGCTCGCCGTCGCACCGGTCGCCGCATGGGCGCTGGTACGCCTGACCGGGCTGGAACGCGGTCCGCTGGTGCAGGCGGTCGCGTTCACGCCGTACGCCGCCGCCGTGGCCCCGGTCGTGGCGGTGGCGGCACTCGCCCTGCGGCGCCGCACCCCGGCGGTGGTCGCGGTCCTGGCCGCGCTGGCGCTGATCGGCGCGGTGGCGCCCCGTGCGGTCCCCGGCGACCGGCCCGCCGCCGACGGGCCGACGCTGCGGCTGCTCACCGCCAACCTGCGCCTCGGCTCGGCCGACCCGGCGGCGCTCGTGGACCTGGTCCGGACTCGGCGGGTCGACGTCCTCACGGTGCAGGAGCTCACCCCGCCGCTGGCTGCGGAGCTGGACCGGCTCGGCCTGGCCGAGCTGTTGCCGCACCGGTCGCTGACCCCCGAGGTCGGCTCGACCGGCTCCGGCGTGTACGCCCGGCACCCGCTGCGCGACACCGGCCACCGGCGCAACAAGGGCTTCTTCTTCACCCAGGCGTACGCCACGGTGACGCTGCCCGGGGCGCCACCGGTGCGGGTGGAGTCGGCGCACCCGGCCGCGCCGTACGCCCCGCACGTGGTGCCGGACTGGTGGACCGACCAGCGCGCCCAGCCGCCTGCCACCCCGGACGGCGGGCTGAGCGTGCTGGCCGGCGACTTCAACGCCACGCTCGACCACGCGGCGCTGCGGGACCTGATCGCCACCGGCTACACCGACGCGGCGGACGCGGCCGGGGCGGGGTTCGGCGGCACCTGGGGCCCGTACGACGGCGACCCGATCCCGCCGGTCACCATCGACCACGTCCTCGTGGACCGGCGCATCGCGGTGCGCGCCGCCCGCACCTACCCGGTGCCGGGCAGCGACCACCGCGCGCTGCTGGCCGAGCTGCGCCTGCCGGCCGGGTGAGTCAGGCCGCGCTCCCGCCCGGCACCCGGGCCCGGTCCAGGCCGTAGGTGAGCGCGTCGACCAGGGCGTGCCAGCTCGCCTCGACCACGTTCGGGTGCACGCCCACTGTGGTCCAGTCGCGGCCGGCGCCGGCGGTCTCCACGAGTACGCGCGTGACAGCGCCGGTGCCGTGGCTGCCCTCCAGGATGCGCACCTTGTAGTCGGCCAGCTCGAACTCGCGCAGCTCCGGGTAGTGCCGGGCCAGGCCGACCCGCAGCGCCTCGTCCAGCGCGTTGACCGGGCCGTTGCCTTCGGCGGTGGCGATCACCCGCTCGCCGCGTACCCGGATCTTCACCGTCGCCTCGGAGACCACCGCGCCGTCCTCGCGGTGCTCGACGATCACCCGGTACGACTCCAGCGCGAACGGCCGGGCCGGCGCGGCATCCGGCAGCTCGGAGCGGACCAGCAGCTCGAACGAGGCGTCGGCGGCCTCGAACGACCAGCCGTCGGCCTCCAGCTCCTTGACCCGCCCGGTGACCCGGGACAGGGCGTCCGGATGGCCGGCCAGGTCCAGACCGAGCTCGCGGCTCTTGAGCTCGATGCTGGCCCGGCCGGCCATCTCGGTCACCAGGATCCGCATGTCGTTGCCCACCACAGCGGGTTCCACGTGGTTGTAGAGCAACGGGTCGACCTTGATCGCGCTCGCGTGCAGCCCCGCCTTGTGAGCGAAGGCGGCGGCCCCGACGTAGGCCTGGTGGGTGTCGGGGGCGATGTTGGCGATCTCGGAGATGGCGTGCGAGACCCGCACCATCTGTTCCAGGCAGCCCTCCGGTAGGACGGGCATGCCCAGCTTGAGCTGGAGGTTGGCGACGATCGCGAAGATGTCGGCGTTGCCGGGGCGCTCGCCGTACCCGTTGGCGGTGCCCTGCACGTGCCGGACGCCCGCCTCGACAGCGGCGATGGTGTTGGCGACCGCGCAGGCGGTGTCGTTCTGGGCGTGCATGCCGAGCCGTTCCGGCGCGATGCCGGTCCGCGCCACCAGTTGCTCGACCACGGCGGTGACCTGGGAGGGCAGCATGCCTCCGTTGGTGTCGCAGAGCACGAACCGCTCGGCGCCGGCGGCCAGCGCGGTCTCCGCCACGGCGGCGGTGTAGCCCGGGTCGAACCGGAACCCGTCGAAGCAGTGCTCTCCGTCGACGAAGACGCGCCGCCCCTGCGCCACCAGGTACGACACGGTGTCGCGGATCATGGCGAGGTTCTCCTCGGCGGTGGTGCGCAGCGCGCGCTCCACGTGCCGCAGGTCCGCCTTGGCGACCAGGGCCACGGCCGGGGTCCGGGCGTCGAGCAGGCCGCGCACCTGCGGGTCGTCCTCGACCGCGAGGCCGGCCTTGCGGGTGGCCCCGAAGGCGACCAGGATCGCGTGCCGCAGCTCCAGCTCGGTACGGGCGCGGCGGAAGAACTCGGTGTCCTTCGGCACCGCGCCCGGCCAGCCGCCCTCGATGAAGCCGACTCCGAGGTCGTCGAGCAGGCGGGCCACCGCCAGCTTGTCGACCACCGAGTACGTGAGCCCTTCGCGCTGCGCGCCGTCGCGCAGCGTCGTGTCGTACACCTGGAACGTCATCGGAGTCCTCTTCTCGTGCCCTGGGGAGCAAACAAAAAGACCCCCCGCGGATGCGGGAGGTCTGCGCGCTCGGCGGGGGAAGGGCCGGCGCGCTAGCTGCTAATGATCAGGACGAAGCTGGTCACGACCCGTACTCTGCCACCCCGGCTCCGGTTTTGGGAGGCGAAACCCATATTCCGGGACGATCGCGCGTGCGGTGATCGTCTTCACACCCGGCCACCGCCCGCCACGAGCGCAAACGGGGCTACGGAAGAATCTTGAACAGATCCAGTTACTGACCCGGCGGTGCTGCCGGGTCACGCTCAAGGAGGACCCGTGCTCACTGTCGGTGACCACTTCCCCGAGTACGAACTCACCGCCTGCGTGTCGCTCGACGCCGACAAGGCGTTCGAGACGATCAACCACAAGTCCCACGAGGGCCAGTGGCGCGTCGTGTTCTTCTGGCCGAAGGACTTCACCTTCGTCTGCCCCACCGAGATCGCCGAGTTCGGTCGCCTCAACGGCGAGTTCGCCGACCGCGACGCCCAGGTGCTCGGCGTCTCCGTCGACAACGAGTTCGTCCACTACGCCTGGCGCAAGGACCACCCGGACCTGCGCGAGCTGCCCTTCCCGATGCTCAGCGACATCAAGCGTGAGCTGACCTCCGCCTGCGGCGTGCTCGGCGCCGACGGTGTCGCGCAGCGGGCCACCTTCATCGTGGACCCGAACAACGAGATCCAGTTCGTCATGGTGACCGCCGGTTCGGTCGGCCGCAACGTCTCCGAGGTGCTGCGGGTGCTCGACGCCCTTCAGACCGACGAGCTGTGCCCGTGCAACTGGAACTCCGGCGGCGCGACGCTCGACGCCAAGGCTCTTCTCGCCGGCGCCGGGGCCTGACCATGGGCCTGGACGCGATCAAGGCGGGCCTGCCCGAGTACGCCAAGGACATCCGGCTCAACCTCGGCTCCACCATCACCACCTCGACGCTGAAGCCGGAGCAGGCGTGGGGCACCGCCCTGGCCTGCGCGGTGGCGGCCCGCAACCCGGTGGTGCTGCGGGAGATCGCCGCCGAGGCGGCCGGTCACCTCACGCCCGAGGCGGTCGAGGCGGCCAAGGGCGCGGCGGCGGTCATGGCGATGAACAACGTCTACTACCGGGCCAAGCACCTGATCGGCGACGAGCAGTACGCGTCGCTGCCGGCCCGGCTGCGAATGCAGATCATCGCCCGCCCCGGTGTGGAGAAGACCGACTTCGAGCTGTGGTGCCTCGCCGTCTCGGCGATCACCGGCTGCGGCGTCTGCCTGGAGTCGCACGAGAAGACGCTGCGCGCGGCCGGGTTCAGCCGTGAGCAGGTGCACGAGGGGCTGCGGATCGCCGCCGTCGTACACGCCGCCGCGGTGACCCTGGACGCGGAGGCCGCACTGGCCTGATCGACCGGCCCGCACGTGCCCGACCGGCACCGCACGGGCCGACGACCCGAGGGGCCGGCGTCACCACCGTGGCGCCGGCCCCTCGGCGTCGGCGGGCCGGCCGCCGGCGGGTTGGTGCCCGGACAGGGTGGGTAACCCTCCCGACTGACGACGGCGCCGCGACGGCCGCGGCCCTGGGGACGGGAGGCGGCACATGGACGGACTGGACCCGCGCGCCACGCACGGCGGCACCGAGCCGATCCTCGACGACGGCCGGGGCACGGTCGCCGGGGGCGCCCCGGCGGGCGCCTTCGACCCGTGGCGCTACCGCGACGAGGCGGGTGTGGCGAGCGCCGACCTGACCGGCTACAAGGTCGAGGCCACCGACGGCGCCATCGGCAAGATCGACCGGGCGAGCCACGAGGTGGACGACAGCTACCTGGTCGTGGACACCGGGCCGTGGATCTTCGGCAAGAAGGTGATGCTCCCGGCCGGGACCGTGAACCACGTCGACCACGACGCCCGCACCGTGCACGTCGACCGGGAGAAGGACCAGATCAAGGCCGCCCCGGAGTACGACGAGTCCAGCCACGCCGAACCGGGCTACCGGGACCGGCTGGGCGGCTACTACGGCGAGAACCACTCGGCGCTGCCGCCGGACGTGCCGCCGCGCGCCTGACATCCCGGCGACGGCCGGCGGGGACGGACGAACGCCCCGCCGGCCGTTACCGTGTCGGATGTGGACGCCCCGCAGAGCCCCTTCCCCGCCCTGTTCAACTTCCGCGACGTCGGCGGATACGCCGCTCGGGACGGGCGCACGGTCCGCCGCGGCCGGCTCTACCGCTCCGACTCGCTGCACCGCATCGACGAGACCGACCGGAGCGCGTTCACCGCGCTCGGCATCCGTACCGTCATCGACCTGCGCCGGCCGTCCGAGGTGGAACGCGACGGGCGGGTGCCCGACTACGACGGGCTGACCTACCGGCACATCCACCCCGAGCACGCCGACTGGGGTGCGAACCGGTTCGACGCCTCCGGCGTCAGCCTGGCCCGCTACCTGGCCGACCGGTACGCCGACCTGGCGCGTACCGGAACCGCCGGGCTCGCCGAGGCGGTCGGGCTGATCGCGGACAGCGCCAACGCCCCGGTGGTGGTGCACTGCGTCGCCGGCAAGGACCGCACCGGCATCGTCTGCGCGCTCACGCTGGCAGTGCTCGGGGTGCCCGACGAGGACGTGGTAGCCGACTACGCGCTCAGCACCGCCGCGTCGCAGCGCTTCACCGCCTGGGTCCGGGCCACGCTGCCGGACGCGGAGGAACCGCCGCCGCCGTTCCTGGAATCGCCGGCCGAGGCGATGGAGCTGTTCCTCGCCGAACTGCGCACCGGCTACGGGTCCGTCGAGGGCTACCTGACCCACGCCGGCGTCACCGAGGCGCAGGTGGAGTCCCTCCGCACCCATCTCCTGGACTGACCCGGCCTCGCGGTGATCGAGGAGCGAACCCCTCGATCACCGCGAAGCGCCGTCAGAGGACCCGGGTGACCCAGCCGTACGGGTCGGCGGCACGCCCGCGCTGGATGTCGACGAGCTTCTGCCGCAGCGCCATGGTGGCCCGGCCCGGCTCGCCGCCGCCGATGAGGAACTCGCCGTCGGGGAAGCGCACGCCGCCGATCGGGGTGATCACGGCGGCGGTGCCGCAGGCGAAGACCTCGCGCAGCCGCCCGCTCGCCGCGTCGGCCCGCCAGTCGTCGAAGGCGACCGGCGCCTCCCGCACCTCGTGCCCGGCCTCGGCGGCGAGGGTGAGGATCGCGTCGCGGGTGATGCCCGGCAGGATCGTGCCGCCCAGCGGCGGGGTGACGATGCTGCCGTCGTCGTAGACGAAGAAGACGTTCATGCCGCCCAGCTCGTCGACGTACCGCCGCTGCACCGCGTCCAGGAACACCACCTGGTCGCAGCCCGCCTCGATCGCCTCGGCCTGGGCCGCCAGCGAGGCGGCGTAGTTGCCGCCGCACTTGGCCGCGCCGGTGCCGCCGGGCGCGGCCCGGGTGTAGTCCGGCGAGACCCACACCGTCACCGGCTTCACGCCACCGGCGAAGTACGCACCGGCCGGCGAGGCGATCACGCAGTAGAGGTATTCGTTGGCCGGGCGCACACCGAGGAAGACCTCGCTGGCGAACATGAACGGCCTCAGGTAGAGGCTGGCGTCCTCGTGCTCGGGAATCCACGCCTGGTCGACCTCGACCAGCCGGCGCAGCGACTCCACGAACGTCGCCTCCGGCAGCTCCGGCATGGCCAGCCGGCGCGCCGACGCGGCGAACCGGGCCGCGTTGGCCTCGGGACGGAACATCGTCACCGCGTCACCGGTGCGGTACGCCTTCAGCCCCTCGAAGATCTCCTGCGCGTAGTGCAGCACCGCCGCGGCCGGGTCCATCGGGATCGGCGCGCGCGCCTCCAGGCGGGCGTCGTACCAGCCCTTGCCCTCGGCGTAGCGGATGGTGACCATGTGATCGGTGAAGACCCGGCCGAAGCCCGGGTTCGCCAGCAGGGCGGCCCGGTCGGCGGCGGATACCGGCGCGGGATTCGGACGGATCTCGAAATCGAGCATGTCACCACCGCTCATCGCGCTGACCTCCCTGCGGGTTCACGGCATGCGGGATCGCACGCCGACGTCACTGGTGCCAGAAACTTACCCCGAACGGTCGTTCAGCGGATAGCTCCGCCCCGGCGGATGCGACGCGCCGGACGGTCGGGTGGGCCCGGTGACGGGTCTGGCGGCCCGGTACCGGGCCGCCAGCAGGGTCGGCCCGGTCAGGCTACGGCGTACGCGGCGAGCCGGTCGCCGACCTCCTCGGTTCGCAGCGGCGTCCCCGGCGTACGCCCGGCCAGCTCGGTGCCGACCGCGGCGGTGACCCGGGCGGCGGCGTCGGCGTGGCCGAGCTGGTCCAGCAGCAGCGCGGCGGACAGCACCGCGGCGACCGGGTCGGCGACGCCCTGGCCGGCGATGTCCGGCGCCGAGCCGTGCACCGGCTCGAACATCGACGGGTAGCGCCCCTCGGGGTTGATGCAGCCGCTGGCCGCGAGCCCGATGCCACCGGTCACGGCGGCGGCGATGTCGGTGAGGATGTCGCCGAACAGGTTGTCGGTGACCACCACGTCGTACCGGGACGGGTTCGTCACCAGGAACATCGCTGCGGCGTCGATGTGCTGGTATTCCGTGGTCACGTCCGGGTGCTCGGCGGCCACCGCGGCGAAGGCGCGCGCCCAGAGCGACCCGGCGTGGGTGAGCACGTTCGTCTTGTGCACGAGCGTGACCTTGCGCCGCTCCCGGCGGCCGGCGCGGGCGAACGCGTCGCGGATCACCCGCTCGACGCCGTGCCGGGTGTTCAGGCTCTCCTCGGTGGCCACCTCGGCCGGGGTGTCCCGGTGCAGCGCGCCGCCGGCGCCCGCGTACAGCCCCTCGGTGCCCTCGCGGACCACCACGAGGTCGACCTCGCCGGGCTTGACCGCCGCGAGCGGACCGGCCACGCCGGGCCAGAGCCGGGACGGGCGCAGGTTGACGTACTGGTCGAAGGCGAACCGGAGCTTCAGCAGCAGACCGCGCTCCAGCACACCCGGCGGCACGGTCGGGTCGCCCACCGCGCCCAGCAGGATGGCGTCGTGACCGGCCAGCTCGTCGAGGACGGAGTCGGGCAGCACCTCGCCGGTGCGGTGATAGCGCGCCGCGCCCAGGTCGTACTCGGTGGCCTCGATCCCGGGCACCACCGCGTCGAGGACCTTGCGGGCCTGCGCGACCACCTCGGGTCCGATGCCGTCGCCGGCCACCACCGCGATGTGTGCCACCTGGCGCTCCTCGTCTCGTCGTTAGGCGCAACCGTACGTCGCCGTCCCGGCCCCCGGTACGAATCTTCCATCATCCGGGACGGCGAATCACAGGAGGCTCCCAGCCGACATTCATGGTGCGGTCATCTCCACTGCTTAGGGTCGAGTCCACGGGTCGACGGGGGCCCGGAATGCGGCACCGCCGCGACGTAGCGGCGACCACCGAGGGGGCAGGTGTCATGCGGATCGAGCACCGGCGGGCCCACTGGGCGGACGAGCAGCCACGTACCCGCTGGGTCGACCAGTCCGCGTTCCGCCCGACCCGCCCGGACCTGCACCTGGGCGCCACGAACCACCGCGTCGAGCGGGCCGGTGCCGCGGCGTCCGGCCGGATCAGCGTCCGCCACACCGTCACCACCTCGACCGCCGACTACACCATGCTCCTCAACGCGCCGGAGTGGTTCGGCCACCGGGCGGTCAGCGAGGCGCTGCGCGACGCCGTCGCCGAGCTGCGCGCCGTCGACCTCACCTACGGCCCGAACCGGCCGGACAGCCTCGTCTCCCGGCTGCGCCGCGACGAGATCAGTCCCGACTCGTACCCCCCACTGGCCGACCTGATCGACCTCTGCGCCGCGATGCGGGCGGCGACCGACGGCTGGTTCGACGCCTGGGCCGTGCCGGGCGGCTTCGACCCGGGCGGCCTGCTCGGCGGCTGGGCGGTGGAACGGGCCGCGGCGCGGTTGCGCGCCGCCGGCATCCACGACTACGCCGTGCTCAGCGGCGCCGACCTGACGGTACGCGGACACGCCGCCCACGGCGGCCCGTGGCGTGTCGCCGTGCACCACCCCACCGACACCCGCCGGACACCTGTCGTGCTGGAGATGACAACGGGCGCGGTCGGCACGTCGGGCGTCACCGGCCGGCGCGGGCACGTCGTCGACCCGCACACCGGCGAGCCGACCGACCGGCTGGTGGCCGCCACCGTGCTCGGCCCGAACCTCGCCGTCGCCGACGCCTACGCCACCGCCCTGTACGCCGCCGGACCGGCCGGGCTGGCCTGGTTCCGTCACGACACGGACTACCGCCCGCTGTTCGCGCACCACCGGCGCTGAGTCGCCGTCCGCCCGCACGACACCGGCCGGGAGCGCGATCGGCCCCCACGGTCTCGGCAACGACCGTGAGGGCCGGTCAGCGACGAGTGCGCGTGGCTCGCGCAATCGAGGGGTGCGGGCCGAGGGGCCGGACGCCCGACCGCGCCACCCGAAGACGGGCCGGGGATCGACTCAGCGGAAACCGCATCGGTACGCTAGCGAATCGACGCAACTCGACGCAAGAGTCTCCACAGCGGACGCCGGGTGAACGATGTCGGCAATCAGCGGTGAACGCACGGTGGGGCAGAGGTGACGGGCCGGGCCCGGGATGGCACGCTGTCCGCCGTGAGTTTCGATCTGAGCGTGTGGGCCCTGCCGAACGGGGCGACACCGGAGCAGGTGCGGGCGGCCGTGCAGCAGTGCCGCGAGGGCCGCCACGGCGAGCAGCACCCCGACCCGCGACTCGTCGCCTTCTACCGGGCGATCACGGCGAGCTATCCGGACCGCCCGGCCCGGCCCGGTACGCCGTGGGAGGCGCCGCTGCACACGGCGGCCGACCACATCGAGATGAACCTGAACCCGGCCTGCCCCGATCAGGTCCTGCTGGACGTCGAGCGGCTGGCCGGCGAGCACGACCTGATGCTCTTCGACGCGCAGGACGGCTCGGTCTACCCGCCACCGGCCCGCGTCCGTTCCTGACCCACCGGGACGACGAAGGGCCCGGCCGATCCGGCCGGGCCCCGATGTGTCCTGTCCGGACTACACGTCGCGCAGGTCGGCCGCGCTGGCCGCGACCGCGCCGATCGAGTCGGCGGCGGAGGTGAGCAGGTCGGCGCCGAGCGCCTGGTCGACGGTCAGCGTCATCAGCGTCTCGCCACCGGCCTCGCGGCGGGCCACCTGCATGGCCGCGATGTTGACGCCGGCCTCGCCGAGCAGCGTGCCGACGGTGCCGACCACGCCGGGCCGGTCCGCGTAACGCAGGAAGACCAGGATGCCCTCCGCGCCGATCTCCACGTCGAAACCGTCCACCTCGGTCAGCTTGAACACGTCGCGGGTGCCGGTGTGCGCCACGGTGCCGGAGACGCGGACGGTACGCCCGTCCGGCAGCGCCCCGCGCACGGTCACCAGGTTCGGGTGGTCGACGGTCTCGCCCGGCGTGGCCAGCGTGACCTCGACGCCCCGCTCGGCGGCCAGATGCGGCGCGTTGACGTAGGTGACCTGCTCCTCCACCACGGAGCTGAACAGCCCCTTGGTCGCGGCGAGCTTGAGCACCGACACGTCGTGGGCGGCGATCTCGCCGCGCACCTCGACGGTGACGCTGGCGGCCACCCCGCCGGCCAGGGCGGTGAACGCCCGGCCCAGCCGCTCGGCCAGCGGCAGCAGCGGGCGGACGTCCTCGGCGACCACGCCGCCGGCCTGCACGTTCACCGCGTCCGGGACGAACTCGCCCTGGAGCGCGAGCTTGACGCTCTTGGCCACCGCGAGACCGGCCTTGTCCTGCGCCTCGTTGGTGGAGGCGCCCAGGTGCGGGGTGGCCACCACGTTGTCGAAGGCGAACAGCGGCGAGGAGGTGCACGGCTCCTTGGCGTACACGTCGACACCGGCGCCGGCGACCCGGCCCTCCGCGATCGCGTCGGCGAGCGCCTGCTCGTCGACCAGGCCGCCGCGGGCGGCGTTGACGATCCGGACGCCCGGCTTGACGATCGCCAGCTCCTTCTCGCCGATCAGGCCGACCGTCTCCGGCGTCTTGGGCAGGTGGATCGAGATGAAGTCGCTCTCCCGCAGCAGCTCCTCCAGCCCGACCAGGCGGACGCCGAGCTGCGCGGCGCGGGCCGGCTGGATGTACGGGTCGTACGCGATCAGCCGGGTGCCGAACGCGGCGATGCGAGACGCGAAGAGCACGCCGATGCGGCCGAGGCCGACCACGCCCACGGTCTTGCCCTGGATCTCGACGCCGGTGTACTTGGACCGCTTCCACTCCCCCGCCTTGAGCGCGGCGCTGGCGCTGGCGGTGTTGCGGGCGACCGCGAGCAGCAGCGCGACGGCCTGCTCGGCGGCGGAGACGATGTTCGAGGTGGGCGCGTTGACGACCATGACGCCCCGGGCGGTGGCGGCCGGCACCTCGACGTTGTCCAGACCGACGCCGGCCCGGGCGACCACCTTCAGCCGCGGCGCGGCGGCGATCGCCTCGGCGTCGATCTGGGTGGCGCTGCGTACGATCACCGCGTCGGCCTCGGAGAGGGCGGAGAGCAGAGCGGGGCGGTCGGTGCCGTCCACGTGGCGCACGTCGAAGTCGTGCGCGAGCACCTCGATGGCGGCGGGGGCGAGTTCTTCGGCGATCAGTACGACAGGATTCATCGGTCCTCGTAGACGCTCGGTAATGGTTCGGCCTGGGGCGCCGGGACGCCGCGCTGCGCCCTGCGCCGATCCGTGCCACGGCCGTCGGGTGCGCTCGGGCACCACACCAAGGAATGGTAGGTGCCTGCCCGCTCTCCGGGTCGCGGACTGCGGGGTGAGCGCCCTCACACAGGTCCGTCGCACGCCTGTCATCCCCCGTTCACCGGGGGCGGTGCGGGACGAGGCGTTACTCACCGTGTCCCAGCACGTGAACGAACGGCGGCCCGCGGCCGGACGCCGGGGAGAGCGTCGGGCCGCGGGCCGCACGAGGGAGAAGCTCAGGCGGTCTCGGTGATCGGCCGGTCGACCCAGCTCATCATCGCGCGCAGCTTCTGCCCGGTCTCCTCGATCGGGTGCGCCGCGCCCTCGGCCCGCCACTTGGCGAAGTTCGGCCGGCCGGCCTCGTCCTCGGCCACCCACTCGCGGGCGAACTCGCCGGACTGGATCTCGCCGAGGATCTTGCGCATCTCGTCCTTGACCCGCGAGTCGATGACGCGCGGGCCACGGGACAGGTCGCCGTACTCGGCGGTGTCGGAGATGCTGTAGCGCATCCGGGCGATGCCGCCCTCGTACATCAGGTCGACGATCAGCTTCAGCTCGTGCAGGCACTCGAAGTAGGCCACCTCGGGCGCGTAGCCGGCCTCGGTGAGCACCTCGAAACCGGTCTGCACCAGCGCCGCCGCGCCACCGCACAGCACCGCCTGCTCGCCGAACAGGTCGGTCTCGGTCTCCTCGGTGAACGTGGTCCGGATCGCGCCGGCCCGGGTGCCGCCGATCGCCTTGGCGTACGCCAGGGCCAGGCCGAACGCGTTGCCGCTGGCGTCCTGCTCGACCGCGACCAGGCAGGGCACGCCCTTGCCGTCGACGTACTGGCGGCGGACCAGGTGACCGGGGCCCTTCGGGGCGACCATCGCCACGTCCACGTCGGCCGGGGGCTTGATCAGGCCGTACCGGATGTTGAAGCCGTGGCCGAAGAACAGCGCCTTGCCCGCGGCCAGATTCGGCGCGATGGCGTCGGCGTAGAGACCACGCTGGGCGGTGTCCGGCGCCAGGATCATGATCACGTCGGCCTCGGCCGCCGCCTCGGCGGGCGTGAGCACCCGCAGGCCCTGCTCCTCGGCCTTCGGCCGGCTCTTCGACCCGGCGGGCAGGCCGATCACCACGTCGACGCCGGAGTCGCGCAGCGACAGCGCGTGCGCGTGGCCCTGGCTGCCGTACCCGATCACGGCGACCTTGCGGCCCTGGATCAGGCCCAGGTCGGCGTCGTCGTCGTAGAACACCTCAACGCTCATTGACTTCCCTTTCGTACGGCGGTGCCCGTCGGCCCGTCGAAAAACTTGTGGGTACGGATCAGGCGGCGCGCAGGGCCGGGCCGGCGGTGATGGCCCGCGAACCCCGCCCGATCGCCACGGTGCCGGACTGGACCATCTCCTTGATGCCGAACGGCTCCAGGTCGCGCAGCAGCGCGTCGAGCTTGTCCGGCGTGCCGGTGGCCTCGATGGTCAGCGTGTCCGGCGCGACGTCGACCACCCGGGCGCGGAACAGGCCGACCGTCTCCAGCACCTGGGCGCGGGCCGCGCGGTCCGCGCGGACCTTGACCAGCAGCAGCTCCCGCGCCACCGACACCTGCGGATCCAGCTCCACGATCTTGAGTACGTTGACCAGCTTGTTGAGCTGCTTGGTCACCTGCTCCAGCGGCGAGGACTCGGCGTTGACCACGATGGTGATGCGCGAGACGTCCGGGTTCTCGGTCTCGCCCACGGCGAGGCTGTCGATGTTGAACCCGCGCCGGGAGAACAGCCCGGAGACGCGGGCGAGGACACCCGGCTTGTTCTCCACCAGCACGGACAGCGTGTGCATAGTCATTGCTGTGCCTTCCTCGTCATGCCCTCATGGCCCTCGCTGCGCTCGGTGCATTCGGTCATGACCTAGAGCTCGTCCTCGTCGAAAGCGGGACGCACGCCCCGCGCGAACATGATCTCGTCGTTGCTGGTGCCGGCGGCGACCATCGGCCAGACCATCGCGTCCTTGCCGACCACGAAGTCGATGACCACGGGCGCGTCGTTGATCGCCATGGCCGCCTCGATGGTCTTGTCCACGTCGGCGGCGTTCTCGCAGCGCAGCCCGACGCAGCCGAGCGCCTCGGCGAGCTTGACGAAGTCCGGGATGCGGTGCTTGTGGGTGCCCAGCTCGGTGTTGGAGTAGCGCTCCCCGTAGAACAGGGTCTGCCACTGCCGCACCATGCCGAGGTTGCCGTTGTTGATCACGGCGACCTTGATCGGGATGCCCTCCAGCGCGCAGGTGGCCAGCTCCTGGTTGGTCATCTGGAAGCAGCCGTCGCCGTCGACCGCCCACACGGTGGTGTCCGGCTTGCCGACCTTCGCGCCCATCGCGGCCGGAACGGCGTAGCCCATGGTGCCCAGGCCGCCGGAGTTGAGCCAGGTGTGCGGCTTCTCGTACGAGATGAACTGGCTGGCCCACATCTGGTGCTGGCCGACGCCCGCCACGTAGACCGCGTCCGGGCCGGCGATCTCGCCCAGCCGCTTGATCACGTACTGCGGGGAGAGCGTGCCGTCGGCCGGCTCCTCGAAGCCCAGCGGGTACCGCTCGCGCAGGTCGTCGAGCTGGGCCCACCAGTCGGTCAGGTCGGCCGGTGGGTGGGCGGCCTGCTCGGCGGTGACGGCGGCGGTCAGCTCGTCGATCACGTGCCGCGCGTCACCCACGATCGGGACGTCGGCGTGCCGGTTCTTGCCGATCTCGGCCGGGTCGATGTCGGCGTGCACGACTGTCGCGTCCGGCGCGAACGAGTCCAGCTTGCCGGTCACCCGGTCGTCGAAGCGGGCGCCCAGCGCCACGATCAGGTCGGCCTTCTGGAGGCCGTAGACCGCGGCGACGGTGCCGTGCATGCCGGGCATGCCCAGGTGCTGGCGGTGCGAGTCGGGGAACGCGCCCAGCGCCATCAGCGTGGTGACCACCGGGATGCCGGTCTGCTCGGCCAGCTTGCGCAGCCCCTCGGTGGCGCCGGCCTTGAGCACGCCGCCGCCGACGTAGAGGACCGGGCGGCGGGCGGCGGTCATCAGCCGGGCCGCCTCGCGGATCTGCTTGCCGTGCGGGTGCAGCGTGGGCCGGTAGCCGGGCAGGTCGAGCGTGGGCGGCCAGGAGAACGTCGCCGGCGCCTGGAGCACGTCCTTCGGGATGTCGACGAGCACCGGGCCGGGCCGGCCGGTCGCGGCCAGGTGGAACGCCTCGGCCAGCACGCGGGGGATCTCGTCGGCGGTCTGCACCAGGAAGTTGTGCTTGGTGATGGGCAGCGTGATGCCCTGGATGTCCGCCTCCTGGAAGGCGTCGGTGCCGATCGACGGCCGGGCCACCTGCCCGGTGATCGCCACCATCGGGACCGAGTCCATGTACGCGTCCGCGATCGGCGTCACCAGGTTCGTCGCGCCCGGGCCGGAGGTGGCGATGCAGACGCCGACCCGGCCGGTGGCCTGCGCGTAGCCGGTGGCCGCGTGCCCGGCGCCCTGCTCGTGGCGGACCAGGATGTGCCGGACCGTGGAGTCGTAGAGCGGGTCGTAGGCGGGCAGGATCGCGCCGCCCGGAATGCCGAAGACCACGTCGACGCCGAGCGCCTCCAGCGACCGCACGAGCGAACCGGCGCCCGAGACCTCCGCGGTGGCGGGCTCCCGTACGGGCGTCTCGGTGGTGGCGGCCGCCGGGACGGTACGGCCGGGGCGGGCGGCGGGGTCGGAGTCACCGGCCGCGCCGGTGCCGGAGCGGGCACGGCGGGCGGAGTGGGCGAGGGTCTCTGGCGTGGGTCTCGTCATGGCGGTTCAAGCCTTCGGAAGTGAGTGGGTGACGCGCTTCTCAGGATGGGACGGGGAGGTCCCGGCGATGGTCCGACGGCAACAAAAAAGCCCACGTGCAGGATGCACGGGGCCAGCGCACTCTCGGTGGGAGAGTGCGCTCAGGTAAGTACTCGCGGCGACCGGTTCGACGACATGCGGCTAAGCCTGACGCATCTCACGCGATGAGTCAACTGATCCCACATTTTGGTTCACGGACGTGGGCGTGTCGGTCGCCGCGACCCCCTCCGCGCCCGGCGCCACCTGCGAAGATCCCTCCATCGAGGGACGCGGGGCGGGCGGGTTGTTGCGCAGCCGGGGCAGCAGCGGCGACGGGGCGCGCGCCGGCGCGGGCGGCGGCACCGGCGGCATCGCGGTGTGCCGGTTGCCGGGCGCCGTGGCCGCCTCCAGCATCGCCTCCAGGTGCTCGGCCGGTACGCCCCAGCCGAACAGCGCGCCCTGGCCGAACCGGCACCCGGCGGCCACCACCGCGGCCAGCTCGGTCGGGTTGGTGACGCCCTCGGCGATCACCTCCAGCCCCAGTTGGTGCCCCAGGCGCATGACGATGTCGACCATCGGGGCGAACGCCGGACCGTCCCGCCCGACCGGCCGGACCGGCTCGTGCTCGGCGACCAGGCTGTGGTCGATCTTCAGGATGTCGATCGGCAGCCGCCGGAGCTGGCCGAGCGACGAGTAACCGGCGCCGAAGTCGTCGAGTGCGATCCGGACGCCGGTCAGCCGCAGCGCGGTGAGCCGCCGGATCAGCTCGTCCAGGTCGGTGGCGACCGCGTGCTCGGTCACCTCCAGCACCAGCCGCTGCGGCGGCACGTGGTGCGCGCGCAGCGCGTCGGCGACCTGGACCACGTACTCGGGGGCGTGCAGCTCGCGCGGCGACACGTTCACCGACACCCAGACGTCGTGCCCGTCGGCCAGCCAGCGGGAGAGCTGGTAGCAGGCCTGGTGCAGCACCCACGCGCCGAGCTTGGCGATCATCCCGCACTCCTCGGCGAGCGGGATGAACTCGTCCGGCCGGACGTTGCCCAGCTCCGGGTGCCGCCAGCGCAGCAGCGCCTCCGCGCCGACCGGCCGCACCGACGGCAGCGAGGCCACCGGCTGGAAGACCAGCCGCAGCTCGTCGCGCTCGATCGCGCCGCGCAGCTCGTGCTCCATCCGGGTACGGCGGCTCAGCAACTGGTCGTAGGTGGCGTCGTAGCGCTCGATCCGGTTCTTGCCCCGCTGCTTGGCGTAGCGCAGCGCCAGGTCGGCGTTGCGCAGCAGCAGCTCGACGTCCTGCTCACCGTGCCCGGCGGCCACGCCGATGCTCACCGACAGGAAGACCGGCCCGTCGCCCTGCTCGTACGGGCGGCCGAGCACCCCGAGCAGGCGGTCCGCGACCGGGCCGGGGTCGGCCGACCCGTGCATCAGCACCGCGAACTCGTCGCCGCCGAGCCGGGCGGCCAGGTCACCCGGGCGCAGGTTGCCCCGCAGCCGTCGCCCCACCTCGATCAGCACCGCGTCGCCGACGTCGTGCCCGCGCATGTCGTTGACGTTCTTGAAGCCGTCGAGGTCGAGCCCGAGCAGCACGCACGGCACGCCCGCCTCGGCACTGCGGTGCAGGGCACGCAGCAGCCCGCGCCGGTTCGCCAGCCCGGTCAGCGGGTCGGTGTGCGCCAGCTCGCGGAAGTGCGCCTCCCGCTCGGCCAGCCGGATGGCGTAGCCGCGGACGTCGTTGAGGGCGAGGTACTGCCGGGTCACCAGGGCGAACCCCTCGACCGTGCCGGCCACGATGGCGTACCCGTCGAACCCGCCGCCCTGCACCAGGTGGTAGATCGCGGAGGCGGCCATGGCGAACATCGGCACGAAGGCGTACTCGCCGTCGCGGCGGATGAAGTCGACGTCGAGCTGCGTCAGGTCGGCCCGGCGCCCGGCCACGGCGGTGGCCAGCAGACCGGCGGCGGTCAGCACCGCGCCGGTGAGCACCATGCCCGGGCCGGCCTGGCAGAGCCCGGCGGACACGGCCAGCCCGCCGGCCGTCACCGCTATCGCGCCGGCGGCGAGCAGCGTGAGCCATCCGCGCGGCGGCGCGACCCGCAGCACGACGATCACTGTGAGCCCCGTGGTGAGCGCCGCGCTCACGGTGGCCAGCACGATCGGCAGGCAGGCGACGGGTGTGGCGTCGCCGAGCAGCCGGGTCGGCTCGCTGAACGCCACCCAGCCGACGAACCAGAGCGCGCTGCCCATGATCAGGCCGTCGAGCAGCAGCCGGGCGGTGGCGGCCCGGGTCGCGGCCGCGCCGGGCAGCCGCAGGACGGCGGCGCCGAGGCCGAGCGCGGCGAGCGTCGTACCGGCGGCGACGAGGACCGCCCATCCGGTCCGCTGGCCCTGCCGGTGCGCCCAGTGGTCACCGGCGGCCAGCAGACCGCCGAGGCCGACCAGGAGGCTGAACAGGGCGGCGCCGGCGGCGACCGCGAGCAGCAGGTGAGCCGGCCGGCGGGGGCCGGTGCGACGCCGCACCGACGCGACGAGCAGCACGGCGGCACCGGCCGCGGCGATCCCGCTCAACACCGCGACGGTGACCATCCCCGGGGACGACTGCACGCGTCAACTCTGCCGAATGAGCGCCTCCCGTGGGGGACCGGGTGTGCAACTGTTGGGACACAGGGTGCGCGCGGCGGAGTCGCCGCGCGGATGGTGTCAGACTGGTTGTCATGCCTGAGCTGCGGTCGAGGACCTCCACCCATGGTCGGACGATGGCCGGCGCCCGGGCCCTCTGGCGGGCCACCGGGATGACCGACGACGACTTCGGCAAGCCGATCGTCGCCATCGCGAACAGTTTCACCCAGTTCGTACCCGGTCACGTCCACCTCAAGGACCTCGGTGGCCTGGTCGCCGACGCGGTGGCCGAGGCCGGCGGCGTCGGCCGGGAGTTCAACACGATCGCCGTGGACGACGGCATCGCCATGGGCCACGGCGGCATGCTCTACTCGCTGCCCAGCCGGGAGCTGATCGCCGACGCGGTGGAGTACATGGTCAACGCGCACTGCGCGGACGCCCTGGTCTGCATCTCCAACTGCGACAAGATCACCCCGGGCATGCTGCTGGCCGCGCTGCGGCTCAACATCCCGACCGTCTTCGTCTCCGGCGGCCCGATGGAGGCCGGCAAGACGGTGGCGATCGAGGGCGTGGTGCACTCCAAGATCGACCTGATCGACGCCATGATCGCCTCCTCGAACGAGGCGGTAACCGACGACCAGCTCGGCGAGATCGAGCGCTCCGCGTGCCCGACCTGCGGCTCCTGCTCCGGCATGTTCACCGCCAATTCGATGAACTGCCTCACCGAGGCGATCGGCCTGGCCCTGCCGGGCAACGGGTCGACGCTCGCCACCCACGCCGCGCGGCGGTCGCTGTTCGTCGAGGCCGGGCGCACCGTCGTCGAGATCGCCAAGCAGTGGTACGAGAACGACGACGCCTCGGTGCTGCCGCGCTCGATCGCCGGCCGGGAGGCGTTCGAGAACGCGATCGCCCTCGACGTGGCGATGGGCGGATCCACGAACACGGTGCTGCACCTGCTCGCCGCCGCCCGCGAGGCGGAGCTGGACTTCGGCGTGGCCGACATCGACGCGATCTCCCGCCGGGTGCCGTGCCTGGCCAAGGTCGCCCCGAACTCCCCGAACTACCACATGGAGGACGTGCACCGCGCCGGCGGCATCCCGGCCATCCTCGGTGAGCTGGACCGCGCCGGGCTGCTGCACCGCGACGTGCGGTCGGTGCACTCCCCCAGCCTCGACAAGTGGCTGGCCGACTGGGACGTGCGCGGCGGCGCGGCCCGGCCGGAGGCGGTCGAGCTGTTCCACGCCGCGCCGGGCGGGGTGCGCACCACCGAGCCGTTCTCCACCACCAACCGCTGGTCGTCGCTGGACACCGACGCGGCCGGCGGCTGCATCAGGGACCGGGAGAACGCGTACAGCGCGGACGGCGGCCTGGCCATCCTGCACGGCAACCTCGCGCCGGCCGGCTGCGTGGTGAAGACCGCCGGTGTGCCCGAGGAGTGCCTGACGTTCCGCGGCCCGGCCAAGGTCTACGAGTCGCAGGACGACGCGGTGACCGCGATCCTCGCCAAGGAGATCGTCGCCGGGGACGTGGTGGTGATCCGCTACGAGGGCCCGAAGGGTGGCCCCGGCATGCAGGAGATGCTCTACCCCACCTCGTTCCTCAAGGGCCGTGGGCTGGGCCGCTCCTGCGCGCTGCTGACCGACGGCCGGTTCTCCGGCGGCACCTCCGGCCTGTCCATCGGGCACGTCTCCCCGGAGGCGGCCTCGGGCGGCCTGATCGCGCTGGTCCGCGACGGCGACGAGATCGTCATCGACATCCCGGGCCGGTCGATCGAGCTGAACGTGCCCGCCGACGAGCTGGAGGCGCGGCGGGTGGCCGAGGAGAAGCGGGACCGTCCGTACACCCCGGTCGACAGGCAGCGTCCGGTGTCGGCGGCGCTGCGCGCGTACGCGTCGATGGCGACCTCGGCCAGCGACGGCGCCTACCGTCGCGTCCCGGAGTGACGTAAGGAAGGGCCCCCTCTTAACGCCTCCGGTAGAGGAGGGGGCCCTTCTTAACGCCCGCGCGCCGGTAACCTCCGGCGGCGTGGAGACGACGGTGAGTTACGCGCGACTGGTCCGGCCGGCGATCGACCGGGTGTACGTGGGCGCCAGGTGGGGAGCCCGCGCCCGGATGAAGGCGTTCTACGCCGAGCGCGGCTGCACACTCGGCGCGGAGAACAGCTTCTTCTCCGGCGTGCTGGCCCGGCCGATGCCCGCCGAGGCGCTGGCCGACGGCCTGATCTACACCTCCGGAAGCATGGACGAGGAGCTGGAGCAGGGCGTCGTGGTCCGGGACGCCGACGGCGCCTGGCACCTCACCGACCTCGGCCGCGAGCTGACGCTGTTCGCCCAGCGGGCCACCGGTGAGGCAGCCGAAGAACTGTGGTCGACACTGCCCGGTGTGCTGCCCGGTCTGCGCATCGTGCCCCGCCTCGCCGACCTGGTCGGCCGGGTGCTGACGCACGCGCAGGCCACCGGCGGGCCGGTGTTCCGGGCGATGTCCCCGCCGTACGAGCCGGAGGGCGCCTCCCCGGCGCTGCTGCTGGTCACCCGGCTGGGCTCGCTGCGCCACCACCGCGCCGACGCGCACCGGGCCGCGTGGCGGGCCGCCGGGCTGACCGCCGAGGGGATCCGGGCGCTGCCGGACGGCCCGGAACGCGCGGCGATCGAGGCGGACACCGACCGCCGCGACGAACCGGCGTACGCGGCGCTCACCGAGGCCGAGCGGTGGGAACTGCTGGCCGGCCTCGCCGCCCTGCCCGACTAGCGCTCGTCCTTTCCCGCCCTCGGGTGGGAACGCCATGACCCGTTTGACACCCATGACGTTCCCCTCACTGCTGGGTGGGGTCCTCCTCGGCCGGTGCGGTGCCGTCGATGGGCAGGCCGAACTCCGCTGGTGAGTTCTCGTCGGTGCCGTCCAGGTCCGCGTGCGGGTCCTCCGGGGTGACGTCGTCGGGGTCGGCGCCTCCGGCGTGCAGTTCGGACAGCTCAACCGGATCAGTCATGCCGTCCTGGTACCCGGCGTGCGCCGTCCGAACCCGCCGGTGCGTCAGCCTGCCCGGTGTCGCTCCAGGCCGTCGAAGAGCAGGTCGAGGGTGAACTCGAACTCGGTCTGAGAATCGCACCAGCCGAGCGTCGGATCCGCCGCGTCGTGCGTCTCGGCGGCGACCATGGCGGCCAGGTGCGGCAGCCGCTCGGCCAGCGCCACCATCTCGGCCTCCGCTGCCGCCGCGTCGGCCTCCCCGCCCGCGTCCGGCCGGAACACCTCCTGCGCGAAGCCGAGCGCAAGGCTGCCGAAGGCGTGCAGCGCCCGGTGGGCGATCCGGTACGAGAAGCCGCCCTCGACGAGCGTGGCGAGGATGCCGTCGTAGTAGGCGTACACCCCGGCGGGGACGGTCGGGCGGGAGCTGAGCAGCGCCGGGGCCCACGGGTGCCGCAGCATGACCGCACGCGCGGCGAGGAAGCGCAGCCGCAGCCGGGTACGCCAGTCACCGCCGGGCGCGTCGGCCTCGGCCCGTTCGGCGGCTGCGGTGATCTCGGCGGCGACGGCGTCCACGAGGCCGTCGAGCAGTCCGGCCTTGCCGGGCAGGTGGTGGTAGAGCGACATGGCCTCGACGCCGAGTTCGGCGGCGAGCCGTCGCATCGTGAGCGCCGCCATCCCCTCGGCGTCGACCAGGGCGATCGCGCTGGCCAGGGCCCGCTCGCGGCTGAGCGGCTCCCGAGGCTTCCTCGCTCCCATGCGGCTTCCCATCTCCCTTGACCTTACAACGTATGGTTGGCCTTACGACGTAAGGCGACCCCGGCCACGGCACGTCGATCACCCCCGAAGGAGCCGCCATGCACCAGCTGATCCGTACCGCCCGGGTGACCGGGCTGTTCTACCTCGGGCTCGCCGTCACCGGCGCCCTGGGGTTCCTCACCGTCCGTCCCATGCTCTTCGACGCCGATGACGCGGGCACGACGCTCGCCAACCTGGTGGCCCACGAGCCGCTGGCCCGCCTCGGCATCGCCCTCGAACTACTGGTCGTCCTCACCCAGACGCTCACCGCGGTCTGGTTCCACCGCCTGTTCCGTACTGTCGACGGCACCGCCGCGGGCAGCATCGCCGCCTTCGGGCTCGTCAACGCCGTCGCGATCCTCGGCAGCGCCGCCGTCCTCGCGACGGCCTTGCAGGTCGCGACCGGCGGGCCGGGCGACGCCGACACCGTCCAGCTGCTCTACCTGGTCAGCGGGAACCTATGGGAGGTGGGCGGGCTCTTCTTCGGCCTCTGGCTGGTGCCGATGGGCTGGTGCGTGCTCCGGTCGGGCTGGCTGCCCCGGCCGCTGGGCTGGGTCCTCGTCGCCGGTGGTGTCGGCTACGTGCTCATGACGTTCGTCGCGTACCTCGCCCCCGGCGCCGGCGCCGCCGGCGACCTGCTGGTGATCCCCGCCACTGTGGGCGAGGTCTGGATCCTCGGCTACCTGATCATCTTCGGCGTGCGCAGGCGGGCACTCGAAGGGACCGAAGCCTAGGCCGGGCTCGCGGCGAGGGCGACACCCCGGGCGTACCGGATGGCGGCCGGGGTGTCCGCGAACACCAGGCCCTCGCGGCGCAGCTCGTCGGCGACGCCGAGCGTGCTGAGCACCTGGTCGTGGCCCGGGGTGATGCCGGAGAGCAGCACCATGATCCCCCGGCCGCGCAGCCGGGCGATGGCGTCGCCGAGCACCTGGGCACCGGTCGCGTCGACCGTGGAGACGCGGGACATGCGCAGGATCACCACCCGCACGTCGGCCACCTCGGCCAGTTCCAGCAGGAACGTGTGCGCGGCGGCGAAGAACAGCGGCCCGTCCAGCCGGTACGCCACGATGTGCTCGGCGAGCAGCGCGTGTTCCTCGTCGCTGTGCTCGCCGGTGTCCAGCGGCACCTGTTCCAGCTTGGCGCTGCGGGCCACCGCGCGCAGCGCCAGGACGACCGCGACCGCGAGCCCGACGACCACTGCTGTCACCAGGTCCCAGATCACCGTGACGGCGAACGTCAGCACCAGCACCACCGCGTCGGCGCGGGTGGCCCGCATCAGCGCGAGCAGGGAGGCCGCCTCCACCATCCGTACCGTGGTGGCGAGCAGCACCCCGGCCAGGGCGGCCAGCGGGATACGGCCGACCAGCGGGGCGGCGGCGAGCACGATCGCGGCGAGGGCGACCGCGTGGGTGAGCGCCGCGAGCTTCGAGGACGCCCCGGCGCGGACGTTCACCGCCGTACGGGCGATGGCGGCGGTCGCCGGGATGCCGCCGAAGACCGGGGAGGCGAGGTTGGCCAGGCCCTGGCCGAACAGTTCCCGGTCCGGGTCGTGCCGCTCGCCGACCGTCATGCCGTCCGCCACAGTGGCGGAGAGCAGGCTCTCCAGGGCGGCGAGCGCGGCCACGGCGAGGGCGCTCGGCAGCAGTACGCCCAGCGCGCCGAGGTCCACGAAGTCCAGCGACGGCGCGGGCAGCCCCTGCGGCAGCTCGCCGATCCGGGCCAGGTCGATCGGGGCCAGCTCGGCGAGCAGCGTCGCGGCGGCCACCCCGACCAGGGAGAACGGCACGGCGGGCCGCCATCGGCCGCCGAGCAGCATCAGCGCCGCCACGCCGAGCGCCACAGCGATCGCGGCGGGCCGGGGGTGCGCGGCGAACCGGGCGACCGCGTCGGCAGCCACCGCCCACACCTTCTCGCCGTGCGCGGCGGTGACGCCGAGCGCGGCCGGCACCTGTTGCAGCGCGATGACCACGGCGATGCCGGCGGTGAAGCCCTCGATCACCGGGGCCGGCAGGTAGCGGACGTACCGGCCGAGGCGGGCCACTGCGAGCGCGATCAGGATCAGCCCGGCCAGCGCGCCGACCATCAGCACGCCACCGGCACCGAACTGCTGCACCACTGGCACCAGCACGACTGTCATGGCCCCGGTGGGACCGGAGACCTGGAGGTTGGAGCCGCCGAAGACCGCCGCGACGGCCCCGGCGACGACGGCGGTGACCAGGCCGGCCTGCGCCCCGAGCCCGGAGGTGACGCCGAAGGCGAGCGCCAGGGGCAGCGCCACCACGGCGACGGTGAGCCCGGCGAGCAGGTCGCGCCGGGGTGAGCGGCGCGCGTTCTGCCAGTCGGCCCGGCCGGGCAGCAGCCCGGCGAACAGCCGGCCCGCCCGGCGTACGGCGTCACCGGCGCGAAGGGCAGCCGCGCTCACCGGTCCGTCCCGGAGGCCCGCAGTTCGTCCAGCAGGGCGTCCCGGTCGGTGAGGACCGCGCCGAGGATGCGCCGTCCGGCGGCGAGCAGGTCGGCCACGTCGGGGGTGCTGAGCGCGTACATGACCAGCGGGCCGTCCCGGTACGAGGTGACCATGCCGGCGCGGCGCAGCACGGCGAGCTGCTGGGAGAGGTTCGACGCCTCCACGTCGATGGCGGCCAGCAGGTCGCGGACCGGCTTCGGCCCGTCCTGGAGCAGTTCGAGCACCCGGATGCGCACGGGGTGCCCGAGGGTGCGGAACAGCTCCGCCTTGGCCTGGTACAGCGGCACCGACATGACTCACCTCTCCGACGACTCTGAAGACTTTATCACTTGCAGAAATCTTCAAATCGACGGAGATGCGGGTAAGGCCCTTCAGACGAGGTCGTTGACGCAGCGCAGCACCGGGCGGCGGGTGAGCGCGTCGGCGTCGAGCGGGCCGGGCGCGTGCACGGTGAACGTCGCGCTCTCCCCCGGCAGCAGCGTCACCAGCGCCCGGTCCACCTGCGCGGCCGGATCGAGGCGATCAGGGAACAGCGTCAGGTCGCGCAGCACGGTCCGGGCGGTCACCCGGACCCGCCGGCCGCCGTCGACCGGCTCGACAGTCGCGTCCCACTGCGCCGCCGGCCACCGCACGTCGCGGTCCTCGGCGAAGAACCACAGCGCGCGCTCCGCGGTGTCCCCGGCGTCCGCGACGAGCAGTTCCGCGCGGCCGTCGTCCGGCCGCGCCAGCTCCGCCGGCAGCGCCAGCACCACCGAGGAGTACGCGGGGACGTCGAGGTCGACCGAGGTCTTCGCCCTCGGCTCCCCGGTGAGCGCCAGCCGGGTGACGGTGGCCGGCCCGCTCCACGCCCGATCGGTCTCGTTCACCGCCACCAGCGCCAGCCCGCCGTCGCGCGGCTGCACCGTCAGCAGCCGGTCGGCGTAGGCGCGGCGCAGCGCGTACCAGAGGGGTTTGCGGCGGCCGTCGCCGTCGATCGCCGACCAGGACGTGACCGGCCAGCAGTCGTTCAGCTGCCACACGACGGTGCCGGTGCAGACCGGCCGGTGCGAGCGGAAGTGCTCCACCCCGAGCTGGATGGCGCGGGCCTGGTTGAGCTGGGTGAGGTAGTGCCAGTCGTCGAAGTCGGCGGGCGGCGGCAGGTGGGCGTCGAGCCCGCGCCGGAGCTTGCCGTCCCCGTCCGCAGCCTTCTGGTGGTGTGCCATGCCCGGCGAGTCGTGCGTGAGCGGGTCGTCGGAGAGGGCCCGGCGCAGCGTCGCGTACGCGGGCGGCGCCTGGTAGCCGAACTCGGCCACGAAGCGTGGAACGTAGTCCCGGTAGCGCGTGTAGTCGTCGGTGTTCCACACGTCCCAGATGTGCGTGGTGCCGTGCGCCGGGTCGTTGGGGTGGACGTCCTCGCTGCCGGACCAGGGGCTACCCGGCCAGTACGGGACCGTCGGGTCCAGCTCGCCGACGATCGCGGGGAGCAGGTCCAGGTAGTAGCCGCGTCCCCAGGTGCGTCCGGCCAGGGGCTCCTGCCAGTCCCAGTCGTGCCAGCCCCAGATGTTCTCGTTGTTGCCGGTCCAGAGCACCAGCGACGGGTGCCCGGCGAGGCGGGTCACCTGCTCCCGCGCCTCCGCCTCGACCTCGGTGCGGAACGGCTCCTCCTCCGGGTACGCGGCGCAGGCGAACAGGAAGTCCTGCTGCACCAGCAACCCCATCTCGTCGGCGAGGTCGTAGAAGTCGTCCGACTCGTACCGGCCGCCGCCCCAGACGCGCAGCAGGTTGACGTTCGCGTCGGCCGCCTGGCCGAACCGCCCGGCGAGGCGCTCCCGGGTGACCCGGTTGGGGAACGCGTCGTCGGGGATCCAGTTGACGCCCTTGACGAACACCGGCACGTCGTTGACGTGCAGCGTGAACGGGGTGCCGTGGGCGTCGGGCGTGGTGTCCAGCCGGACCGAACGGAACCCGATCCGGCGGGCGGCGGCGTCCAGCTCCCGGCCGTCGGCGCCGTGCAGGGTGACGTCGAGGTCGTACCGGGGCTGGTCGCCGTACCCGATCGGCCACCACAGCGCGGGGTCCGCGACGGTGAGCGTCACGACGGCGGTCCGCTCCCCCGCCGGTACGGCGACGTCGGCGGTGACCCCGGCGACGGCGGCGCGGACGGTCAGCGGCTCGTCGCCGGCCCGCTCGACCTGCACGTGCAGCTCGACCCGGCCGACGTCGTCGGCCACCGTGACAATCGGCCGGACCGACGCGAGCCGGGCGGTGGACCAGGAGTGCAGGCCGATGTCGCGCCAGATGCCGGCGGTGACGAGCGTCGGCCCCCAGTCCCAGCCGAAGTTGCAGGCGGTCTTGCGGATGAAGTGGAACGGCTCCGGGTACGCGTTCGGCCGGTCACCGAGCCGGTCCCGGTGCGCCTCCGCGTACCGGTACGGGGAGTCGAAGCGTACGGCGAGGGTGTTGCCGTCCGGGCGCAGCAGCCCGCGGACGTCGAAGCGGTACGAGCGGTGCTGGTTCTCGGTGCGGCCGACCTCGACGCCGTTGAGCGTGACGGTGGCGACCGTGTCGAGGCCGGCGCAGACCAGGTCGACCCGCTCGTCGTCACCGGGCTGCCCGGCGAACGTGGTCTCGTAGACCCAGTCGGTGCGGCCGATCCAGGTGAGGCGGTTCTCGTTGTCGTCCAGGTACGGGTCGGGGATGAGGCCGGCCGCGAGCAGGTCGGTGTGGACGCAACCGGGGACTGTCGCCGGCACCGCCGTCCCGGCGATCTCCGGCGGCACCGCCGGCCCGGGCTCGGCCCGCAGCGTCCACCCCTCGTGCAGCAGCGTTCGACGGCTCACGACTTCACCGCGCCTTCCATGATTCCGCGGACGATCTGACGTCCACCGATGAACAGCATGACCAGCAGGGGAACGGTGGCGATGAACGCGCCCGCGAGCACCCGCCGGTAGATCACGTAGTTGCCGCTGGCCAGGTCGGAGACCGCCACCATCGACGTCGGGTAGTCGGTGCCGCTGAGCGTGATCAGCGGCCACTGGAAGTCGTTCCAGGTGGCCACGAACGTGAGCAGGCCGAGCACCGCCAGGGCCGGGCGGATGGCCGGGAGCACGATGGTCGCGTACACCCGCATGGTCGTGGCGCCGTCGACCCGGGCCGACTCGATCAGCTCGTCCGGGACGGTGTTCACGATGAACTGCCGCATGTAGAACACGCCGAACGCGGTGACCAGGCCGGGCGCGATGACGGCGAGCAGTGTGCCGTTCCAGCCGAGCTCGCCCATCACGATGTAGAGCGCGACGATGCCGAGCTGGTTGGGCACGGTCAGGGTGAGCACCACGAACAGCATGAGCGCGCGGCTGCCCTTGAAGCGCAGCTTGGCGAAGGCGAAGCCGGCCAGTGAGCAGAAGAACAGCACCGAGGCGGTCACCACCACCGAGACGATGACGCTGTTGACCAGTGATGCGGCGAAGTAGACGTCCTGGAGGGAGAAGACCTCGTCGACGTTGGTGAGGAAGCGGTCGCCCGGTACGACAGCCGGTGGCAGCATCGCCAGCGCCTCGTCGTCGCTGGTGGCGATGACGAACATCCAGTAGAGCGGGAACGCGGCGAACAGCATGCTCACCGCGAGGAGCAGGTAGGTCCAGAGCCCGGCCGGGGTGTCCTGTGGCGCCCGGGCCACCACGCGTCGCGTCGTCACCGGCGGCCTCCGGAGAGTCGGTTGGTCAGGAGGTAGTTGACGCCTGCGACGACCAGGATGATCAGAAACAGCGCCCAGGACATCGCGGCGGCGTACCCGAGGTTGAGGTCCTTCCAGCCGACCTTGTAGATGAGCTGGGCGATGGTCTGCCACTCGCCGTCCGGCCCGCCGGTCGCGGCCTGGGCGTTCGGGTCGAACAGCATCGGCTCGGTGAACAGCTGCAACCCGCCGATGGTGGACAGGATGACCGTGAACAGGACCACCGGCTGGATCATCGGGACGGTGATCCGCCAGAGCTGCTTCCACGGCCCGGCGCCGTCGATCGCCGCGGCCTCGTAGACGTCGCGCGGGATGGACTGCATGGCGGCCAGGTAGAGCAGCGCGTTGTAGCCGATCCACTTCCAGTTGACCATGGTGGCGATGGCGATCCAGGCGTGCAGCTTGTCCGCCCGCCAGTCGATCGGGTCGTCCGGGCCGCCGATGCCGAGCAGGCCGAGCGCCCAGTTCGCCATGCCGAAGTCGCGGGAGAAGAAGACGCTGAACACCATCGTCGAGGCCACGATCGGTGTTACGTACGGCAGCAGCACGCCCACCCGCCACCACGTCTGCGCCCGCAGCTTGCGGTTGAGCAGCGACGCGACGAGCAGCGCGAGCAGCAGTTGCGGCACGGTGGAGAGCAGGAAGATGCCGAACGTGTTGTAGAGGGCGTTCCAGAAGTCCTCGTCGGCGAACAGGCGGCTGAAGTTCTCGGCGCCGGCCCAGTACGGCAGCGTCGGGTCGTCCAGCCGGTAGTTGCGCAGCGACACGACCGCGTTGAACAGCAGCGGGAACAGCCCGAACACGAGGAAGAGCAGGAAGAACGGCGCGATCATCAGGTACGGCATGTACCGCATGTCGAAGCGGTACAGCCGGTCGCGCCAGGTCATCCGCCGGTCGCCGGCGCCGGTACGGCCGCGCTTGCGCGCGGGTGGGCGGCCGGGCGGCGCGGGCGCGGCACGGGTGCTGGACATCGGTTCACTCCAGGGCCGGGAGATCGGACGGTGACGGGGCGGACCGGGCCGCCCCGTCACCGCTGACACGTCAGGACTTGGCGGCCTTCTCGGCCTCCTTGACCGCCTCGGACCAGGCGGCGTCGGACTTGAGCGACTTGTTCTCCACCCGCCGGATCACGTTCTCCACCGCCACCCGGGTCGGGCCGTTCTTCCGGCCCAGGTACTGCGGGGTGAGGCCCTGCGCCATCTTCGGGAAGATCTGGCCGACCGGGGCGTCGTTGAAGAACGGGTTCTTGAAGTCGGCGATCGCCGGGTCGGTGTAGAGCGCCGGCTGCGACGGCAGGTTGCCGACCTTCTTGAAGATCTCGATCTGCTGCTCCGGCGCGACCAGCCAGGTCAGCAGCTTGTACGCCTCGTCGACGTTCTTGCCCTGCTTCGGCAGCGTCAGGAAGGAGCCACCCCAGTTGCCGCCGCCACCCGGTACCGCGGCGATGTCCCACTTGCCCTCGGTGCCCGGCGCGGTGTCCTTGATGTGGCCGAGCATCCAGGCCGGGCAGGCGAGCACCGCGAACGCGCCGCTGGTGAAGCCCTTGTCCCAGTCAGCCTGGAAGCTGACCAGGTTGGCCGACAGCCCGGCGCCCACGGCCTTGACCGTGTAGTCGAACGCGACCTTCGGGCCCTGCTCCATCCGGAGCTGGTCCTGCTCGTCGTAGAAGCCGACCGGCTGCTGGCCGAGAATCGGGTTGAACAGGTTGGTGCCGGCGTCGATGAACTTCTTCTTCGTCGTGGCGGTGTACTGCTGGCCGACCTCGATGAACTTGTCCCACGTGGGCCAGAGCGCTGACACCTGGTCGCGTTCGGTGGGCAGGCCGGCGGCCTTGAACAGGTCGGTGCGGTAGCACATGGCCAGTCCGCCGACGTCGGTGCCGAGGCCGATCTGCGTCTTGCCGTCGGCCGACAGCGACTGCTTCCACTTCCAGGGCAGGTACTTGCTCTCGTACGAGCCGGCGCCCTTGTCGAGCAGGTTGACGAACTTGTCGGACTGGCTGCGGAACTGGACCATGAAGCCCTCGTCGATCGCCGCGATGTCCGGCGCCCCGTTGCCGGCGACGAGCTTCTTCTGCAGGTCCTCGTGCTGGGCGTTGTACTCGCCCGAGTTGAGCTGGATCTTGACGTTCGGGTGTTCGGCCTCGTACTTGGCCTTCAGATCCTGGAGCCCGAAGTCGCCCCAGAAGTTGATTTTCAGCGTGACCTGACCACCGGCCGAGTCCGAGCCGCCGGTGGTGCTCCTGCCGCTACAGGCGGCGATCATGACCAGGCTGACGGCACCGACGGCGGCCACGCGCGCCAGGTGCGTCCAGGACCGTTTCATGTCATCCTCCGCGCCGAATGGGAACGCTCCCGATATCGAGGAACGTTGACTGAACCGGATAAGTGAGGCCACCGTACGGTTCACCTTCAGGGCTGTCAACGGGCGGTTACCGATGTGCCCGTCCGGCAACCTCACCGCCGCTCACGACTGCCGTTCACGGCCGTCCAGGGCAGGTGCCGGGCGATCGGCGCTCTAAGCTGAACCGCACAAGCGACGGCCGCCGGAACCCGTCCACCGCCACCCGCCGGTGGCACCCGGGACCGGCGCGGCGTGCAGTAGCGTCACCAGACGCCGGTGACCCGGCGACCGAGAACGCCCGCGAGGGCCGGACACAGTGGAGGAACGCTTCGGTGAAGCGGCCGACCATCGCCGACGTCGCCCGGCGCGCCGGGGTCTCCAAGGGCGCGGTGTCGTACGCGCTCAACGGCCAGCCCGGTGTCTCCGAGGCGACCCGGCAGCGGATCCTCGCCATCGCCGCCGAGATCGGGTTCCGTCCGAGCAGCGCCGCCCGCGCACTGTCCGGCGCCACCGCCAAGGCGGTCGGGCTGGCGCTGTGCCGCCCCGCCCGGATACTCGGCATCGAGCCGTTCTTCATGGAGCTGATCAGCGGCGTCGAGGCCGAACTGTCGGCCCGCTCGTACGCGCTCACGCTCCAGGTGGTCAGCGACCAGGAGGCCGAGATCGCCGTCTACCGGCGGTGGTGGGCCGAACGCCGGGTGGACGGTGTGCTCGTCTGCGACCTGCGCACCGACGACCGGCGGGTGCCGGCACTGGAGGAACTGCAACTGCCGGCGGTGGTGATCGGCGGCCCCGGGCACACCGGCGGCCTGGCGAGCGTCTGGGCCGACGACGCGGCGGCCCTCGTCGAGACGGTGGAGTACCTGGTCGCGCTCGGCCACCGGCGCATCGCCCGGATCGGCGGGCTGCCCACGCTGCTGCACACCGAGATCCGCACCGAGGCGTTCACCGGCGTGTGCCGGCGGCTCGGGCTGGACGAGGCGACCACCGTCTGGTCCGACTACACCGGTGAGGAGGGCGCGCGCGCCACCCGCCGGCTGCTCAGCTCCGCCGGCCGCCCCACCGCGGTGATCTACGACAACGACGTGATGGCGATCGCCGGGCTCTCGGTGGCCCAGGAGATGGGCCTCACCGTGCCCGGCGACCTGTCCATCGTGGCCTGGGACGACTCGCCGCTCTGCCGGCTGGTGCACCCGCCGCTCACCGCGCTGGGCCGGGACATCCCGGCGTACGGCGCGCACGCCGCCCGGCAGCTCCTGGCCGTGATCGCGGGCGAGCCGGCAGCCGTCGTGCAGGACGAGACGGCGCACCTGACGCCGCGCGGCAGCACCGCCCCACCTCGTACGACGACCCGCTGAACCGGTTCAGCTCACCGGGCGGTGGACGGATACTCCTCGAACCACGCCTCGACCCGCTCGGCGGTCGCCGGCCGGGCCAGCGCGAAGCCCTGGCCGTACCGGCAGCCGGCCCGCCGCGCGCCGGCCACCTGCCCCTCCGACTCCAGCTCCTCGACCACCAGTTCCACGCCGAGCCGGTCGGCCAGGTTCGCCACCACGTCGATCAGTGGGCGCTGACCGTCCCCACCCGGGCCGACCAGGTGCGGACCCACCTTGAGCAGGTCGATCGGCAGTCGGCGGAGCTGCGCGAGCGAGGCGTGCTCGGCCCGGAAGTCGTCGAGCGCGATCCGCACACCGATCGACCGCAGGCCGGCCAGCCGAGCTACCACTGTGGACAGCTCCAGTCCCACCACCGGCTCGGCCACCTCCACCACCAGCCGTTCCGGTGCCACGTCGTACGCGGCCAGCGCGGTAGCGGTACGCGCCACGAAGTCCGGCGCGGCCAGCTCGCGCGGCGTCACGTTCACCGCCATCCACAGCTCGCGACCGCCCTCCGACCACGCGGTGAGCTGGCGGCAGGCCCGGTCCAGCACCCACCGCCCGATCTCGCCGGTCAGGTCCAGGTCGGCCGCCACCGGCAGCAGCTCCGCCGGGAGCACTGTGCCCAGCGCCGGGCTGCGCCACCGCAGCAACGCCTCCGTACCCACCGGCATCCGATCGGCGAGCGCCACCACCGGCTGGTAGACCAGGTCCAGCTCACCGCGCGCCACCGCGCCGGGCAGCTCCCGCTCCAGATCCAGGCGGCGGACCAGCTGCTCCTCCAGGTAGGCGTCGTACCACTCGACCCGGTCCCGGCCGAGCTGCACCGCCCGGCGGCGGGCCAGGTCCGCCTGGCGCAGCACGTCCTCCGGATCGCCACCGCTGGTCTCGGCCAGCCCGACGCTCACCCCGAGCCGGGCGACGCCTCCGGGCCGGGGGTACGGCTCGGCCAGCGCCGCCAGCAGCCGCAGGCCGAGCGCGTACGCGAGCACCGGCCCGAGATCGGTGAGGACGGCGTACTCGGTGTCGCCGAGCCGGGCCACCAGATCGTGCGTCTCGGAGCTTGCCCGCAGCCGGCGCGCGGCCTCGCTGAGCACCGGCCCCTCCGGCACGGCGCCACCCACCCCGTGCAGGTCGACGACGAGCAGCCCGCCGCCACTGCGTTCCGCCATCGCCCGGACCAGATCCGCGCGGGTCAGCGGCACGGGCTCCACCGGCCGGGAGTCCGGTCCGAGCCGGCGCCGCAACCACGCCTCGCGGGCCGCGAGCCGTTGCACCCGGCGGCGCTGGTCGGCGGCGGCGAGCAGCTCACCCACCATGATCGGCGGAATGACGGCCAGGCCCAGGGCCATCGCGGCGGTACTGAACTCCCCCGCCGTCATCAGGTGGACCCCGGCGGCCAGCGCGGCGATCCCGGCCGGCGCGGTGAGGCGGGGCCAGGCGGCCGGCGCCGCGTCCCGGCCCGGCCGCTCACCGCCCGAGGTACGCCGGGCGCCTGCGGCCGTGAGCAGCGCCCCGGCCACCAGGGGCGCCGCGACGAGCGGCAGCGCCCGGTCCGGCGCGCCGTAAGCCAGCAGCACCACCAGTAGCGTCAGCCCGCCGAGCGTCAGGGCGGCCCCGGCGTGGCAGCGCGCGGCGCCCGGCCGGCGGCGGCGTTCGGCGACGGCCGCCACCGCGAGCACGGCGAGCACCACCGCGCCGCCCGCCGCCACCATTCCGGCCACGGCCGGGACCGGGCCGCCCGGCAGCAGCATCCAGCCCGCGAAGACCAGGCTGACGCCGAGCGCCAGCACGTCGACGGTACGGCGCACCAGCTCCGGGCCGGACAGCCGCGATCGGCCGGGCAGGCGCAGCAGGGCCGTCACGTGCAGCGCCCCGGTGAGGCACAGCCCGGCCAGCGCGATCGGCAGCCGGTGGGCGGCGTCGCTCAGTGGCAGCACCGCGACGGTGAGCCCGGCGACCAGGACGGCGCTGTCCAGGATGGCGGCGACCCGGCGGGACAGCGCAGCCCGGCGAGCCCGCCGCCCGGTCCTCGGGCCGAGCGCCGTCGCGCCGCGGGTCACGGCGAGGTCCGGAGCTTCGCCCGTCGGCACGGGACGGCCGGTCGGCGCGGGGTGGCCGGTCGGTGCGAGGTGACCGGTCGGTGCGAGGTGACCGGGCGGCGCGGGGCGGTCGGTCGGTGCCGGATGGTCGGGCGGTGCGGGACGGTCAGTCGACGCGCGGTGGCCGGGCGGTGCGGGACGGTCGGGCGGTGCGGGACGGTCGGGCGGCGCGGGGCCGTCGGGCGGTGCGGGGCGGTCGGTCGGTGTGGCGGCTCCGGCCAGCCAGGCGAGCCGGACGCAGGCGAGGGCGAAGCCTCCGGCGACGGCGAGCGCGGCGGCTGCGGGGCCGGGCAGGGCACCGGCGACGCCGGCGAGGAGGAAGGCCGTGCCGACGAGTGAGACGGCGACATCGGGCAGGACTGATCGCCGACGGGGAACGGCGGGAGGGGGGACGGGCACGGCGGTCGCCTTCGTGAGGGGGCACGGGGGCGGTGCGGTTGCGGTGCGCGGTACGACGTGCGGGGTCGGGGCGGTACGGGAACGCATCGGCGGGGACCGCTGCGGCCACGCCTAGAAACGATCCCGGAAGCGCCCGGTGACGTCACCGCCACAGTGACATCCGTCACATCAACGGCGGTCACCGGCCCGGATCACGCCCGAGATCGACGCGTCGGTCCCGCGTCGGTCTCCCGGGCGAGATCTTGGAAGGAAACGGCCCGCGGAGGGGCCCAACGCTTCCAAGATCTCCAACTCGAGCGAGATCTTGGTACCGGACCGCCCCGCGAGGGGCGGAACCGTACCAAGATGGTCGGCGGGAGTGGGGAGGGACGCGGGAGCGGTGGGGACGCCCGCGGGGTGGGGTGGACTGGCCGGGTGGGATTATCGGGGGGTGAGCCGCGCCGATACCGTCCGTTTCCGTCACAACCAGGCCATCCTGGTCGCCGCGATCGTCGCCTTCATCGGCGCGCTGCCGCTGGCCTCCGCCCGCTGGTGGCTGCTCTGGGTGCTGCTCGTGCCGCTCGCCGTCGCGGTCTGGGCCTGGCGGGCCGGCACCGACGCCGATGCCCGGGAGCTGCGGCTGCGGGCGCTCGTCGGGCAGCGCCGGGTGCCGTGGAACCAGGTCGCCGAACTCGCCGGTGACCCCCGCGGCCGGGCGGTGGCCCGGCTCGACGACGGCGAAGTGGTGATGCTGCCGGCGGTACGCGCCACCGAACTGCCCCGGCTGATCGCCGTCACCGGGCAGGAGCTGCCGGACACCGGCAGCGATCATTAAGCCACCGGCGATCAGTAGCCGTCGACCACCCGGTTCGTCAGCTCCTCCCCGGCCACGTACCGGCGCAACTGCTCGCCCACCAGGCGGTACGCGCGGGGCAGCAGCCCGCGTACCGAGCCGGCGACGTGCGGGGTGAGCAACACGTTCGGCAGCTCCCACAGGGGATGGTCGGCGGGCAGCGGCTCCGGGTCGGTGACGTCCATCGCCGCGCGCAGGCGGCCCGAGGTCAGCTCGGCCACAAGCGCCGAGGTACGCGCCACCGGCCCGCGGGCGGCGTTGACGAGCAGCGCGCCGTCAGGCATCGCGGCGAGGAAGCGCTCGTCGACCATGCCCCGGGTCTGCTCGGTCAGCGGCACCAGGAGAACCACCACGTCCGCCTCGGGCAGCAGCGCGGGCAACTCGTCCACCCCGTGCACGCCCTGGTCGGGTCGCGGCGTACGGGCCACGAGCGTGAAGCTCACCTCGAACGGGGCGAGCCGGTCGCGTACCGCGGTGCCGATCGAGCCCGCGCCGACGATCAGCACCCGCTTGCCGGCCAGTTCGTCGGTGGGCGCCACCTCGTCGTACGCCCACTCGCGCCGGTCCTGCGCGCGGGCCAGCGGCGCGAATCCGCGCAGCGAGGAGAGGATCGCGGCGACCACCCATTCGGCGGTGGGTGAGTCGTGCACGCCCCGGGCGTCGCAGAGCGTCACGCCGTCGGGGATCCGCCCCACCCAGGCGTCCGCCCCGGCGGAGAGCAGTTGCACCACCTCGACGTCGGGCAGCTCGGCGAGGAGCGCCCCGGCGTCCGGGCCGGACAGGAACGGTGGCACCCAGAACCGCACCCCGGACGGGGACGACGGAAGCCGCCGCGGGTCGTCCAGCAGCTCCACGGTGACGCCGGGCGGCAGCTCGCCGAGCAGCCGGCGGCCCTCCGGGTGCGGGATCCATACCTTCACGACCGCCGACGATATCGGCCCCGGACCGGCCGGCGCGGCGTGACCCGTGACGAACACCGCGCCGGGAATGGAGTGGCGGCCCGGCGGGGTATAACCGAGAACGGGATGCCGGTCGGGTGTTCCGCTTGCTGAGGGCGGTGGCGATGAGCGAGGACGGCCGGGGACGGGTGTCCGTGCCGATTCCGGCGCTCGCCGACCCCGACCGGTTGCGTTCACTCGACGAGACCCGGCTCGACGCCGTACTGGACGAGGCGTTCGACAGGTTCGCGCGTCTGGTCGGCGACCTGCTGGACGTGCCTGTCGCACTCGTATCCCTGGTGGACGCCGAGCGCCAGTTCTTTCCCGGCGCGACCGGCCTGCCGGAGCCGTGGGCGGCCCGCCGGGAGACGCCGCTGAGCCACTCGTTCTGCCAGCACGTCGTCGACATCGAGATGCCGCTGGTGCTGCCCGACGCCCGTCTCTACCCGCGCGTACGCCTCAACCTGGCGATCGAGGATCTGGGCGTGGTGGCGTACGCGGGCATGCCGCTGACCGACCTGGAGGGGCGGGTGCTCGGCTCGCTCTGCGCGATCGACAGCAAGCCCCGGGCCTGGACGAAGGAGCAGCTGCGGACGCTCGCCGACCTGGCCGCCGCGTGCTCCTCGGAGCTGCGACTGCGTATCGCGGTCCGCGGCGCCGAGCAGGCCCGCCGCCGCGCCGAGGAGGCGCACGACCGGCTCGCCATGCTGGCCGGGATGAGCGAGATGCTCGGCGGCACGCTCGACGTGGCCACCGCCGTGGACCGGCTCGGGCACGCGATGGTGCCGCTGCTCGCCGACTGGTGCCTGATCACGCTCGTCGACCCGGCGGGCCGGCCGCGCACCGTCACCGGCGTGCACCGCGACGCCGAGCGCAAGGCCGACCTGACCCGCATCGCCGAGTTGCTGACCACCGGGCTCAGCGCGGAGTCGCAGATCCGGTCGGTGCTGCGTACCGGGCGGCCGGCGGTGCGCGCAGTGGCCGACCTGGACGACGTGGCGCGCGGCACCACGCGCCCGGAGCTGGTGCCGCTCGCCGACCGTCTCGGCATCGGCTCCCACCTGACCGTGCCGATCACCGCCGCCGGGGACCGGGTGATCGGCGCCGTCACGCTCGTCAACCGTCAGGGGCGGCGCGGTTTCGACGCCAGCGACCTGCGCACCGCGCAGGACATCGGGGTACGTGCCGGACAGGCGGTCGGCAACAGCCGCCTCTACGGGGAGCAGCGGCACGTCGCCGAGGTGCTCCAGCACAGCATGCTGCCGAGCCTGCCGGCCGTGCCCGGAATCGAGCTGGCCGCCCGCTACCTGCCGGCCGCCGACCGGGTGGAGGTGGGCGGCGACTGGTACGACGCGTTCGTCCAGCCCGACGGCGAGCTGATCGCCGCGATCGGCGACGTCGCCGGGCACGACATCGAGGCGGCGGCCACCATGGGCCAGTTGCGCAACCTGGTGCGGGGCAACGCGTACGGGCGTAACGACCCGGTGGAGGATCTGGTGGCCCACCTCGACCAGGCCATGGGCGGGCTTCGGGTGCCCACCGTCGCGACCGCCGTGCTGGCCCGGGTCCGTCCGGCCGCCGGCGGGCTGACGGTCTTCTGGTGCAACGCGGGGCATCCGCCGCCGCTGCTGGTCCGCGCCGACGGCACGGTCTCGGTGGCCGACGGCCGCGGGCCGCTGCTCGGGCTGGCCCGGCCGCCCCGGCGTACCGGCCGGACGCTGACCCTGGCACCGGGCGACACGCTGCTGCTGCACACCGACGGGCTGATCGAGCGCCGGGACCAGCCGATCGACGAGGGACAGGCCGAGCTGCTCGCCCACCTCGCGGCCGGCGGGCCGGGCGTACCGCTGGACCTGCTCTGCGACCGGCTGCTCGCCGCCGCGCACCGGCGCGAGGACGACGTCGCCCTGCTCGCGCTGCGGGCCGGCTGACCGGGACTCCTCCGAACGGCCGGACGCGGGCAGGGGTGCGCGCGACGTGCCCGGTTCGCCGGTCCGCCCGGCTAGGCTGGGCCGGGTGAGCCCGCGTCTTGCGTACCCCCGTGTCAGCCGCCTCCGGACGGCGCTGGCGGCGTCCTGCGCGGCGTTGCTCCTGGGCGCCGCCGGCTGCTCCCTCGGCGAGCCCGAGCCGGACCCGGCCGGCGCGCCGCCCAACCTCCCCACACCGTCCGGCACCGCGAGTCCCGGCGGGGCCGGTCAGCAGGTTGTCGCCACCGTGCTGGCCAAGGGGCTGGAGGTGCCGTGGGGCATCGCGTTCCTGCCCGACGGCGGGGCGCTGGTGACCGAGCGGGACAAGGGACGGATCCTCCAGGTCGGCCCGGAGTTCGGCCCGGACGGGCTGGCCGTCCGGCCGGTGCAGACCGTGCCGGACGTGGCCGCCGGCGGCGAGGGCGGCCTGCTGGGCATCGCGGTCTCCCCCGCGTACGCCAAGGACCGCACGGTCTTCGTCTACTACACGGCCGAGGACGACAACCGGATCGCGAAGATGCAGCTCGGGCAGGCGCCGAAGCCGATCCTGACCGGCATCCCGAAGTCCGGCACGCACAACGGCGGCGGGCTCGGCTTCGGCCCGGACGGCCACCTCTACGCGAGCACCGGCGACGCCGGGCGCACCGAGAACGCCCAGGACGCCAAGAGCCTCGGCGGCAAGATCCTCCGGATCACGCCGGACGGCAAGCCTGCGCCGGGCAACCCCACCGCCGGATCGCCGGTCTGGTCGACGGGCCACCGCAACGTCCAGGGCTTCGCCTGGACGCCGGACAAGAAGATGTACGCGGTGGAGTTCGGCCAGAACACCTGGGACGAGATCAACCAGATCAACAAGGGCGGGAACTACGGCTGGCCCCGGGTCGAGGGGCGCGGCGACGACAAGCGCTACGTGAACCCGCTCACACAGTGGCCCACCGGTGACGCCTCCTGTTCCGGCCTGGCGGCGGCGGACCGTCTGCTCGTCGCCGCCTGCCTGCGCGGCCAGCGACTCTGGCTGGTGGAGCTGGCCGGCAACGGCACAGTCCTCGGTCAGCCGCGCGACCTGCTCAACGGCCGGTACGGTCGGCTACGGGCCGTCGCGGCGGCGCCGGACGGCTCGCTCTGGGTGAGCACGTCGAACCGGGACGGGCGGGGTACGCCCACCGCCGAGGACGACCGCCTCCTGCGGCTCGTCTTCGCCGACGGGGGCGCCGGCCGGAGCTGATCCGGCCCACCGGGTTTGTCAAGATCGCGCAAGGGGCAGGTCAGAATCTCAGCATGGACGGCCACGAGAACGAACAGCACCGCACCGGGGACGAGACGTCTCCGGAGCGCGGGCGCGCCCGCCGCCTGACGGCGTGGCGGCCCGGTCACCGGCTGCGCCGGCTGGGTGTCGTGCTGGCTCTGCTCGCGGTCACGCTCGGCGGCATCGTGATCGGCACGTACGCGGGCGGCCACGTCGGCACCGACATCGGCCCGTTCCGGGCCGAACTGAAACTCAGCCCGTCGCTGTCCGGCGGCACCACCGTCGACATCCCGCCGCTGGGCGCGCTGCTGCTGGACAGCCACGACGGCCCGGCGTACCTCACAGTCGAGGTGGGCTCGCTGGATCAGGGGCGCACCGAGGCGCTCATCGACGACCCGGCCAGCATCAGCCGGGCCAGCCAGTCCGCCGTCCAGGACGTCCGCGACGGCGTGATGCGGCTCGGGCTGCGTACGCTCGCCTCGGTCGTGCTCGCAACGCTGCTGCTGGCCGCGCTCGTCTTCCGGGACGTCCGGCGTACCGCCTGGGCCGGCGGCCTGGCGCTGGTCGTGACCGCCGGCAGCCTCGGGATGGCCGCGAGCACGCTGCGTCCGCAGGCGATCGAGGAGCCGCGGTACGAGGGCCTGCTGGTCAACGCGCCGGCGATCGTCGGTGACGCGCGGCGGATCGCGAACGACTACACCAAGTACGCCGAGCAGCTCCAACGGCTGGTCGGCAACGTCAGCAAGCTCTACACCACGGTCTCCGCCCTGCCCGTGGTGCAGCCGTCGCCCGGCACCACACGGGTGCTGCACGTGTCGGACATCCACCTCAACCCGACCGGCTGGCAGCTGATCCGTACCGTGGTCGAGCAGTTCGGCATCGACGTGGTGGTCGACACCGGCGACATGACCGACTGGGGCAGCGAGCCGGAAGCCTCGTTCGTCGGGTCGATCGGCCTGCTCAAGAAGCCGTACGTGTTCATCCGCGGCAACCACGACTCGCCGCGCACCGCCGCCGCGGTGGCGCAGCAGCCGAACGCGATCGTGCTGAACAACTCGGTCACCACAGTGGGTGGGCTGACCATCGCGGGCATCGGCGACCCCCGCTTCACCCCCGACAAGGAGACCTCACCGGCCGGCAGCGGCCTCACCTCGGCCGTCGCCGACCAGGTGATCGGCGCCGGCGAACAGCTCGCCGCCACGATCGACAAGTCGCCGCGCAAGGTCGACATCGCGCTCATCCACGACCCCGCCTCGGCCGGCCCGCTCTCCGGCGACTGCCCGCTCGTGCTCTCCGGGCACACCCACTCCCGGCAGGTGTCGAAGCTGCCGCAGGTGGAGGGCAAGCAGCCGACCACGCTGATGGTGCAGGGCTCCACCGGTGGGGCCGGGCTTCGCGGCCTGGAGGGCGAGAAGCCGACTCCGCTGACCATGACTGTGCTCTACTTCGACCAGCAGAAGCTGCTCCAGGCGTACGACGAGATCACTGTGGGCGGCACCGGGCAGTCGCAGGTCAACCTGGAGCGGCACGTCATCCGCGACCCGGCGAAGGGCGACCAGGTGCCGGTCACCCCGACCCCGACCCGCGGCCCGTCGGAGTCGCCGTCGCCGGGCACGACCACGCTGAGCCCCACCCCCACGAGCTGACCGCCCCGCTTCTCGCCTTTCTCGCGGTCAGCCCGGCGCCCTGCCGCACTGACACTCGGTCACTCGGCGTCACCAAGCCCGTCGGGCACGGGGATGCCCCGCCGCCGACTTTGCTCTGCACCCATCGGCGCAGCAGGAACCGAGCGTCACCGTCTGGGTGGGTGCAGAGCGGCGAGCGTTCCACTACGCCCCAGCTCAGGGCGGTGATGCGGATATGGCTGCAGAGCAAAGGGGCCGAGAGGTGATCCCCCGGGTCGCCAGAGGCGGTTACCCTCCGCAGCCATTCCCGCCGTCACTTTCCGTGAGGAATGCCGTCCACCGCGCCACCCGAATCGGCCAGGACGCGGCCCGCCGTGCCGGGGTCGATCCGGGAGCCAGGAGAGCCGGCAGAACCCGGTCGCAGGACGCACCGGGCCGAGTGCCAAGGGCGGGCCGGATCGCCCGAGAGAGCCGGAAGACCGGCGAGCCGAGAGGCTGAGGCCCACCCGGAGGCCGGACCTCACCGCGAGGACCCGGGACCGCCGCACGGAGGCCGGACCTCCACCGCGAGGGCCCGGGGCCGCCCGGATGTCCGGCCGGCCCCGTGGCGGCGTGCGGTCAGCGCAACGGACGCGCGCCTCAGCGCAGCGCGATCGCGGCCAGCGCGGCGTTGACGATGCTGCCGGGCAGCAGGTCGTGCAGCTCGTACAGCTCCCGGACACTGCCGGACTGGCCGAACTCGTCCACCCCGAGCGGCACCGCCGGAGCGACGACCGCCGAGCCGAGCCAGGCCATCGCGTGCGAGGCCGCGTCGTGCACGGTGACCACCGGCACCCGGTCGGCGAACGCCGACCGCAGCGCGCCCGGCACGCTCGGCACGGTCGCGGTCCGCACACCCTGGCGCAGCGTCCGCTGCCACGCGCGGTAGAGCCGGTCCAGGCTGGTCACGTCGACCACGTGCGCGGCCACGCCCTCCTCCGCCAGCTCCGCGGCGGCCGCGAGCGCCTCCGGCAGCACCGCGCCGGAGGCGGCGAGCTGCACGACCGGGGCGTCAGCCAGATCGGGGTACGCCTGGTGCGCGTCGACGAGCCGGTACGCGCCGGCCACCACCTGCCGCCGCAGCACGGCGTCCCCGAGCCGTGCCCGGGCCGCCTCGAACGGTGCCTGGTCGATCGGCCGGGTGCTGAGCCGGAAGTAGTACGCCCCGTCCTCGGCCGGCGCGGCTGTCGCGGCCGGAGCGGAGCCGCCGGCGATCTGCCCGAGCGCGTCGCAGAGCAGCCAGTCGAGGCTGCCGGCGTACGCGGGCTCCAGGAACGTCACCCCGGGCAGCTCCAGGCCGACCGATGCGGTGATGGTGGACTGGTGCGCGCCGCCCTCCGGGGCCAGCGTGATGCCGGACGGGGTGCCGGCCACCACGAACCGGGAACCGGAGTACGTGCCGTACAGGAACGCGTCGAGACCGCGCAGCACGAACGGGTCGTAGACGGTGCCCACCGGCAGCAGCGGCTGGCCGGACAGGTCCCACGACAGGCCGAGCTGGCCGAGAAGCAGGAACAGGTTCATCTCCGAGATGCCCAGCTCGATGTGCTGCCCGGCGGGGCTCTCGGTCCAGCGCAGCATCCGGTCCTCGGTCCAGGAACGCTGCTCGGTCGGCGCGAAGACGCCCGTCTTGTTGATGAACCCGGCCAGGTTGGTCGAGGTGGCCACGTCCGGCGCGGTGGTCACCAGGTAGGGCGCAACCTGCGGATCACGGGCCAGGTCGACCAGCACCCGGCCGAAGACCTCCTGGGTGGAGACGGGCTTGTTCGCGCGTACCCTCGTGGTCTCCGGAACGGTGACGCCCAGCGCGCGCTCGCGCGGCGGGCGGGACAGCGCCTCCCGGCGCTCGCCGGCCCGGATGCCGGCCGGTGTCGCCGGGTCGAGACGGTCCCACTCGGTCTCCGGGGTCAGGCCCTGCGCGGCGCGCAGCGCGTCGACCTGCTCGGTGGTGAGCAGCGCCGAGTGGTTGCGCGGGTTGCCGGCGATCGGCAGGCCCCAGCCCTTGACCGTGTACGCGAAGACGACGCTGGGCCGATCGGTGACGGCGTCGCACTGGGCGTAGGCGTCGAGCATGGCCTGCGCGTCGTGCCCGCCCAGGTCGGTGACGAGCGGGCCCAGCTCGTCGTCGCCGATGTCGGCGACGAACGCGGCCACCTCGGCCGGCGCGCCGTCCAGGAACTGCTTGCGCAGCGCCGGCCCGGCCAGCCCGAACAGCGACTGGTACTGCTCGTTGGGCATCCGGTCGATCCAGTCGCGCAGCGCCGCGCCGCCGGGCCGGGCGTACGCCTCGGCCAGCTTGCGGCCGTACTTGACCTCCACGACGTGCCAGCCGGCGGCCTCGAACTGGCCGCGCCACTGGTTGATCCGGATGCCGGGTACGACCCGGTCCAGCGACTGGCGGTTGAAGTCGACGAGCCACATCACGTTGCCGAGCCCGGTGGTTGCCGGGTCGGCGACGGCCTCCCAGATGTTGCCCTCGTCCAGCTCGGCGTCACCGATGATGGCGACGAACCGGGAGTGCGGGCGCGCGCCGAAGTGCGCGTCGACGTAGCGGCGGGTGACGGCGGCGAACAGCGGCGCGGCGGCGCCCAGGCCGACCGAGCCGGTGGAGAAGTCCACCTCGTCCGGGTCCTTGGTGCGCGACGGGTACGACTGGAGCCCACCGCGCGCCCGCAGCTTCGGCAGGTACGACCTGTCGAGGTTGCCGAGCAGGTACTGGATCGCGTGGAACACCGGCGAGGCGTGCGGCTTCACCGCCACCCGGTCCTCGGCGTCCAGGTGGTGGAACCAGAGCGCTGTCATCGCGGTGACCAGGGAGGCGCTTGACGCCTGGTGGCCGCCGACCTTCACCCCGTCACCGGTGTCGCGGTCGTGGTTGGCCGCGTCGACGATGCGGGTGGCGAGCCAGAGCACCCGGCGCTGGATCTCATCGAGGACGTCGAGGTCGTGCTGGTTCACGGTGACTCCATCCGGGCGTCGCCGTTGACGCCCTGTCCGGGGAGGGGGTGGCGAGGCGTTAGGAAGGGCCCCTTCCCATGCACCAGGCGTTAAGAAGGGGCCCTTCCTTACAACACGTCAGGCGCCGAGGCGCGCCAGGATCAGCTCGCGGACGGTCTTCGCGTCCGCCTGGCCGCGGGTGGTCTTCATGACCGCGCCGACCAGCGCGCCGGCCGCCGCGACCTTGCCGCTGCGGATCTTGTCGGCGACGTCCGGGTTGGCGGCGATCGCCTCGTCCACGGCGGCGGTGAGCGCGCCGGTGTCCGAGACGACCTCCAGGTTGCGGTTGGTCATGATCTCGGTCGGCGAGCCCTCGCCGGCCACCACGCCCTCCAGCACGGTACGGGCCAGCTTGTCGTTGAGCTTGCCGGCGTCGACGAGGCCCTGCAGCTCGGCGACCTGGGCCGGGGTGGCACCGACGTCGGCCAGCTCCACGCCGGTCTCGTTGGCGCGGCGGGACAGCTCGCCCAGCCACCACTTGCGGGCCGCGGCCGGGGTGGCGCCGGCGGCCACCGTCGCCTCGATCAGCTCGACCGCGCCGGCGTTTACCACCGACTGCATGTCGAGGTCGGACAGGCCCCAGTCCTGTTGGATCCGCTTGCGGCGCAGCCGCGGCAGCTCCGGCAGGGCGGCCTTCAGCTCGGCCACCCACGCGGTGTCCGGGGCGAGCGGCACCAGGTCCGGCTCCGGGAAGTACCGGTAGTCGGTGGCGGTCTCCTTGGACCGGCCCGACGTGGTGTCGCCGGTGTCCTCGTGGAAGTGCCGGGTCTCCTGCGTGATCCGGCCTCCGGCCTCCAGCACCGACGCCTGGCGCAGCATCTCCGAGCGCACCGCCCGCTCGACCGAGCGCAGCGAGTTGACGTTCTTGGTCTCGGTGCGGGTGCCCCACTCCTCGCCCGGCCGGTTCAGCGACGTGTTGACGTCGCAGCGCAGCGAGCCCTCCTCCATCCGCACGTCGGAGACGCCGAGCGAGCGGATCACGTCACGCAGCTCGGTGACGTACGCGCGGGCGACCTCGGGCGCGAGCGCGCCGGTGCCCGGGATGGGCTTGGTGACGATCTCGACGAGCGGGATGCCGGCCCGGTTGTAGTCGACGAGCGATTCGGTGGCGCCGTGGATGCGACCGGTGGCGCCGCCGACGTGCAGCGTCTTGCCGGTGTCCTCCTCCAGGTGCACCCGCTCGATGCCGATGCGCACCAGTTCGCCGTTCACCTCGACGTCCAGGTAGCCGTCGAAGCACAGCGGCTCGTCGTACTGGCTGATCTGGAAGTTCTTCGGCATGTCCGGGTAGAAGTAGTTCTTCCGGGCGAACCGGCACCACTCGGCGATCGAGCAGTTCAACGCCAGCCCGATCCGGATGGTCGCCTCGATGGCGGCCTTGTTCGCCACCGGCAGCGAGCCGGGCAGGCCGAGGCAGACCGGGCAGACCCGGGTGTTCGGCTCGCCGCCGAAGTCGGTCGGGCAGCCGCACCACATCTTGGTGTTCGTGCCCAGCTCGACGTGGGTCTCCAGGCCGATCACCGGTTCGAAGCGCGCGACGACCTCGTCGTACGCGGGCAGTGTCGTCGTCATCTGAGCTCCAGGCGCGATCCGGACAGAACCGCTCCAGCCTAATCGGCTGGCCCGGCCACCCCGCTGCCGGGCTTCGAGATCACCGCACGGCGGCCCGCCACGACGACCTGGCCCGGGCCGGGCGTCACTCGGGTGCGGTGAAGCTCCGCCGGCGGTTGTAGGCCAGCACGAGCAGGATGCCGCCGACGGAGAAGGCCACGACGCTCAACAGCAGCAGTACGAGCGGCGAACCCGGCCCGGTGATCGGCAGCCACGCGCCACTCACCTTCGACGGCGAGGGCGTCGGCTGGGGCGCCACGGTGCTGCTGCTCGCCGACGGCGTGGCGGCCGGATCGCTCGGCGTCGGCGTCGCAGTCGGGGCGGCCGGGGTGGGCGTCGAGCCGGTCGGGGTCGCCGTGGGGGTGGCCGGGGCCGGGGCGGCGACGGTCAGGGACACCTCAGTCGTGGCGCTGGTGCTGTATCCCTTCGCCGAGACGGTGAAGGTGAACGTGCCGGCGCTGCCCGGGGTGCCGCGGAGCCGGCCCTCCTCGTCGAGGGTGAGACCGCCCGGCAGTGCCCCGGCGGCCAGGGCGAACGCGATGTCCGAGTCACCGTCGGCGGTGAACCGGAAGGAGTAGGGCTTACCGGCAGTGGCGGCGGGCGGTTCGCCGGAGGTGAACACCGTCGCCGCCTCGGCGACGACGACTGTGGCCTTCTGCTCGTCGAAGCGGTCGTTCTTGTCGGTCATCCGCAACGTGAACGTGTACGTGCCGGGGGTGGTCGGCGCGCCACCGAGCGACGTCCCGACCACGAGCATCCCCGGCGGCAGACCGCCCGACGTCACCGACAGCCGGTACGGCTCGGTGCCGCCTGTGGCCTCGACGGTGTGGATCGCGTACACCCGCCCGAGGTACATGGGCGACCGCGGCGTGCCGGACGTGATGACGACAGTCGGCTCGCGTACCTCGATGGTCGCCGTCTGCTCGTCGAAGAGGTCGTTCTGGTCGGTCATCCGCAACGTGAACGTGTACGTGCCGGGCGTCGTCGGCGCACCACCGAGCGACGTCCCCACCACGAGCATCCCCGGCGGCAGACCGCCCGACGTCACCGACAACCGGTACGGCTCGGTGCCACCTGTGGCCTCCACGGTGTGGATCGCGTAGACCTGCCCGATGACCATGACCGGCCGGGGCTTGCCCGAGGTGATGGTGACGGTCTCCGTGACGGCGGTGGCCGGTTGCGCGGTGGCGGGCTGCGCGGCGCCCAGCAGCAACGCCGCGACCATCGTCAGGGCCATGGCCGGGCGAAGTGTCCCCATCGCACATCCAGCTCTCGGTCGGAACCGCTCGCGTCCGCCAGCGGGCCACAGTCCAGTCGATCCAGCAGACCCGGAGTTTATTCGACCAGTGCCAGTGACCCCGGGCAATCCACTGATCGGTGATCACCGTGTCGCCGCGACGACAGCCGCGCCCGGCGCGGTCGTGGTGACCGCACCGGGCGCGGGACGTCGTCCGGTACGGAGGCGGGCGGCCCGCCTCCGTACCCCTTGGTTCAGAGCGCCGGCGGGGTGAGCGTGCCGACGGCGTTCTCCAGCGCGGCGGCGACCCGGTACATCCGGTCGTCGGCCATGGTCGGCGCCATGATCTGGAAGCCGACCGGGAGCCCGTCGGACAGGCCGCACGGCACCGAGATGGCCGGGCCGCCGTACAGGTTCGTCGGGATGGTGAACAGGTCGGCCAGGTACATCTGGTACGGGTCGGCGGTGCGCGACCCGATCGGGAACGCCACGAACGGCGTGGTCGGCGAGATCAGCGCGTCGACCTGCTCGAACGCACTGGTGAAGTCCCGCGTGATGAGCGTGCGGACCTTCTGCGCCTGGCCGTAGTAGGCGTCGTAGTAGCCCGAGGAGAGGGCGTACGTGCCGAGCATGATGCGGCGCTTGACCTCGGGGCCGAAGCCGGCCTCGCGGGTCAGCGACATGACCTCCTCCAGCGACCGGTTGCCGTCGTCGCCGACCCGCAGGCCGAACCGGACGCCGTCGAACCGGGCCAGGTTGGAGGAGCACTCGCTCGGCGCGATCAGGTAGTACGCCGGCAGCGCGTACTTGAAGTTCGGGCACGAGACCTCGACGATCTCGGCGCCCAGCTTCGCCAGCGCCTCGGCGGCGTCGCGGAACGCGGCCATCACGCCGGGCTCCGCGCCCTCACCGGTGAACTCGGTGACCACGCCGAGCTTCACGCCGGTCAGGTCGCCGGTGGCGCCGAGCCGCGCCGCGGCCACCACGTCCGGCACCGGGGCCGGGATCGAGGTGGAGTCGCGCGGGTCGTGACCGCCGATCACCTGGTGCAGCAACGCGGCGTCGAGCACGGTACGCGCGCACGGGCCGGGCGTGTCCAGCGACGATGAGAACGCGACCAGGCCGTAGCGGGACGTGCCGCCGTAGGTGGGCTTCGCGCCGACGGTGCCGGTGACCGCGCCGGGCTGGCGGATCGAGCCGCCGGTGTCCGAGCCGATCGACAGCGGCGCCTCGTACGCGGCCAGCGCCGCCGCGCTGCCACCGCCGGAGCCGCCCGGGATCCGCTCCAGGTCCCACGGGTTGCGGGTCGGCCCGTACGCGGAGTACTCGGTGGAGGAGCCCATCGCGAACTCGTCCATGTTCGTCTTGCCGAGCATCACCGTGCCGGCGTCGCGCAGCCGCTCGACGATCGTCGAGTCGTACGGCGGGCGCCAGCCCTCCAGGATCTTCGACCCGACCGTGGTCGGCACGCCCTTGGTGGTGAGCACGTCCTTCACCGCGACCGGCACACCGGCGAGCGGGCCCAGTTCCTCACCGGCGGCGCGGCGCTCGTCCACGGCACGCGCGGCCGCCAGCGCCCCCTCGGTGTCGACGTGCAGGAACGCGTGCACCCGGTCGTCGACGGCGCCGATCCGGTCCAGGTGGGCCTGGGTGACCTCGACCGCGGAGGTCTCGCCGCTCGCCACCAGCCCGGCGATCTCAACGGCGGTGAGCTTGGTCAGGTCGGTCATGAGGCCACATCCTCGTCCAGGATCCGCGGGACGCGGAACCGCTGCTCCTCGGCGTCGGGGGCGCCCGACAGCGCCTCCTGCGGGGTCAGGCCCGGCCGCACCACGTCCTCACGGAGCACGTTCGTCAGCGGCACGGAGTGGGACGTCGGCGGGATGTCCGCCGCGGCGACCTCGCCGACCTGCGCGACCGACTGGAGGATCACATCCAGCTGGCCGGCGAAGGTGTCCAGTTCCTCCTCCGTGACGGCGAGCCGCGACAGTCGCGCGAGGTGCGCGACCTCCTCGCGGGAGATGGCGGCCATCAGTGCCCCCTTCGTGGCTGTCCTGAGACGTCTGCGGTGGGCCGGCCGCGCGTGCGGGCGTGCTCGATGACGCGCGGTGACCGGAGCGAGTCTATTGTCCCGCCGTCACGACGACGCCTTCGACTCCCCCTCCGGGGCCGGACCGCTGCGGCTCCCCGCCTCCGCCGGGCGCACCGGACGGTAGCGGGACAGCCAGGCCACCAGGTCCTCGGCCGGCATCGGCCGGGCGTGGAACCAGCCCTGCGCCACGTCGCACCCGGCGGCGTGCAGCATCCGCCAGGTGCGCTCGTCCTCCACGCCCTCGGCCACCACACGCAGCCCGAGCGCCCCGGCCAGTTCGATCATCGAGCGGACGATCGCCGCATCGTCCGGGTCCTCGGCCATCCCGAGGACGAACGACCGGTCCACCTTCACCTCGGACAGCGGGAGCCGCCGCAGGTGCTGGAGCGACGAGTAACCGGTGCCGAAGTCGTCGAGCGCGATGCCGACGCCGATGCGGTGCAGCTGGGTGATGCTGGCGAGCACCCGCCGCGGGTCGGCCATCAGCGCGCCCTCGGTGATCTCCACCTGGAGGCGCTCCGGCGGCACGCCGTACCGGGTCAGCCGGTCGGCGATCTGGTCGGCGATCTCGCCGGTGTGCAGGTCACGGACGCTGACGTTGAGCGCGGCCCGCAGCGTGAGCCCGGCCGCCGACCACTTCGCGAGCTGCTCCACCACGTCGTCCACCACGCGGCGGGTGAGCAGCCGCATCACCGCGCTCTGCTCGGCGACCTGGATCAGCTCGCCCGGGTCGACCATGCCCCGGCGCGGGTGCCGCCAGCGCAGCAGCGCCTCGACGCCCACCACCTCGCCTGTCGCGATGGCGATCTGCGGCTGGTAGTACATGGTGATCTCGCCCGGGTGCCCGGCCTGCTCGTCCGGCCCGGCCACCGTGCTTCCGTCGGCGGTCGGCCCGATGACGCCCGGCGCACCGGTGCTCACGGCGGCCTCCGCGTCCCGGGTGACGTCGGCGTCGGCGGTCTCCGTCTCCGTCTCCGGCGCGAGCTCCGCGTCACCCACCACGAGCGGACCCGCGACCGGTCCGGCGCCGGCCCGGGCGGCCCGGCGGCGGATCGGGTCGGCGCCGGTGAGGATCCGCTCGATCAGGTCGTCGTCGTGCCGCTCCTCGACGCGCTCGCGGCGCCGTCGCAGCCAGCGGTTCGCCCCGTCGCCGGACCGCCGGCCGCCGTCGCGCGCCGGCCGCTGGTTGCGGGCCGGGCGGTCGGCCCGCACCGGCAGCGCCGGGGTCAGGGCGGCGCCGTCACCCCCGCGTACGCCCACAGTCTCCCCGCCCTGCGCGGACGGGCCGGACTCCAGCACCCGGCGCAGGTCGGCCAGCAGGCTCAGGCGCTCGGCCGAGTTGTGGTCGGACTCCGGCGCGTAGACCGCCACCGTGTCGTTGCGGTGCTTCGCGTCGTACATGGCCACGTCGGCGTGGCGCATCAGGGTGGCGAAGTCCTCGCCGTGGTCGGGGTAGAGCGCGATGCCGATGGCGCCGCCCACGTCCAGCGGCAGCCCGTCCAGCGGCACCGGTTCGGCGAGCGCGGCGACCACCCGGTCGGCCCGCTCGCGAGCCTGGTCGATGTCGGTGAGCCGGGGTACGACGATGGCGAACTCGTCGCCGCCGAGCCGCGCCACCATGTCACCGGCGTCCACAGCGCCCGTCAGACGGGCGCTCACCTCGACCAGCAGGCGGTCCCCCACCGCGTGCCCGAGCGCGTCGTTGACGTGCTTGAACCGGTCGAGGTCGAGCAGCAGCAGCGCCAGGTGCGCGTCCGGCGCGCCCCGGGCGGCCCGGTCGCCGTGCAGGTGCACCTGCTCGGCCACCTCGGTGAGCAGCGCCTTGCGGTTGGGCAGCCCGGTGAGCGGGTCCACGTCGGCGAGCTGTTCCCGTTCGGCGGAGAGCCGGGCCATCCGGTAGACGGCGAACAGCGGCACCAGCACCAGCGGGATCAGCGCCGCGCTGGCCCGGGCGGCGGCCACCAGCACCGGCGCGAGCAGCAGCAGCGAACCGGTGGCGAGCAGTTCGTAGGCCAGGCCGCTGCGGACGCTCGGCCACCACCTGTCGCCGAAGCGCAACCGGACCGCGGAGCTGACCAGCCCGTAGTTGACCACGAACCAGGCGACCGTCGCGCCGCCCACCGCCGCCACGTCGGTCCAGTGCAGACGGCCGCCGTCGAACAGCTCACCCGGGCCCAGCCGGGTGACCGCGTACGCGGCGGCGAGCGCGCACGCGTACTGCGCGGCGTTGAAGCCGGTACGCCAGGGGGCGTACCCGAGCCGCCAGCCGCTGACCGCGACCGCCACGGCCTGCACCGCGACGGCCGGACCGAAGCCCCAGCCGAGCAGGATGGCGAAGGTGAAGCAGGTCGACGGGAACACCGCCGAGGTCTGCCGCCGGCCGGGCGGGACGAACGGGCGGGCGTCGCAGGCGACGGCGAGCGCCGCCATCGTCCAGAACGCGGCCGGCAGTTCACTCCATCTGTCGGCGAGCGCGACGAGCGGCCCGGCCGAGACCGCCAGGGCGACCACGCCGATCGCGCCGACGAAGCCGAAGAACGGCCCGCTCCGCCCGGGCGGGACGGAGTTACGCGGGTCGCCGGTCTCCATCGCACCTCCCGGGGAACGTCCTGGCGCGCGCCGTCACGCGTCGTACGCCAATGAAACGCCCTCCGAGGCGATTTCCCCGACACGACAGTCACGAATCGGTCGTAGTCGTAATTAACTTGGTATCCGCCGGACGATCGCTGTGACCAGCCTGTCAGTCCTGCACCCGGGCCACCTCGCGGGCCGCCTCCGGGCCGGAGTCCAGCAGCACCCGGAATCCGTCCTCGTCGAGGATCGGCAGTTTCAGGGTGGCGGCCTTGTCGGCCTTGGAGCCGGGATTGTCGCCGACCACCACGAAGCCCGTCTTCTTGGAGACCGAGCCGGTCACCTTTCCGCCCCGGACCTGGATCGCCTCGGCCGCCTGGTCGCGGCTGAACCCGCCGAGCGTGCCGGTGACCACTACCGTGATCCCGTCGAGCGGTCGCGGCCCCTCGTCGGCGGCCTCCTCGGCCATCCGTACGCCCGCCGCGGCCCACTTGCGCACCACGTCGCGGTGCCAGTCGACGGCGAACCACTCCTTGACGCTCGCCGCGATGGTCGGGCCGACGCCGTCCACCGAGGACAGCTCCTCCTCACCGGCGGCTTCGATCGCGGCGACCGAGCGGAAGTGCCGGGCGAGCGCCTGGGCGGCGGTCGGGCCGACGTGCCGGATGGACAGCGCCACCAGCACCCGCCACAGGTCGCGTTCCTTGGCCTCGGCGAGGTTGTCGAGCAGCTTGGTGGCGTTGCTGCCCAGGCTGCCGTCCTTGTTGACGAAGAACGGCGACCGGCTCAACTGCTCGGCGTCGAGCTGGAACAGGTCGCCCTCGTTGGTGATGATCTGGGCGTCCAGCAGCGCCGCCGCGCCCTTCTCGCCGAGCACCTCGATGTCGAGCACCTTGCGGCTGGCCAGGTAGAAGACCCGCTCGCGGATCTGACCGGGGCAGGCCCGCCCGTTGGGGCAGCGGATGTCGACGTCGCTCTCCTTGGCCGGCGCGAGCGGCGTGCCGCAGGCCGGGCAGGTGGTAGGCATGACGAACGGGCGGGCGTCGGCCGGGCGCAGCTCGACCACCGGGCCGAGCACCTCGGGGATCACGTCGCCGGCCTTTCGCAGCACCACCGTGTCGCCGATGAGCACACCCTTGCGCTCGACCTCTCGGGCGTTGTGCAGGGTGGCGTAGGCGACGGTGGAGCCGGCCACCCGCACCGGCTGGAGCACGGCGCGCGGGGTGACCCGGCCGGTGCGCCCGACCTCCACCTCGATGTCGAGCAGCTTGGTGTTGACCTCCTCCGGCGGGTATTTGAAGGCGATCGCCCAGCGGGGCGCGCGGCTGGTCGAGCCGAGGCGGCCCTGGATGGAGACCGGGTCGACCTTGACCACCACGCCGTCGATCTCGTGCTCGACGTCGTGCCGGTGCCTGCCGTAGTAGGCGATGTATTCCGCGACGCCGGCCAGGTCGTCCACCACCCGCCACCGGTCGCTGGTGGGCAGCCCCCACGCCTTGAGTGCGGCGTACGACTCGGACTGCGCGGCCGGCCGGAACCCGGTGCGCGCGCCGACGCCGTGCACCACCAGGCGCAGCGGGCGGGAGGCGGTCACCCGGGGGTCCTTCTGCCGCAGGCTGCCGGCGGCGGCGTTGCGCGGGTTGGCGAACGGCGCCTTGCCCTGCTCGACCAGGCTCGCGTTCAGGTCGGCGAACGCGGCCACCGGGAAGTAGATCTCGCCGCGCACCTCGATCAGGTCGGGCACGTCGGGGAAGTCGCCGGCCGGGGTCAGCCGGGCCGGTACGCCCTTGATGCTGCGCACGTTGGCGGTGACGTCCTCGCCGGTGCGGCCGTCGCCCCGGGTGGCCGCGCGCACCAGCCGGCCCTTCTCGTAGGTGAGGTTGATGGCGAGCCCGTCGACCTTCAGCTCGCACAGGTAGGGCACCGGGCCGCCGGCGTCGCGCTCGACCCGCTCCGACCAGGCGGCCAGTTCCTCGTCGGCGAAGGCGTTGTCGAGCGAGAGCATCCGCTCGGCGTGCGTGACCGGCGTGAAGTCGGTGGAGAAGGTGCCGCCGACCCGCTGGGTGGGCGAGTCGGGGGTGCGCAACGCCGGGTATTCGGCCTCCAGCGCCTCCAGTTCCCGCAGCTGCTTGTCGAACTCCGCGTCGGTGACCGTCGGCGCGTCGAGCACGTAGTAGCGGTACTGGTGCTCGGTCAGCTCCTGGCTGAGCGTGGCGTGCCGCTCCCGGGCCGCCGGGGTCGGCTCGGCACCCGCCGCCGCGTCCTGGGCCGCGTCGACCGCTGAGGGAACCGCTTCTTCGGACACGCCGCCGCCTTCGGACACCGCTGTCGACCTCCCGTGTTCGTGCTACCCGAGAACCGTAGCGGTCGGCTGTGACAGTCGTCCGGCCACCCGCGCCGAGCAGGGCGAACGGACGCCCACCGCGCCACCCGGGCGGGTGGGGCCGGGCCGTGCGACGATCGGTCGGCGGTAGTGGGCCACAACGGTCGGAAGGCGGACGACGGATGCGCGACGGGGTGATCTGGGCGCTGGTGATCGCGGCCTGCGTCGCAGCCGGCTGGCTGTGGAACGACTGGCGCCGCCGGGCGGCCGAACGCGCCGGGACGCGCGACCGGGCCGACGGGAAGCGCGACCGGGCCGACGGACGGCGGCCGGGCACCGGGCGTGGCAGCCGCACCGGCGGACCGGACGGCGAGCGGACCGGCGGTGGACGCCGCGGTGACCGGGCCGGCACCGGGCCACGGGGCGGCCGCACCGCGACGCCGCCGAGGCCGCGGGGCGCCGGATGGACGAGCCGGGACGAGCCCCGGCCCGGGGAGATCTGGTGGGCCGACGTGCCCTACGCCGACGGGACCGGTTCGAAGGTGCGTCCCTGTCTGGTGCTGCGCGTCGACGGCCGGGACGCCGAGGTCCTGAAGATCACTAGCCAGGACAAGTCGGACCGGGACGACCACCTGCCGATCCCGACCCGGGACTGGGATCCGGACGCCGACCACGACAGCTACCTCGACGTCAGCGAGCCGATCCCGGTGCCGCTGGACGCGTTCGCCGACCGGGCCGGCACCTGCGACCCGGACCTGTGGCGGGGCGTCCGCCGGCTGAGCCACCTCACCGGCTGAGCGAGCCGCCTCGCCCCGGCCTCACCCGGAAGGCGGGGTCACGCCGCCGGTCCCCGGCCGTCACGGGGTGAGCCGGCGCCGGACGCCTCCCCGTCGAACGCGTCGGCGAGCGCGGTGAGCTGGCCGGCGTACTCGATCCGCCCCGCCCACCCGGCGGGCCAGGCGGCCGTGCCGTACGCGGCCCCGACGAACGCGCCGGCCAGCGCGGCGATGGAGTCCGAGTCACCGGCCGTGGTGGCGCCCCGGGCCAGCGCGCCGACCGGGTCGTCGGTGTGGCGCAGCGCGCAGAGCAGCGCGGTGGCCAGCGCCTCCTCGGCGATCCACCCCTCACCGGTGAACCGGCACGGGTCGCCGCCGTCGTCCGGGCGGGCCAGCGCCGCCTCCAGCCGGCCGAGCACGCGCAGGCAGTCGTCCCAGCCCCGGGCGACGAACTCGGCCGCGTTGCTCTCGCCGGGCCGCTGCCACAGGTCACCGAGCCAGTCTTCCCGGTAGACGGTGCGCTGCGCCCGGGCCCGCTCGGTGAGCAGGCCGGGCAGTTCCGGCAGCGCCGCGCCGTCGCGCAGCAGCCGGACCGCGTACGCGGTCAGCTCGCTCGCCGCCAGCCCGGTCGGGTGGCCGTGGGTCAGGCCGGCCTGGAGCTGGGCCAGCCCGGCCATCGTGTCCAGGTCGACGTCGAGCAGCCCGACCGGGGTGACGCGCATGTTCGCGCCGCAGCCCTTGGAGCCGGCGACTGTGGCCTCCTGCCAGCGGGAGCCCCGGGCCAGCTCGGCGCAGGCCCGCAGGCAGGTCATGCCCGGGGCGCGGTTGTTCTCCGGGCTCACCGACCAGTCGACGAAGCGCTGCCGCAGCAGCGGCTCCACCACCTCGGCCGTGTACGCGGGCGCGTCGTGCAGCGCCCACGCCACGGCCAGCGCCATCTGCGTGTCGTCGGTGACCAGGGCCGGGTCGCCGGTCAGCTCGCGCGGACCGCCCGGACCGTAGCGCCGGACGATCTCGGTGACGGTGAGGAACTCGGTCGGCTTGCCCAGGGCGTCGCCGTAGGCCAGGCCGAACAGCGAACCGGCGGCCCGGCCGGTGGCGGTGGAGGCGGTCACGGTGGCGATCATGCCCCCGCCGCGCAAGTGGCGGAAGATCAGTCCCAGCAGAGGCAGAACGGGTGGCCGACCGGGTCGGCGTAGACCCGGAAGCCCTCCCCCTCACCGGGGAGCCGCCGTGCGCCGAGCGCCAGCACCGCCTTCTCGGCCGCCTCGATGTCGTCGACGCTCACGTCGAGGTGGAACTGCTGCGGCCGGGCCGGATCGGGCCAGTCGGGGGTGCGCAGGCCCGGTGCCCGCTGCAAGGCCACCCGCGGCTGGTGCCCGGGTGGGCCGCCGAGCACCACCCACTCGTCGCCGTCGGAGTTCTCCTCCACCACGGGCAGGCCGAGCAGCTCGGAGTAGAAGGCAGCGAGCGCGCGCGGATCGGGGCAGTCGATCACTGTGGAACGCAGTCGTCCAATCATGCCGGTCATCGTGCCCGGCGGGTACGACGGAAAAACGTCAGTCCTCGGCGAGCCGCCGGCCCGCGTCGCGGCAGGCGGTGAGCACCGCGCGGGCGTACCCCGGGGTGGCGCCGGCCAGGCCGCACGCGGGGGTGACCACCACCTGCTCGGCCAGCCGGCGGCGGGGGAAGCCGAGCTGGTCCCAGACCCGCCGGACCCGGTCGGCGACCTCGGCCGACGTCGGCGCCCGACCGGACGGCGGCGGCAGCGTCGGCGCGGCGCCGGCCAGCAGCCCGAGCCCGGCGTCGATCGCCTCGCCGAGCGGGTCGAGGTCGGTGACCAGCGACAGGTCGAGCGCGACGCCCACCGCGCCGGCGGACCGGATCAGCTCCAGCGGCGCGTCCGGCGCGCAGCAGTGCACGAGCGCCGGAACACCGGCCGCCTCGATCACGTCGTGCAGCAGCGCCCGCGCCACCTCGGTCTCCACCGGACGGTGGGTGCCGAATCCGCTCTCGGTGGGCACCCGGCCGGCCAGCACCGCCGGCAGGGACGGCTCGTCGAGCTGGAGCAGCACCGAGGCACGGGGCAGCCGCCGGGTCACCGCCTCGACGTGCCCGCGCAGCCCTTCGCCGAGCGAGCCGGCGAGGTCGCGTACCGCGCCCGGGTCGCGCAGCATCCGGCCGCCGATCGGCAGCTCCAGCACGGCGGCGAGGGTGAACGGGCCGGCGGCCTGGACCTTGACCGGTCCGGCGTACTCCTCGGCCTGCTCGGCGAGCTGGTCGAGGTCGCGTTCCATCAGGTCGCGGGCACGACGCACGTCCCGGCCGGGGCGCGGGGCGATCCGCCAGCGGGCCGCGTACAGCTCGACCGGCAGTTCGACGAGCAGGCCGGCGGTGCGGCCGACGATGTCCGCGCCCGGCCCCCGGGCTGGCAGCTCGGGCAGGTGCGGCAGTGCGGGCAGCTCGCCGAGCACGATCCGCTGCGCCTCGGCGATGTCGGTGCCGGGCAGCGACCCGATGCCGGTCGCCGCGCCGGTGGGCCAGGGCCACGCCTGCTCAGTCACGGCCGCAGCCTATCCGCTGCCCGTCGCCGGTCAGGCGGCGGTGATGGTGGCGGAGCCGAGGACCACGTCACCGGCCGGGTCCGGCCGGTAGGCCACTATCGCCTGGCCGGCTGCCACACCCCGGACCGGGCGGCGCAGCGACGCGCGCAGGCCGTCGGCGTCGACCTCGACGGCGGCCGGCACCACGTCGCCGTGCGCCCGGAGCTGCACCTCGCACTCGACCGGCCCGTCCGGGCGCGGCCCGCCGGTCCACACCGGGCGGGTGGCGCGTACGTCGGAGACCTCCAGCGCCTCGGCCGGGCCTACTGTCACCGTGTTCGTGGTCGGGGTGATGGACAGCACGTAGCGGGGCCGGCCGTCCGGCGCCGGGCGGTCCAGGTGCAGGCCGCGCCGCTGTCCGACGGTGTACTGGTAGGCGCCGCTGTGGCTGCCCACCACCGCGCCGGTGAGCGCGTCCACCACCTGGCCCGGCGCCTCGCCGAGCCGCTCGGCGAGGAAGCCGCGGGTGTCGCCGTCGGCGATGAAGCAGATGTCGTGCGAGTCCGGCTTGTCGGCCACGGCGAGGCCGCGCCGGGCGGCCTCCGCGCGCACCTCGGCCTTCGTCGAGTCACCGAGCGGGAAGATCGACCGGTCGAGCTGCGCGCGGGTCAGCACCGCCAGCACGTACGACTGGTCCTTGGCCGCGTCCACGCTGCGCCGCAGCAGGCCGTCCGCGCCGAGCCGGGCGTGGTGGCCGGTCACCACCGCGTCGAAGCCCAGGGCCACGGCCCGGTCCAGCACCGCCGCGAACTTGATCTTCTCGTTGCAGCGCAGGCAGGGATTCGGGGTACGCCCCGCGGCGTACTCGGCCACGAAGTCGTCCACCACGTCGTCGTGGAACCGGTCGGCCATGTCCCACACGTAGAACGGGATGCCGAGCACGTCGGCGGCGCGCCGGGCGTCCCGGGAGTCCTCCAGCGTGCAGCAGCCCCGGGCGCCGGTGCGGTACGTCTGCGGGTTACGGGCCAGGGCCAGGTGCACGCCCGTCACGTCGTGCCCGGCCTCCACCGCCCGTGCCGCCGCGACGGCGGAGTCCACCCCGCCCGACATCGCCGCCAGAACCCTCACCGGCCCACTCCCCTCGTCCTCACCGAGCGTATCCGGGTCAGCGGGGAGTACGGAGGGCGGCCGCGCGGCGGGCCCGCTCCACCGCTGCGGGCAGCGCGGCGATCAGCGCGTCCACGTCCGCGCCGGTGCTCGTGTGGCCGAGCGTGAAGCGCAGCGAGGACCGGGCCCGGTCGTCGTCGGCGCCCATCGCCAGCAGCACGTGCGAGGGCTGGGCCACCCCGGCGGAGCAGGCCGACCCGGTCGAGCAGGCGATGCCCTGGGCGTCCAGGAGCAGCAGCAGCGCGTCTCCCTCGCAGCCGGGGAAGGAGAAGTGCGCGTTGCCCGGGAGCCGGTCGGCCGGGTCGCCGTTGAAGATCACCTCGGGGACGGCCTGCCGGACCCGCTCGACCAGCTCGTCGCGGAGCGCGGCGACGCGGGCGGCGTACTCCTGCTGGCCCTTGACCGCGGCCTCGACGGCGACGGCGAACGCGACGATGCCGGCGGTGTCCAGCGTCCCGGAGCGTACGTCGCGCTCCTGGCCGCCGCCGTGCAGCAGCGGGGTGGCCGCCACGTCGCGGGCCAGCAGCAGCGCGCCCACACCGGCCGGGCCGCCGAGCTTGTGCCCGGTCACGGTGAGCGCCGACACGCCGCTGGCGGCGAAGTCGACGGGGACCTGCCCGACCGCCTGGATGGCGTCGGTGTGGAACGGCACCCCGTGTTCGGCGGCGACGGCGGCCAGCTCGGCCACCGGCTGGACGGTGCCCACCTCGTTGTTGGCCCACATGGCGGTGACCACCGCGACACGCTCGCCGTGCTCGGCCAGCTCGGCGCGCAGTCGCTCCGGATCGAGCCGTCCGGCCGCGTCGACCGGCAGCCAGCCGGCCTGCGCGTCCTCGTGCTCGACCAGCCAGTCCACCGCGTCGAGGACGGCGTGGTGCTCGACCGCGCTGGAGACCACCCGGACCCGGTCGGCCCGGGCGGCGCGACGAGCCCAGAAGACGCCCTTCACGGCGAGGTTGTCGCTCTCCGTGCCGCCGCCGGTGAAGATCACCTCGGAGGGGCGAGCGCCGAGCGCGGCGGCCACCCGCTCGCGGGACTCCTCCACCCGCCGCCGGGCCCGGCGGCCCGCCGCGTGCAGCGACGAGGCGTTGCCGACCTCGCGGGCGGCAGCGACGTACGCCTCGAGTGCCTCGTCCAGCATCGGGGTCGTCGCCGCGTGATCAAGGTATGCCATCACGGTTCAGCCTAACGGCCTGCGTACCAGGCACCGGGGGCCGGACCGCCCCGTCCCACCCGGGGCGGTCCGGCCCGCTCTCGCGCGCTCACGCGGGAACGGCCGTGATCACGCGGGAACGGCAGTGACCACGATGTTGTCCCGGTAGCTGCGGGTCTTCGCGTCGAACGGCCCGCCGCAGGTGATCAGCGTGAGGCGGGGTTTACCGTCGCGCGCGAAGTACCGCTCCAGCGGGATCTTCGACTTCCGGTACTCCTCCCGGGCAACCACCCGGTAGGAGCGCTCGCGGCCGTCCGAGCCGGTGGCGGTGAGCTCGTCCCCCTGGCCCAGCTCACGCAGCCGGAAGAACGCACCCTTGCCCTGCTCGGCGCTGTCCACGTGCCCGGCGATCACCACCGAGCCGGCGCCGGCCTCCAGGCCCGGGCCGTAGCGGTACCAGCCGACCTGGTCCACGCTGGGCGGCACCTCGAACTCGTCGGTGCGCTCGTTGACGCCCACCGGGTTGACGGTAGCGGTGACCCGGATCGGCGGGATGCTCAGCTTCACCGGCGGCACGATCTCGCTGTCGGCCGGCAGCGTCCCCGGGTTCACCGGTACCGAACCGCCGCCGGTCGCCGTCGCCGCCGGTGTGGGCGTGGGTGTGGCGCCGGCCAGGGCGGTCACCTCGTCGCCGCCGACGTCCTCGGCGGGCTCGGACCCGCACGCCACCACACCCGCCAGGGTGAGCGCGGCGGCGCCGGCGGCCATCGCCGCCAGCGCCCCGCGGTTGCGCACCGTCACCGGCGACCGGCCCGGGCGGTTGCCGCCACCCGCGCCCCGCCGCCGACCAGGAGCAGCACGCCGGCCCCGGCCAGCACGTACCACCAGGTGTCCACGCCGGTGCCGGCCTGGCCGCCGGTGCCGCTGGGCACGCCGCCCGGCGCCGAGTGCAGGCCGTTGATGGTCTGGGCGACCACGCTCAGGTTCTTCGCCTCGGCCGAGCCGATCGCGTAGACGATGGTGGCGGTGCCCTCCTTCAGGTTCAGGTCGGCCGGGCCGATGGCGACGGTGTCGGTGCCGGCGAGCACCACGTCCGCCTCGACCGAGCCGGCGGCCACGTCCGCCTTCGCCTCCTTCGGGTTGGTCAGGCCCTCGAAGACCGGCTTGCCGCCGGCCCGCACGTCGACGGCCGGGGCGGCGGCGGTGTGCCGGACGATCAGCCGGGCCTTGCCGGCGCCCACCTTGGACACGTCGTTGACGAACGGGGTGATCTGCGGCTCGCCGGCGGCGCTCAGGTGGGCGGCGAGGCTGATGTTCGCCCCGCCCGGCACCGCGGCGTCGTCCACCTTCAGGATCGCCTTGTCGATGGCCTCACCCGGCTTGGTCAGGGCGATGTCGTACTCCCCCTCGGGCAGGGTGAGCGGGCCGGCGACGTCGCCGGGCTTGAAGTTGTTCAGCGTCTTCTCGCCGTTGACGTACACGTCGACCGGGGTGTCCGGGATGCCGTGGACCACGGAGACCTTCGACGAGGCGGCGTAGGCCGGGCTCATGGTGGCGGCGCCGACGCCGGCGAAGGTGAGGGCGGCCACTGCGCCGCCCGCGGCGACCCGACGGAACATCGCGTACTGCATTGTCTGCCTCCTGGTGGTTGGTGCTGATTCGTCAGGCCTGGCTTGCAGAACGGGTTACGCCGGCTCCGTCGCCCCCGGATGCGCCCGGATCCGATTTCTTTTTCCCGTCTCCGGGCGCATCCGCCGGACCCTCCGGCGACGAAGGAGAGGTGACGAGGGTCGTGACCGACACACCGGGAGAGTGGGGCGAAGGCTGTGGGAGTTACAGTCGGGCATGCCCCACGGAAGGCGAGCCGCCCGGTGACGGCGGCGAGGCAGGGCCCCGAACCGCCGGGCGAGGACGACCTCGCCACCCGGTTCCGCGACGGCGACGAGGCGGCCCTGCGAGAGGCGTACGACAGGTACGGGCGAGCGGTGCTGCACCTGGCCGCCACGACGCTCGTGAACCGCAGCGATGCCGAGGACGTGACCCAGGCGACGTTCGTCGCCGCCTGGCTCGGCCGGGAGACGTTCGACCCGGCGAAAGGCTCACTGGTCGGCTGGCTGCTCGGAATCGGGCGGCGCAAGGTGGTCGACCGGATCCGGGCCTCGGCCCGGGAGACCCGGGTGGTCGAGACGGTGAAGCAACTGCCGGAGCCGGTCTCCACCGGCCCCGACCCGGACACCGTGGTCGACCGCCTGGTGGTCGCCGACGAGCTGGCCCGGCTCCCGGACGAGCAGCGCCGGATGCTGGAGCTGGCGTTCTACGACGACCTGACACACCAGCAGATCGCGGCGGTGACCGGAGTGCCGCTCGGCACCGTCAAGAGTCACATCAGACGCGGCATGCAGAGCCTGAAACGCAGATGGGAGGTGGACGGTGCAGCACCTGGACCACGACCGGCTGGTCTTTCTGGCGCTCGGTGAGAGCGAGGCGGCTGACGGCGAGGCCACCCATCTGGACACCTGCGACCACTGCCGGGGCGAGGTGGAGACGCTCCAGCACGTCGCCGGGCTCGGCGCGGGCACCCAGGGCCTGGCCGAGCTGCCCGACCCGCCGGAGCACATCTGGCAGGGCATCATGGCCGAGGTCCGGGCCGCCGAGCAGCTGCCGGCGCTGACCGACAGGCGCCTGCCGCGTTCGGCCGACCCGGTGGAGCCGGCCGCCGTACCCGTCGTGGCACGTCGTCCGCGGCGGAGCCGGCGCTGGCCGGGTTGGGCGACCACAGCGGTCACCGCCACAGCCGCCGCGGTGATCGGCGTGGCCGGAACCGCCGCGGTGCTCGGCGGCGGCGAGGAGACCGATCCCCGGCCGCCGGTGCTGGCCAGCGCGCCGCTCGCCGCGTTCGGTTCGACGCCGAAGGACGCCTCCGGCGACGCCCGGGTGCTCGGCGACCACCGATTGCATCTGCACGTGGCGAATCTCCCGACCGTTCCGGGGTACTACGAGGTCTGGCTGATCGATCCGAACACGATGGATATGTTCTCCGTGGGTACGCTGAGCAACGGATCAGGGGACGCGCTCCTGCCGATCCCCCCGAACGTCGACCTGCGTACCTACACCGTGGTCGACGTCAGCGCGGAGCAGTACGACAACAAGCCCGGCCACTCCGGCGACAGCCTGCTGAGGGGCACCCTGACGGGCTGATCGGCGGGCCGGCTCAGCTCCCCGGCCCGCCGATCAGCTCCCTACGAGAAAGGCCGCCGCCCGGTGCACCGGGCGGCGGCCTTCTTTCACGCGACGCTCACTTGCGCTTGCGGATCTCCTCGGCGGCCTGCGGGACGACCTTGAACAGGTCGCCGACCACGCCGTAGTCGGCCAGCTCGAAGATCGGCGCCTCGGCGTCCTTGTTCACCGCGACGATGGTCTTCGAGGTCTGCATGCCGGCCCGGTGCTGGATCGCACCGGAGATGCCCAGCGCGACGTAGAGCTGCGGGGAGACGGTCTTGCCGGTCTGGCCCACCTGGAACTGGTGCGGGTAGTAGCCGGAGTCGACTGCCGCGCGGGACGCGCCGACCGCGCCGCCGAGCAGGTCGGCCATCTCCTCGACCAGCTTGAAGTTGTCGGCGTTGCCGACACCGCGACCGCCGGAGACGACCACCGACGCCTCGGTCAGCTCGGGGCGGGAGCCCTTCTGCTCGGCGACCCGCTCGACGACCTTGGCGAGCTTGTCCGCGTCGGTGACCGACACGGTGAGCTGCTCGACCGCCGGGGTGGCAGCGGCCGGGGCCGGGTTGAGCGAGTTCGGCCGGACGGTGACCAGCGGCAGGCCCTTGGTGACCTTGGACTTGACGATGGTGGAGCCGGCGAACGCGACCTGGGTGGCGGTGCCGTCGGCGGCCAGGCCGACCACGTCGGTCAGGATGCCGTTGTCCAGCTTGACCGCGAGGCGGGCGGCGATCTCCTTGCCCTCCTGCGACGAGGCGAGCAGCACGGCGGCCGGCTGGACGCGCTTGACCAGCTCGGCGACCACCGTGGCCTTGGGGGCCACCAGGTAGCCGTCGATCTCCTCGCCCTCGGCGGCGTAGATCTTCTCCGCGCCGTACTCGCCGAGCTTGGCGCTCAGCGCCTCGGCGGCGCCGGCGCCACCGAGGACGACGGCGCTCGGGGTGCCCAGCTCGCGGGCGAGGGTGAGCATCTCCAGGGTGACCTTCTTGACGCCGAATTCCTTCGTGGCTTCGACGACGACGAGAACCTCAGACATGTCAGTGACCTCTCACACGAACTTCTCGGTGGCGAGGAACTCGACCAGCTTCACGCCGCCCTCGCCCTCGTCGGTGATCTTCTCGCCGCCGGAGCGCGGCGGGCGCTTGGAGTGCTCCACCACGGCGCTGGTGGCGCCGTCGAAGCCCACCTCGGCCGGGGCCACGCCCAGGTCGCCCAGGGAGAGCGTCTGCACCGGCTTCTTCTTGGCCGCCATGATGCCCTTGAAGGACGGGTAGCGCGGCTCGTTGATGGTGTCCCAGACGGAGACCACGGCCGGGGTCGAGGCGGTGACCACCTCGTAGCCCTCCTCGGTCTGCCGCTCGACGGTCAGGTTCGACCCGTCGACGGTGAGCTTGCGCGCGCCGGTCAGGGCGGCCACGCCCAGCCGCTCGGCGATCATGTGCGGCATGACCTGGACCCGGCCGTCGGTCGACTCGGCGCCGCAGATGACCAGGTCGGCGTTGAGCTGCCCGAGGGCGGCGGCCAGCACCTTCGAGGTGGCCACCGCGCAGGAGCCGTGCAGGGCGTCGTCCACCACGTGGACGGCCTTGTCCGGGCCCATGGAGAGCGCCTTGCGGATCGACTCGGTCGCCCGGTCCGGACCCATGGTCAGGATGGTGACCTCGCCGCCGTGCGCCTCCTTGATCTTCAACGCCTCTTCGATGGCGTACTCGTCCATCTCGTTGATGACGTTGTTCGCCGAACCGCGGTCGACGGTGTTGTCGTCAGAACGCAGGTTGCGGTCCGCGCCCGAATCGGGCACCTGCTTGACGAGTACGACGATGTTCATCGCGCTTCGACGACCCTCCTGTTTGGTGTAGCGATCACTCGCCCGGTCACGGGCGCAGCCTCCCGCGTGACGCAACGTGGGTCAACCGCGGGCTGCTGTGCACTTCCCCACGGAGCAATGTTACCCGCAAGTAGCATGGCCACCCCGGCGGCCCGGAGTGACGCAACTCACCACCGTCACGCCGGCTCGGCCAGCGCCTGCCGGATCTTCTCGATCGCCGCCGCCTCGGCCGGCTCGATCCCCCGGTGCGCCTGGGCCACCCGCTCCGCCGCGGCCAGCACCACCGACCGGTACGTCTCGACGTCGCCCGGCGACTTGGCGCGCAGGATCTCCACCGACCGGCCCAGCGCGGGCAGCACCACCGACTCGACCTCCAGGACCGAGTCCCGGGGGAGCTGCGGCAGCGGCCCGGTGGTCAGCGCCTCCTTGACCACGCCCCCCACCTCGGCGAGCGCGCCGGAGGCGGCGAAGCTCTCCCGCACCATGGCCAGCACCCCGGGTACGGCGTTGGAGACCAGGAAGACGGCACCGAACGCACCGGTCTTCAGGGTGAGCCGCTCGTCCGCCGTCAACCGTTCCATGATCACGGAGTGTAGACGTACGGCGTGGAGGTGGTGACCGCAACGAGCCCGAGCCGCTCCAGGATGGGGCGGCTGTCCGGCGAGCAGTCCACCTGGAGCAGCGTCTTGCCGCGCTGCTGCGCCAGCCGCGCCCGGTGGGCCACGAGCGCCCGGTAGACGCCCTTCCTGCGCCACTGCGGCAGCGTCGAGCCGCCCCAGAGGCTGGCGAAGCCGGTGCCCCGCTGGTAACGGATCCAGCCGGCGCTGATCACGGTCTCGCCCGCCTCCGCCACCACGATCGTGATCGACTGCGGATCGGCCTCGATCTCCCGGACCAGCCCGTACACCAGGTGGCTGCGGTCGGAGTGCCAGACCTCCTCCTCCATCGCGGCGATCCGCTCCAGGTCCGCCCGGCTGGTGACCTCGCGCAGGCGTACCCCCTCGGGGAGCACCGGGACGGCGGCGGCGAGCGGCGCGACCGGGCCGACCACGACCGTCTCCTGGTCCTCCGGCACGAATCCGGCGGCGCGCAGCCGGTCGCCCAGGTCGGCCGGCTCGTCGTGACCGGCGAGCTTCCACTCGACCGGCTCGCCCCGGTCCCGGAAGACCTCGACCTGCCGGGCGATGAGCGCGTCCAGCTCGGCGCCGGCCAGACCGTCGAGCGTCCGGTACGTCAGGAAGCCTCGGTGGTCGAGCCCGAGCACGCGGAACAGCGGGCCGTCGCGCTCGACCGTCACCCCGGCCGGCAGCGGGTCCGGCAGCTCCGGTCGGATCTGGCTGTCGTAGGCGTCGCGCAGCTCGCGCGCGTCAAGATCGGTCATCCCCCCAGGCTAGGCGCGGGGCAAAGCGGATAATCGGCAGCGTGTGGGAGTCGATCAAGAGCTGGTTCGACCCGCGTGAGCTGCGTTCGGTCGGCACCCCGCCGGACTACCGCTTCTCGCTGGCGAACGAACGGACGTTCCTGGCCTGGCTGCGAACAGGTCTCGCGCTGGTGGCGGGCGGGCTGGCCGCCGCGCAGTTCCTGCCGCCGCTGCGCCTGGCCCACCTGCGCGAGACGCTCGCGGTCGCGCTGCTGCTGCTCGGCGCCACCGTCTCGATCCGGGCGGTCGACCACTGGGCGCGCACCGAACGCGCCATGCGGCTGAACGAGGAGTTGCCCGCGTCCCGCTTCCCGGCCGTCCTCGCACTCGTCGTCGCGGTCGGCGCGCTGCTGCTGGTGGCCGCCGTGCTGGTGGGCGGCGCGCGGTGACCCGTGACCCCGGCCTGCAACCCGAGCGCACCCGGCTGGCGTGGCGGCGGACGCTGCTCACGCTCACTGCGGTGCTGCTGCTCCAGCTCCGGCCGGCGTTCGGCGGCCGGGCCGCGGACGCGGCGCCGGCCGGGCTCGCGGTGGTGGTCTGGCTCGCCGTGCTCGTGGTGACGTGGCACCGGGCCACCGGCACCGGACCGCGCCGGTTCGACAGATGGTCGGTGCCGCTGACCGCGCTCGGCGCGGCCGGACTTGCGGTGCTCGGCGTGGCGCACGTGCTCGGCGGGGTGCGCTGACGAGCGGCGGTGAGCCATCATGAGTCATGGCCCGCCTCTACGTGCTGCTCTTCCTGGTCCAGATCGTCCTCGCCGTGTGCGCGCTGATCAGCTGTCTCTCCGCCGACGAGGAGAAGGTCAAGGCGCTGCCCCGGATGATCTGGGTGCTGATCATTCTCTTCTTCCCGCTGGTCGGCTCGATCGCCTGGTTCCTGGTGGGCCGCGAGCGCCCGGCCGGGACCGCCGGCGTCACCGGCACGGCCCGGCCCGCCGCCCCGGCCCGCCGCCCGCTCGCACCGGACGACGACCCGGAGTTCCTCGCCTCGCTGGACGAGCGGTCCCGCCGCGAGGACCAGGAACGGCTGCGGCTGTGGGAGGAGGACCTGCGCCGCCGCGAGGAGGAGCTGCGCGGCCGCCCGGACGACAGGGACCGCCCCGAGGTCTGACACGCGCAGCGGGCCGCCCGCCGGTCACCCGGTGGACGGCCCGCACGCGCCGTGGTCAGGCCAGGTTCGACGAACGGGGGTACGCGTCCGCGGGGTCGGTCAGCACGTTCACCAGGTACGGCACGCCCGAGTCGAACGCGCGCCCCAACGCGGGCCCGAGGTCGGCGGCCTTCTCCACCGTCTCGCCCGCGCCGCCGAGCGCCTCGACCACCTTGTCGTAGCGCAGGCCGGGCTGGAGGTCGGCGGCCACGTCGTAGCCGTACATCGCCCGCATCGGGTGCTTCTCCAGCCCCCAGATGCCGTTGTTGCCGACCACGATCACCACCGGCAGCTTCTGCCGGACCAGCGACTCCACGTCCATCAGCGAGAAGCCGGCCGCGCCGTCGCCCATCAGCACGCAGATCTGCCGGTCCGGGTGGCTGACCCGGGCGCCCATCGCGTAGCCCATGCCGGTGCCGAGGCACCCGTACGGGCCGGGGTCGAGCCAGGTGCCGGGCTGGGCCGGCTCCAGATAGCGGCCGGCGTACGACACGAAGTCGCCGCCGTCGCCGATGGTGATGGCGTCCGGGGCGAGCGCCCTGCGCAGCTCGCCGTAGATCCGGGCCGGGCGGATCGGGTCGGTCTCGGCGGCCATCTCCTCCGCGTCGCGGGCCTTCGCCGCGTCCTCGGCGGTCCGCAGCTCGGCGATCCAGTCGGCGTGGTCGGCCCGGTCACCGGCGTGGTCGGCGAACGCGCCGAGGATCAGCCGCAGGTCACCGGCCGGCGCGGCGGCCGGCTGCACGTGCCCGGCCCGCTGGCTGGGCGCGTCCACGACGTGCACCACCTGGGCGTCGCCGAAGTCGCCGAAGGAGAGCCGGAAGTCCAGCGGGGTGCCGATCACCACGACCACGTCGGCGCCCTTGAGCGCGACCCGGCGGGCCTTGGCGAAGGCGAGCGGGTGCTCCGGCGGCAGCGCGCCCCGGCCCATCCCGTTGGTGAACACCGGCACCCGAAGCGACTCGGCGGCGGCGCGCAGCGCCTCGACGGCGTCGCCCGCGTACACGTCGGAGCCGGCGATGACGACCGGCCGCGACGCGCCGGCGATCAGGCGGGCCGCCTTCGCCACCTCGTCCGGGTCCGGCTCGATCGGCGCCGGCGGCGTGACCGCCGGCAGGTCGGCGTCACCGACCGAGAAGACCGCCTCCAGCGGGAAGTCCAGGAACACCGGGCCGCGGTGCGGGGTGAGCGCGGTGGTCAGCGCCGCCGACACCGCGCGCGGGATGTCGTCGGCGCTGAACACCGTCTCGGCGTGCTTGGTCACCGGCGCGACGAGCGGCAGGTGGTCCATCTCCTGGAGGCTGCCCGAGCCCCAGCGGAACTGCGGCGCCCGCCCACCGAGCACCAGCACCGGTGAGGCGTTGAAGAACGCGCTGGTCAGGCCGGAGACCCCGTTGGTGACGCCGGGGCCGGCGGTGAGCACGGCCAGGCCGGGGCGGCGCTGGAGCTTGGCGACCGCCTCGGCGGCGAACACCGCGGACTGCTCGTGCCGCACGTCGTAGAGGGGGAAACCCGCCCTGTGCGCGGCGTCGTAGAGCGGGAAGACGTGCCCGCCGGACAGCGTGAACATCTCCCGTACGCCGTGCGCGCGTAGTGCCGCGAGTGCCAGATCGCCCCCGTGGCCCTCGATCCGCTCCGTCATGCCATTCCCCTTCGTCGACCGACCGGGGTCACGCTACTGGCCGGTATCGCGGATGTGAACAGGTCTCGCGTCAGCGACCGGTGAAGCCCGGCTTGCGCTTCTCCACGAACGCGGCCATGCCCTCGCGCCGGTCGTCGGTGGCGAACAGCGCCGCGAAGAGCTGGCTCTCCCAGGCCAGGCCCGACGTGAGGTCCATGTCCAGACCGCCGTCGACAGCCGCCTTCGCCGCGCGCAGCGCCTGCACCGGCCCGGTCAGGAACGGCTTCACGTACGCCACAGCGGCGTCGTAGACCTCGGCGGCCGGGACCACCCGGTCGGCCAGGCCGATCCGCAGCGCCTCGGCGGCGTCGACCATCCGCCCGGTCATGATCAGGTCCTTGGCGCGAGCCGGGCCGACCAGGCGGGCCAGCCGCTGGGTGCCGCCGGCGCCCGGGATGATGCCCAGCTTGATCTCCGGCTGGCCGAGCTTGGCGTCCTCGGCGACGATCCGCCAGTCGCAGGCCAGCGCCAGCTCGCAGCCGCCGCCGAGCGCGTACCCGGTGATCGCGGCGACGACCGGCTTGGGGATGCGGGCGATCGCGCCGAGCGCGCTGGACAGGTCGGCAGCGCGCTCCGCCATGTCCACGTAGGACATGTCGGCCATCTCCTTGATGTCCGCACCGGCCGCGAAGACCTTCTCGCCGCCGTACACGATCACGGCGCGGACCTCGGCGTCGCCGGTGGCCGCCGACGCGGCGGCGCGCAACTCCTCCTGCACCTGGGTGTTGAGCGCGTTCATCGGCGGCCGCTCCAGCCGGATGGTGCCGATGCCGTCCTTCACTTCCAGCCTGACGAACTCGCCCACGCTGCCCTCACTTCCTCGTCGAAGTCGCGTGCCAACCTTACGACTCGCCTCGTTGGGGTAGACAGTGTGGTGTCGGCGACTCCCCAGGTCGCCGCCGGAGTCGCCGCAGCCCCGCCACCGGGAGTGAGGCCATGATCACCTACTACGACGACCGCTCCGTCCAGGTCACCTCCACAGCGGTACGGGTGGACGGGCGCAGCTACCCGCTGGCCGAACTGACCACCGTGTGGCACCGGCGGGGCGACCGCTCCTGGCGGGTGCTCGCCGGGCGCAGCGCGATCGGGGCCGCGCTCGCCGGGCCGCTGGTGGCCGCCGTGCTGGGCATCGCGCTGGCCGTGTGGCTGCAGCGCTCGGCGCCGGTCACCGTCGCCATCGTCGGCGTCTCGGTGCTGGTCGGGCTCGCCGTCGGCCCGCTCGCGGACTTCCTCTTCGAACACCTGGACCGCTCGTACGCCCGGGGCAGCCGGGAGATGGAGATGTGGGCCGAATGGCGGGGCCGCCCGGTGCGGCTGCTGCACACCCGCGACGCGATGCGCTTCGGGCAGGTCTACCGGGCGGTGCAGCGCGCCATGGAGAGCCTGCCGTCCGCACCGGGTCGCCCCGGGCCGGGCCGTACCGCACCCGGTCGTCCCGCGGCCGGTCGTCCCGCGACCGGTCGTCCCGCGACCGGTCCTGCCGCGACGGGTCAGAACGTGATCGGCTCGTCCGGCAGCAGGCCGAGCCCGCGCAACAGACCGTAGGTGTCCTGCTCGCCCCAGAACTGCACGATCCGGCCGCCGGCCAGGCGGTACATCTTGCAGGCGCTCTGCACGGTGGTCGCACCGGTCGCGTCCCGCCGGTACGTCTGCGCCAGCGACACCACCACCCGGTCCCCGGCCGCGAAGATCTCCCGAACCTCTTGGTCGATCACCGTCAGGCCGGGTGAGGAGACGGCGGCCTCGGGGTAGCGCCTGCCGCGCACCGCGGTGCCGGAGCCGTAGATCTCCACGTCCTCGTCGACCACCTCGGCCAGTTCGGCCAGGTCCTTCGTGACGAAGGTGCGCAGGTAGCGCCTGACCACCTCGACGTTGCGCGCCTGCTCGTCACCGCCGGTTCCGGCCCCGTTCCGGTCCGTCATGCCGTCATCCTACCGACGCTCGACCGTCCGCTGTCGACACACGCGGTTAGGCTGATTCATGGTCCTCTATTACCGGGACGACGCCGTACAGGTCACCTCGGAGGCGATCCACGCGGGCGGGCAGGTCGTCGCGCTCGCCGACGTCACGTACGTCTGGCACGCACGCGGCACCACCACGCTCGCCGTCCGGGGACGGGTGCTGGGCCGCGGGGTGCTGGTCCTGCTGCTGTCGCTGCCACCCCTCGTCGCTGTGGTCTGCGTGCTCTCGCTGGCCTGGTCCGCGCAGGACCGGGGCGAGTGGAAACTGGCCCTGATCATCCTGGCCGCGTTCGTGGTGGCGGGGCTGGCGCTCACCCCGTTCCTGGAGGTGCCGCTCGGGTGGCTGGACCGCTCCTACGAGCGCGGCAACCGGGTGCACGAGCTGTGGGTGCAGCACCACGGCCGGGAGACGATGCTGGTCCGCACGCCCGACGCGCTGCGGTTCGGGCAGATCTACCGGGCCGTGCAACGCGCCGTGGAACAGCAGACCGACAGCCGATAGCGGCGACGGTCAGGCCAGCGGCAGCGTGGTCGCGATCGGCCAGGCGAGCACCACCGCCCCGACCGACGACGCCAGCCACCACGGCGCGGCCCGGCGGCGCAACACCACGGCCCAGGCCGCCTGCCCGGCCACCAGCGCCGCGAACAGCGGCACCACCAGCAGCACGAACCCAGGTGCCAGGCCGAGCACCGCCGCGACGGCGAGCACCAGCACGGCGATCCCGCCGGTGGCCGCGTACCGGATGCCGTGGCCGTCCGCGAGCCGTTCGGCGCCGAGCAGGAAGACCAGGCAGCAGAACGTCACCAGGGGCAGCAGCCACCACCGGGCCCCGACCGGCACGGTCGAGGTGAGGCCGAGGTGCAGCGGCAGCGCGACGGCGAGCGCGGCGTACCCGAGGAGCCCGACAGCGACGGCAGCGGACCGGACGCCACCCTCGGTCACCGGTGGCCGGCGGGGTTGCGCGAGGCGTGCCACGGCGGCCAGCAGCACGCCGGTGAACAGCAGGAACACTGCCACGTACCCGCCCACGGCGAGCGGCAGCCGGGCGGTCGGCAGCAGCGCGGCGAGCGCGGCGCCCAGCCCGGCCGCCGCCACCGTCGCGGCGAGCCACCGGCCCGCACCCGTACGCGGACCGCCGGTGCCCGCCCCCGCCCGGCGCGGTAGCAGCGCCGCCAGCGGCACGAAGCCCAGCGCGAGCCCTGCCAGCAGCAGCCCGGCGCCGCCCGGCCGGGTCAGCGGGGCCGGCGGCGGCCCGCCGGTACGGTCCGGGAGCGCGTCGAGCACCGCGGCGTGGGTACGCGGCGCGAACAGCACCGACACGTGCTCGGTGCCCGGTGCCACCACCCGCGTGCGGGTGCCCGGTGGCGCGTCCCGCGTCGCCTCGTCGACCGCCTGGCGGAAGCCGGCGAACTCCAGCCCGCCCACCACGAGCGTCAGCCTCCCGGGCCAGCCGGCCGGCACGTCACCGCCGTCGGGCAGCGAGATCGCCACGGTCCGGTCGATCTCCGGATGCGCCACCGCGTACCGGGTGACCGCGCCGGCGCCCATCGAGTGCCCGACCAGGACGATCCGGTCCGGGTCGACGCCGGGACGCCCGCGCAGCCAGGCGACCGCCACGTCCAGGTCGTGCCGCAGCAGCGCCCGGCTGCGATCCTCGTCCCGGCCCGCACCGGGTAGCCGGGCGTGGCTGGCGCCGTGGCCGGCGAAGTCGAGCAGCACCGCGATCCCGCCCCGGCGGGCCACCGAGTCGGCGAGCGGCCGCATCAGCCGGGCCGACCCGGCGAAACCGTGCGCGATCACCACCCCGGGCCGCAGGTCGCCGCTCACGCCGTCCGCCCGGACCTCGGTCAGCGGGACTCCCGCCACGGTCGCCCGCCGGGTGCTCAGACCGGCGTCGGCGCGGGCCAGGAGCAGGGCGCCCAGGACGACGGCGAGCAGCGCGGCCACGCCGCAGGCGAGCAGTCGCCGCGACGCCGGGCCGGGGGTGGGCATGCCGGCACCCTACGCCGCGTCGGAGGCCCGGCGTGACCTTCGCCGCCCGGCTGCCGTCGGGCGGCACTGGCAGCGACGCCGCACACTGGATGTCATGGCGATCCCTCTTCCCCGGCCCGGCGCCGTGCTCGGCCTCACCCGTACCGCCCTGGACCAGGCGCTCGGCTCGGCCGCCACGGTGGCCTCGGTGCCCGCTCGCGCCTTCGCCGTCCTCGATCAGGTGGAGGCGCTGGTCCGGCGGATCGACGGGGTGGTGGACCGGATCGAGGGCACGCTCGACCGCACCGACCGGGTGCTCACCGACGCCGAGACGGCGGTCCGCGAGGTGGCGGTGATCAGCACCGCCGCCACCGCGGCGATCGACACGGCGACCGAGGTGGCCGCCGCGGCGACTGTGGTGGTCGGCGAGGCGCAGCGGGTCTCCGAGGCGGCGGCCACGGTGGTCGGCCAGGCCGACCGGGTGGCCCGGACGGCGGCCGGTGTGGTGACCGAGGCGGAGACGGTGACCGCGCGGGCGGCGGGCACGCTGGCGACCGCCGAGAAGGCGACGGGCGTCGCGACCGAGCTGCTGACCGCGTACGAGGCGACGCTGCGCCGGGCCGCGCCGATGGCGGCCCGTTTCGTGGAGCAGCTCAGCCCGGAGGAGGTGACCGCCGCGATCCGGCTGGTGGACGAGTTGCCGAAGCTCAAGGACCATCTCACCTCGGACGTGCTGCCGATCCTGGCCACGCTGGACCGGGTCGGCCCGGACCTGCACGACCTGCTGGACGTCACACGCGATCTCAAGCTCGCGGTCGCCGGCATCCCCGGGCTCGGCATGCTGCGCCGCCGCGGCGAGCGCCTCACCGACGAGGTGTAAGGAAGGGCCCCTTCTTAACGCCTCCGGTAGAGGAAGGGCCCCTTCTTAACCGCCGGGGAACAGCTCGTCGATCTCCGCGCGGTGCGGCAGAGCCACCGAGGCACCGAGCTTGCGCACGCACGCCGCACCGGCGGCCGCCGCCCAGCGGACCGCGTCGGCCAGGTCCCGCCCCTCGCCCCAGGCCACCGCGAGCGCGGCGGTGAACGCGTCCCCGGCGGCGGTCGAGTCGACCACGTCCACCGGCACCGCCGGCACGTGCGTCGGCGGGCGGTCCCGGTCGACGTACCAGGCGCCGTCGCCGCCGAGCGTGAGCACCGCCCGGGGCACCAGGTCGAGCAGCGCCGCCGGCTCGTCCCGGCCGCGACCGGTCAGCGCCTGCGCCTCCGGCTCGTTCACCACGAGCAGGTCGGTGGCCGCCAGCAGCTCGGCCGGCACCGACCGGGCCGGAGCGGCGTTGAGCACCACCCGGGTGCCCGCGGACCGGGCCGCCAGCGCCGCCTCGGTCACCGTCTCGACCGGCACCTCCAGCTGCGCGACCAGCACGTCCGCATCGCGTACGGCGGAAAGCTCGCCGGCGGTCAGCGACGTGAACGCGGCGTTCGCCCCGGGGGTGACCAGGATGGCGTTCTCCCCCGCGCCGCCGACCATCACCAGCGCGACGCCGGACGGGCCGTAGACCACCCGCAGGTGGCCGGTGTCCACGCCGGCCGCCGTCATGCGGGCCCGCAGCGTCACGCCGAACGAGTCCGAGCCGATCGCGCCCAGGAAGACACAGGACGCGCCGGCGCGTACCGCGGCGACCGCCTGGTTGGCGCCCTTGCCGCCGGGCAGCATGACGAAGTCGTCGCCCAGCACGGTCTCGCCGGGCCGGGGCAGCGCGGCGCCGATGCCGACCAGGTCCATGTTGGCACTGCCGACGACGGCGATCCGGGTCTGCGGCACTGTGTCGTCCCGTCGCTCAGGCGGCGCGGGCGGCCCAGCGGTCGCCGGACCGCGTGACCACCAGCGGAAGGCCGAACGTCTTCGACAGGTTGTCGGCGGTGAGCACGTCGGCGAGCAGGCCCTGCGCCACCACGGCACCCTCGCGCAGCAGCAGCGCGTGGGTGAAGCCCGGCGGGATCTCCTCCACGTGGTGCGTGACCAGCACCATCGCGGGCGCGTCCGGGTCGTACGCCAGCTCGGCCAGCCGGGCCACCAGGTCCTCGCGCCCACCCAGGTCGAGCCCGGCGGCGGGCTCGTCGAGCAGCAGCAGCTCCGGGTCGGTCATCAGGGCGCGGGCGATCTGCACCCGCTTGCGCTCGCCCTCGGACAGCGTGCCGTACGTGCGGTCGGTGAGGTGGCCGACGCCGAGCTGGCGCAGCAGCGCGGCGGCGCGGACCTCGTCGGTGCGGTCGTAGCTCTCCCGCCAGCGGCCGACCACCGACCAGGCGGCGGTCACCACCACGTCGACGACGCGCTCCTCGGCGGGGATCCGCTCGGCGAGCGTCGCTGTGGACAGGCCGATGCGGGTACGCAGCTCGTTGACGTCGGTACGGCCGATGCGCTCGCCGAGCACGTGCGCGACGCCGCTGGTCGGGTGCAGCCGGCCGGCGGCCAGGTTGAGCAGCGTGGTCTTGCCCGCGCCGTTCGGCCCGAGCACCACCCACCGTTCGTCCAGCTCGACCCGCCAGTCGACGTCGTGCACCAGCGCCGTGCCGGAACGCTTGACGCCGACCCCGTCGAGGCTGACCACCAGATCCGCGTCCACGGTCGAGGGGGCGAGGGCGCCCGGGGCGCCGGGGATCAGGTCACCAGTCACCGCTCCATCCAATCACGCACCCGGCCCGGCGCCCCCCACGGGCGGCGCCGCCGCCATAGGGTGGGGCGCCGTGTCGTTGGTCACCGCTTCCGGAAGGACACCCATGCCCGACCGCTGCCGGGAGGCGCGCGGATGAGCGCGGTCATCGAGATCGCCGGCCTCCGCAAGACGTTCCACACGCTGCGCCAGGGGCGCCGGGTCGCCGTCGACGGCTTCGACATGCTGGTCGAGGCGGGCCAGGTGCACGGCTTCCTGGGGCCGAACGGGTCCGGGAAGACCACCACGCTGCGCGCGCTGCTGGGGCTGGTCCGGCCGGACGCCGGGCGGATGCGCGTGCTGGGTGCCGAGTCCCCCGAGCACCTGCCGGACGTGGCCGGGCGGGTCGGCGCGATCGTGGAGAGCCCGCAGTTCTTCGCCAACTTCACCGCGCACCGGACGCTGCGGCTGCTGGCCCTGGCCGGGGGTGTGCCGACCGCCCGGGTGGACGAGGTGCTGGAGCAGGTCGGGCTGCGCGACCGGAGCGACGAGCGGGTCAAGGGCTACTCGCTGGGCATGAAGCAGCGGCTGGCGGTCGCGTCGGCCCTGCTGAAGAACCCGGAGCTGCTGATCCTGGACGAACCGGCGAACGGGCTGGACCCGGCCGGCATCCGGGAGATGCGTGATCTGACCCGGTCGCTGGCCGAGGCCGGGGTGACGGTGCTGCTGTCCAGCCACATCCTCGCCGAGATCCAGTTGATCTGCGACCACGTGACGATCGTGAGCCGGGGGCAGCGGGTCGCGTACGGGCCGGTGGAGGAGGTGCTGGCCGGCTTCGACCAGCACCAGTGGCGGGTCCGGGTGGCCGATCCGGAGCAGGCCGGGCAGGTGCTGGGCCGCGCCGGCCTGTCGGTGGCGGTAGCGCCGGACCACCTGGTGGTGACCGGTGTGCAGGATCCGGAGACGATCAGCCGGACGCTCGGCGAGCAGGGCATGTGGGTACGCGAGCTGGTCCCGCTGCGGCCGGACCTGGAGAGCGTCTTCCTGGAGCTGACCGGCGGCAACGAGCACGTGGCGGTGCCGCGGCAGGTCGACGGCGCGCCGCCGAGCGACGGAGTGATCGACCTCGACGTCCGGGAGAGCCGGGAGGTGGACGCGTGAACCTGGTCCGTGCCGAGCTGGAGCGGCTGGCCGCCCGGCGCTTCGTGCAGCTCATGGTGGTGCTGCTGGCTGCCGCCTTCGCGGTGACCGTGGTGACCACGCTCGCCGGTTCGCACCGGCCCGGCCCGGCGGAGCTGAGCCGGGCGCAGGCGCAGGCGGCGGAGAGCGTGCGCCAGATGGAGATGACGTACGACCGCTGCCTGCGGATCCGCGAGGGCACGATCCCGCCGGGCGAGAATGACTACCTGCCGCGCGACTGCGCCCAGATCGACCCGGCCCAGATCGAGGAGTTGCCGACCACGGCCGACTACCTCAGCGGTGTGTTCGTCTTCGCCAAGGAGGCCGAGCCGCTGCTCTACTTCCTGATCGCGTTCCTGACGCTGTTCGGGTTCCTGGTGGGCGCCTCCTACATCGGGGCGGACCTGAACTCGGGCGGGGTGGTCAACCTGCTGCTGTGGCGGCCCCGGCGGCCGACGGTGCTCGCCACGAAGCTCGGCACGCTGCTGGGCGGGCTGCTCGGCCTGTCGGTGCTGGCGTCGGCGGCGTACCTGGGGTCCTTCTGGTTGATCGGCCAGGCGTCCGGACTGGTCGGGCGGACCGGCGGCGACTTCTGGCCGTCGCTCGCAGCGATCTGGGTACGCGGGCTGATGCTGGTGCTGCTCGCCGCGGCGCTCGGGTTCGCCGTCGCCACGCTGGGCCGGCACACGTCGGCGGCGCTCGGCACCGTGGCCGCGTACGTGGTGGTGTGGGAGCTGGGGGCGCGGCTGGTGTTCCAGATCCTGGAGGTCGGCCGGCCGGACCGGTACATGCTGTCCAGCTATCTGGCGGCCTGGCTGTCCGGTGAGGTGCGGCTCTGGGACAACAACGCCTGCGGCCCCGGGATCTCCGGCTACTGCGACGGCTCCTACACGCTCACCTGGACGTCCGGCCTGGTGGTGCTGCTCGGGCTCACCGGCGCGCTGGTGGCCGCCGCGTTCACGGTGTTCCGCCGCCGCGACCTGATCTGACCGGAGCCACACCTCGGCAACTCCTTGCGAACCCTGACGCCATGATGAAGGATTCCTTCACATGGCGCCAGGGTGCACGACGCGGTCAGCCGACCGTCGAGCCGAACACCTCGTCGCGTACGGCGTCCAGCGCGGTACGCAGCGCGCCCCGCAGGATCGGCTCCTCGGTCAGCCCGGTGGTCACCACCCGGGGCCGGACCAGCGTGATCGCGGCGACCTCGTGCTGCACGCGCTCGGCCAGCGCCGCCCCGCCCGCCTGCCCGACCGCCCCGGCGAGCACCACGAGCGGCGGGTCCAGCACCACGCAGGTGCTCGCCACACCGAGCGCCAGCCGCCGGGCCAGCTCGTCCAGCATCGGACCACCGGCGGTGCCGGCGGCGATGGCCGCGCGTACCACCTCGGCAGCTCGGGCCGCCGCGACGCCCTGCTCCGCCGCCTCCGGGCTGGCGAAACCGTGCTCGGCGGCCACCGCGCGTACCGCGTCGGCGCCGACGAGCTGCTGGAACGCCGGCTTGGCCCGCTTGGACACGTCGCGCGGGATGGGTGCGCCGGGCACCGGCAGGTAGCCGATCTCGCCGGCCGCGCCGCTGCTGCCGTGGTGCAGCCGGCCGCCCAGCATGATGGCCAGGCCGACGCCCGCGTCCACCCAGACCAGCACGAAGTCGGCGGTGCCACGGGCCGCGCCGGACTGCGCCTCGGCCACCGCCGCGAGGTTCACGTCGTTCTCGAACACGACCGGGGTGTCCAGGTCCTCGCGCAGCGCGGCGAGCAGGCCGCTGTGCCAGCGCGGCAGGTTGAACGCGAACGTGATGTCGCCGGTCTGCGGGTCGACCAGGCCGGGGGTGCCGAGCACGACGCGCCGGACGGCGGACAGCTCCGCCCCGGCGCTGCTCGCCGCCTGGACCACGGCGTTGTGCACCACGCCGACCGGGTCGTCGGTGTCCTTCGTGGACTGCTCGACCCGGCCGGCCACCGTACCGGTGATGTCGGCGCAGGCCGCCACCACCCGCTCCGCGCCCACCTCGACGCCCACCACGTACGCGCTGCTCGGCCGGACGGCGTAGAGCTGCGCGTTCGGGCCCCGCCCGCCGGCCTGCTCGCCGACCCGGGCGACCAGGCCGCGCTCCTCCAGCCGCTCGACGAGCTGGGACGCGGTGACCTTGGACAGCCCGGTCAGCTCACCGATCCGGGCCCGGGTCAGCGGGCCGCGTTCGAGCAGCAGCTCCAGGGCCGCACGATCGTTGAGCGCCCGCAGGAGTCGGGGGGTGCCGGGCAGCCGGGTCGCACTCATGCCAACGTCCTCAATTTTCAGTAAAGTTTTCTAACCACAAAACGCCTGCCGAGGGGTGCCCGTTAGCGTATCGGCCACCCCCATCCGCAGAGGTCGGACGACCCGGCAGGGAAAGGGGATACTCGTGGGTCTGGATCCAGGACTGCGCCGGCTCGCGCTGGGCACGCTGCTGGCCGCGTACCCGGGACCGGTCCCGCCGGACTGGGCGGTCGACCTGCTCGCCGACGGGCTCGCCGGGCACACCCTGTTCGGTACCAACATCCACGACCCGGCCCAGGTGGCGGCGTCCACGGCAGCGCTGCGCGCCGGCCGCCCCGACGTGATCGTGGCGATCGACGAGGAGGGCGGCGACGTCACCCGGCTGGCGCACGCCACCGGCAGCCCGTACCCGGGCAACGCCGCGCTCGGCGCGGTGGACGACCCCGACCTCACCCGCCAGGTGTACGCGGCGATCGGCGGGGAGCTGGCAGCGCTCGGTATCACAGTCGACCTCGCCCCCACTGTCGACGTGAACACCGCCGACGAGAACCCGGTGATCGGCACCCGCTCGTTCGGGGCGGACCCGAAGCGGGTCGCTGTCCACTCGGCCGCCGCCGTCGCCGGTCTCCAGTCGACCGGCGTGGCGGCGTGCGCCAAGCACTTCCCCGGGCACGGCGCCACGGTCGCCGACTCGCACCACGAGCTGCCCACAGTCGACGTGCCGCCAGCGGTCCTGCGGGGCCGCGACCTGCCGCCGTTCGCCGCCGTGGTCGACGCGGGCGTCCGCGCGGTGATGACCGCGCACATCCGGGTGCCGGCGCTGACCGGCGACGGTCCGGCCACGTTCAGCCGCGCGGTCCTGCACGACCTGCTGCGCGTCGAGTACGGCTTCACCGGCGCGGTCATCACCGACGCGCTGGAGATGAAGGGCGCCGTGCTCGCCGCCGGCGGGGTCGGTGCGGGCGCGGTGCGGGCCCTGGCCGCCGGCGCGGACCTGCTGTGCATCGGCGCCCGGGTGGACGCCGAGCTGGTCGAGTCGGTCGCCGCCGAGATCGTCGCGGCGATCACCGACGGCCGGCTGGCTCGGGAGCGGGTCGAGGAGGCCGCCGGCCGGACCGCCGCGCTCGCCGCCGCCACCGGCCCCGCCGACGCCCCGCCGCCGGCCGTCGACGGCCTCGGCTACGCCGCCGCGCTGCGGGCGGTACGCGTCGAGGGCGATCTCACCGGCGACACCGCGCCCCTGGTGGTGCAGGTGCACGCCACCTCCACCATCGCCGAGGGGCGGGTGCCCTGGGGGCTCGGCCCGCACCTGGCTGCCGGGGTCGAGCAGGCCCGCGCGGTGGCGGGCGAGACCGACCCGGACCAGTTGCGGCGGCTCGCCGGGGACCGGCCGGTCGTGCTGGTCGGCCGGCACCTGCACCGGCTGCCCGGCGCGCGCGAGCTGGTCGAGGCGCTGGCCGCCACGCATCAGGTGACTGTGGTCGAGATGGGCTGGCCGGGCGCGTGGCGGCCGGCGGGCGCGCGCGCCTTCGTCGCGACCCACGGCGCCAGTCACGCCAACGGCCGTGCCGCCGCCGAGGTGCTCGGCCTGACCGCCTGACCCGGACCTCACCCGGCCCGCCGTCTCCGGACGGCGGGCCGCCTTCTTGAACGTGTTCAAATTCTGTCGTACGCTCAGGGCGCCCAGGATTTGAACACGTTCAAGAGAGGCGACGGGGATGGACGTGAAGGTCTGGATGTACCTGGCCTACCTGACGGTGAGCATCGGCCTCACCATCTGGGTGGCGCGGGCGCTGTCCCGCAACGGGCTGGTGTTCCTGCAGGACGTGTTCGCCGACAGCCGGCTGGCCGAGGCGGTCAACAGCCTGCTGGTGGTCGGCTTCTACCTGCTCAACCTCGGCTACGTCACGGTGGCGATGAAGGAGTCCGGTCCGGTCGGCGACGCCAGCCAGGCGCTGGAGCAGCTCTCGCTGAAGGTGGGGCTGGTCCTGCTGGTGCTCGGCGCGCTGCACTTCTTCAACGTCTTCGCGCTCGGCCGCTACCGCCGCGGCCGCCTGCGCCAGCAGGCCACCCACCCGCCGCTGCCGCCGGTCGGAATGCTCCCGCCGCAGGGCGGACCGGTACCGGCGGGTCCGAACCCGCCGGCCCGGTGACGTCCGCCCCGGGCGGGCGCCGGCAGGATCCCACCGGGCACGGGGCCGGTGGGATCCGCGGGTTCACCGTCCTGTTCGACGCGGACTGCCCGATGTGCCGGGCCGCCCGGCGGTGGCTCGCCTCGCGCGCCCAGCTCGTACCGCTGGAGTTCGTGCCGGCCGGGTCCGCCGAGGCCCGGCGGCGCTTCCCCGGCCTGGACCACGACGCCGCGCTGCGCGACCTGACCGTGGTGGCCGACACCGGCGCCGTCTACCGCGGCGACGGCGCCTGGTTCGCCTGCCTCTGGGCGCTCGCCGAACATCGCGCCACGGCCGAGCGGCTGGCCCGCCCGCACCTGCTGCCGCTGGCCCGGCGGGTGGTGGCGGCGGCCTCAGCGGTCCGCGAACGGATCCGGGAACCGGGATACGGTGACGACGATGACCGAGCAGAGTGCGCCGACGACCGCTGCGGGTGGACAGGGGTCGACGGCCCGGGGTGAGCAGACCCGTCAGCTGATCCTGGACACGGCGATGCGGCTGTTCCGCGAGCGCGGATACGCGCGGACGACGATGCGCGCGGTCGCCCAGGAGGCAGGCGTGGCGGTGGGCAACGCCTACTACTACTTCGGCTCCAAGGAGCACCTGGTCCAGGAGTTCTACGCGGGCACCCAGCGCGAGCACCGGGAGGCGGCCGCGCCGGTGCTCGCCCGGGAGCGGGACTTCGGCCCGCGACTGGCCGGGGTGCTGCACGCGGGCGTCGACGTACTGAGCCCGTACCACGCGTTCGCGGGCGCCTTCTTCAAGACGGCGGCCGAGCCGACCTCGCCGCTCAGCCCGTTCTCCGCCGAGTCGTCGGCGCCCCGGGACATGTCGATCGCGCTGTTCCGCGAGGCACTCACCGGGTCCACCGTCAAGCTCGACGACGAGCTGCGCGAGGCGCTGCCCGAGCTGCTCTGGCTCGGCTACATGGGGGTGGTGCTCTACTGGGTGCACGACCGCTCGGAGGGGCAGGTCAAGACCCGGCAGCTCATCGACGGCGTGGTGCCGCTCGTGGACCGGCTGGTGGGGCTGTCCCGGCTGCGCGTGCTGCGGCCGGTCACCCGTCAGGCGCTCGCCCTGATCCACACGCTGCGTCACTGACTTCGCCGCCGCGCCTGCCAGCGATTGCGCAGGTGAGAGTCCGTAACCGGACAGTGGCACACCCCTTGTTGACCACCGGCACTAACACATAGCGTTACCGATGTCGGGGCCTGGGGGAGAGCAGCGGACCGTGGATCCGGCCCGGGATCCACGGTCCGCGCCAGGCCGGGGATCCAGGCTGGCTCAGCGGGGGAAGACGCCGAAGGCGGTGAGGCCGCGATCCGGGAACCCGGCCGCCTCGGCCACCCGGCCGGACGCCGCGTTGCCCGGGTCGTGCAGGTAGGTGGGGATCGCCCCCTCGTCGAGCACCCGGCGGGCCGCCTGCGCGACCAGCCGCCGGGCCAGGCCGCGCCCGCGCGCCGTCGGCACCGTGCCCACCGCCAGCTCATGCCCGTACGCGTCGTGCCGCTTGATCCCCACGCCGGCCCGGTACGCGCCGTCGGCGCCCCGGACCACGAGCACCTCCCGGTCGAACAGCCGCAGCCACGGCGGCAACCCGGCCAGCGTGGGCGGCACCCACTCCCCCACCTCGGGCAGCGGCGCCGGGTCGGTGCACCACCGGAAGACCGAGGTGTGCGCGATGAACTCGGGCATGCCGACCGTGTCCGGCAGGGCGGGCAGCCACTCGCCGAGCGGCCGGTCCCGCACCAGCGTCCGGACCGCCTCGACCCGGTCGGCGGCCACCGAGAGGACGGTGCTGCCGCCCGCTGTCACCGCGACGGCCGGGCGCAGCCGCCCGTCCCAGGCCGGGCGGGCGCGGCGGTAGGACCGGACCACGTGCAGCCCGGGGCCCGCCGGCCACTGCCCCAACCAGGTCGCCAGATGAAGGAAGACCCGCCGGTCGAGCACGTGATCATGGTACGCCGGGACGCCGCGCCCGTGCCTGCGGAATTCGCCGATCGCGGCGCGGTTGAGACGCGCGGCACGCGGGTAGAGGGTCGGCACGCCAGCGGCGGGCGCCGATTCCTGGTTCCGCCACCGGCCGCAGGAACCCCGGCGCTTCGCGGAACCGAAGGCATCGCCCCCTGCGTCATATTCATTTCCATACATGGACAAGTTTCTCTGGGACGGTAGTGGTCATGCCTCACGAACCGAATGACCGATACCAGCAGGACGCGGAGCGCGGCTGGCGGGCCGCCGCAGACGCCGGACGGTTCCCGGCGCAGCCGGCGTACCGCGAGGCCCGCGACCGAGCGCTCTCCTGGGCCGAGCTGAACGCGCAGCCGGCCGGCACCGCCGCCTGGCGTGGCCTCACGCCCCTCTGAGAGGGCGGGCGGCGACACACCGGCCGGGCGGGCGTACCGGCCTTCGCACACCTGTGCGGTAGCGTCTTGTGGTCCGATTTCCGGCCTACGACAGGAGAAGCTCCGCGCATGGGCAAGAAGACGATCCACGTCTCCGACTTCACCGGTCAGGTGCTCAGCCCCGACGACGAGGTGGTCAAGGTCGTCGTCCTGGAGCACCCGGACCTGGTCGCCGGCCCCGTGCAGCTGGACGCCACCGCGGTCGAGGTGGAGAGCATCGACGACGCGGCGCTCGACGTCGCGGTGGTGGAGATCCACGACCGGCACGGCCACGGTGAGCCGCGCCGGGTGGTGCTGACCGCCAGCGAGTTCGACGCGATGGCGACCGACGTGCCGATGGCGCAACTGCTGCGTACCGCCGAGCGGGTCAAGCCGCCGAAGGCCCGCCGCGCCACCGAGAAGATCGACTACGGCACCATCGAGCACGCCGGGCGCCCGCACCGCGGCCGGGTCACCGAGGAGGAGGCCCGGCTGGTCCGGGAGCACCTCGACGAGGTGAACAAGCGGCTGGCCGACGCCGGCATCCGCCAGGTCGACCCCGCCGACCCGGAGCACGCCGCCCGGTACGGCTTCCCCACCGCCGGCTGACACCCGGACGCCGGGCACGCGCCCCCGTGACGCGTGCCCGGCGTGGTGTCAGGCCCCTTTCCGTGTGATCTCGGCGAGCGCCGCCTCGAACGCCGACTCCAGCGCGGACTTCTCCAGGCCGAGGCCGCGCAGCACGCCGTCGTCGCCCTCCTCCTCCAGCAGGGCGAGCAGGATGTGCTCCGTACCGATGTAGTTGTGCCCCATCCGCAGCGCCTCTCGGAAGGTCAGCTCCAGGACCTTCTTGGCCCGTGCGTCGTAGGGGATCAGGTCCGGGACCGGGTCGGCCTTCGCCGGCAGCGTCGCGGTGACGACCTCCCGCAGCCGTTCCAGGGGTACGCCCCGAGCCACGATCGCCGCGGCGGCCAGCCCTTCCGGCTCGGCGAGCAGTCCGAGCGCGACGTGGCCCGGGGTGATCTCGGCGTTGCCCGCAGCCCGCGCCTCCTCCTGCGAGGCCAGCACCACGTTGCGGGCGCGCGGGGTGAACCGGCCGAACCCGGAGTTCGGGTCGAGCGCGGCGGCGGTCTCCGCCTTGGCGGCGGAACGCTTCTGGGCGGCCTGCTTCGTCACGCCCATGCTGCGGCCGATCTCCGTCCACGAGGCGCCGGAGCGGCGCGCCTGGTCGACGAAGTGCCCGATCAGGTGGTCGGCCACGTCGCCCAGGTGGTCGGCGACGAGAACGGCGCCGGCCAGCTGATCGAGCGCGTCGGTGTGCGCCTTCTTGATGCCGTCGATGAGGTCGTCGAGTCGTACCGGCTGGGTCATCTTGAGCGGTTCGGTCTCCTCCATGCGTCAACCATAGGTTGACGATCTCGGACCGTCAACCCTCGGTTGACGGCACCGTCCGCGTCGCATGATGATCTCGACGCGGGTACTGTCGGTCGAGGTGAGCACCCATTCGACACTGCTGTTCGTGCTCGCCGCCGTCGCGGTCGTCATCGCCGTGCGGTGGGTGGCCTCCCGGACCGGCCTGCCGGCAGCCGCGCTGCTGCCACTCATCGGCATCGCGTACGCGCTGCTCCCCGGCCCCAACGTCAGCCTCGACCCCGACCTCGTGCTCATGGTCGTGCTGCCGCCGCTGCTCTACAGCGCCGCGCTGGACTCCTCCCTGCTGGACATCCGCCGCAACCTGCGGATCGTGGTCAGCCTCTCCGTGGTGCTGGTGCTCCTCACCGGACTGCTCGTGGGCATCGGGTTCCACCTGTTCGTGGCCGGCGCGACGCTGGCGGCAGGCATCGCTGTCGGTGCCGCGATCGCGCCGCCCGACCCGGTCGCCGCCCTGGCCGTGGGCCGCCGGGTCAACCTGCCGCCGAAGATGGTCACGATCATCCAGGGCGAAGGGCTGCTGAACGACGCCACCGCGCTGACCATGCTCAGCGTCGCTGTGGCCGCCGCCGTGGGCGGCACGTTCTCGTTCCCCGCCGCGATCGGGCAGTTCGTGCTGGCGGCGGCCGGCGGCATCGCGGTGGGCGTGGTCGTCGCACGGGCGAAACGGCTGGTCCGGCCGCTCACCGCGGACCCGCTGCTGTCGAACGCGATCTCGCTCGCGACGCCGTTCGTGGCGTACCTGCTCGGCGAGGCGCTGCACGTCTCCGGCGTGCTGGCAGTGGTGGTCGCCGGCCTGATCGTCGGCCACGAGACGCCACAGTTCGGCTCCGGGGCCGCCCGCCTCCAGACCAACGCCGTGTGGCGGCTCGTCGACTTCCTCCTCGAAGGCTTCGTCTTCCTGCTGATCGGCCAGCAGCTCCCCGCCGTCATGCGGGGCCTGCGCCAGTACGAGACGTCGACAATCGTCATCGCCGTCGCCGTGTCGGTCGGCGTGGTGCTGCTTCTCCGCCCGGCCTGGCTGATCCTGACCCAGTGGCTCCCCCGGTCGCTGCACACCCGGCTCGGTGGCGTCGCCGAACAGGACGACACCGACGACCCTGATGCCGCACGCCGGCTCGGCGGCGTCGACCGCAACGCCCGCGGGCTCACCTCCCGCGAGGTGGTGGCCCTGAGCTGGTCCGGTACGCGTGGCGTGATCAGCCTGGCCGCGATCTTCACACTGCCGCTGACCACCCGTAGCGGAGATCCCTTCCCCGATCGTGACCTGCTGCTGTTCTGCACCTTCGTGGTCGTCCTGGTGACGCTGGTCGGGCAGGGCCTGACGTTCGCGCCGCTCGCGCGCATGCTCGGCCTGCGCGCCAACGAGGCCGACCAGGCCCGGGTACGCAACGAGGCCCGCTCGGCCGCGGTGGAGGCCGCGCTGGCCCGCCTCGACCTCGTCGCCGCCGAGGAGCCGGACAGCAGGGTCGCCGTCAACACCACGCGGGCACAGTTGCAGACCCGGCTGGCCCGCTACCGAGGGCGGCTCGACCTGCTCCAGCAGAGCGGATCGTCGGAGCTGCCCACCTCACCGGAGTACGAGACGGCGCTGCGGGTCCGCAGGACCGTCCTCGAAGCGCAGCGCGAGGAGTTGCTGCGGTGGCGCGACTCCGGGCGGCTGCCGGACGAGGAACTACGCGTGCTGGAACGCGAACTCGACCACGAGGAGCTGCTGCTGCCGAAGCGGGCGCCGGGCTGACTCCGGACCCGGCGCCCGCCGACCGCCTCACAGTTGGCGCAGGATCACCGGATCCTTGATCTTCTTGTCGGCGGCCAGCAGCAACGCCTTGCTGATGATCTCGGCGAGCCGGCTGTCACCTTCGAAGGGCAGGTACATCTCCGGCTCCTTCGCCTTCGCCGAGTCCGGGATGATGCACAGGTACCGCTCGTCCGGTGCGATCAGGATGTTCCCGGAGCGCGGACTTCGAGGACCTGACCCTGACCCAGCTCCGCCTCGCCGACCAGCGCCGGGAGGTCGTCCTGGCCACGCGCTGGCTGGACGACGACCACCGCCACCTGCTGTCGCTGTGGTGGCTGGTCGAGGCCGGTCACCTCAGCCGCGCCGACCTGGTCGACGCCCTGAAGCTGGCCCCGCACCACGTGACAGTGCGCGTCTCCCGGATGAAGGCGCAGCTGGACACCGCCCGGCTGGTCGTACGGGCCCTCACCGCCCGGCCCGCTTGCGCCGGCCTGGCCGACACGGCCGGCGGCTGGGACCGCCGACCCGCGCCGGTGTGGCGCAAGCGGTTCGCCCGCCACATCCGGGACTGCCCGCACTGCCCGGACGCGACGACCGACCTGGTCCCCGCCGAGCGGCTGCTGGCCGGCCTGGCGCTCACCCCGATCCCGGCCGGGCTCGCCTCGGACGTCACGCACCACCTGCGCAACGTCGCCTCGCCGTCGCACGTCGTACCGCCCGGCGCGCAGATCGTGACCGCCGGGGCGCGGTCGACGCTCTCCCTGTCCAAGACCCTGGTCGGCGTCGTCGCCGCCGTCGCCGTGCTCGGCGGGGGCGGGCTCGTCCTCGCCAACTACCCGGAGGAGCCGGGCCGGCAGCCGGCGAGCGCGGCAGCCGCGCGGCCCTCGGCCGCGACCGCCGCACCGGCGCTCACGCCCTCCCCGACCGCGGTGGAGCCTTCAGCGACCACGGTGAAACCGTCCCCCACCACGGCGCGCCCGAGTCGCGCCAGGTCGGTGAAGCCGTCACCGAAGCCGACTCCGTCGCCGTCCCGGTCGGCCGGCACGTCGACGGGTGTCTCCACCGCGGAACGGCGGCTGCTGGTGCTGCTCAACGAGCGGCGTCGCGCGCTCGGGCTGACCGAGGTCAAGCTCGGCGCGGCGCAGCACCGCGACGCGGAGGCCTGCGTACGGCAGAACCTGAACGCCGGCAGCGGGCTGAAGCACTGCGGGCACGAGGTGCTGTTCGCGTCGTCCGGCACCGCCACGCCCGAGCAGATGATCGAGGCGTGGTTCAACAGTCCCGGCCACAAGACGGCGCTGACGTACACCGGTTCCCGCTTCGCCGGCCCGGCCATCGTCTCCAACGGCAGCCGCCAGGTCGCCGCCATCAACATCGACTACTGAGAGCGGGCCCGGACCACGGTCGTCGGCGGTCGCTACGCTCCCCTGATGACGCACGAGAAGGAGATCGTCGAGCCGGTCGACCTGTGCATGCCGGACGGGCGGCTCAACCCCGCCGCGGTCGGCTGGACCCGCCGGCCGCTGCACCGGGCGAACCTGCGCGGCTGGGGAAGGGCCAAGCGCTGGGAGTACTGGGGGATCGTGACGCCCACCCACATCGTCGGCCTCGTCGCGTCGTCGCTGGACTACGCCGGGGTGCACGGCGTCTACGTGCTCGACCGCGCCACGAAGGTCGAGACCGGCAAGGACGTCGTGGTCCCCTTCGCCCGTGGCGCCGTGCTGCCGCCGGTCAGCGGCGTGGGCACCGTGTACGCGCGCGGCGGCGGCCTGTCGATCGACATCGACCAGACCACCGAGGGCAGCACGATCCGTGCCACCGCACCGGGCATCGAGATCGACCTCGTGGTGCCGCTCCCGCCCGGCCACGAGTCGCTCGGCGTCGTGGTCCCGTGGAGCACCCGCCGGTTCCAGTACACGGTCAAGGACGTCGGCCGCCCGGTGCGGGGCTCGCTGCGGGTGAACGGCACGACGCACGTCGTGCCCGAACGGGACTCGTTCGCCGTGCTCGACCACGGCCGGGGCAAATGGCCGTACGCGATCACGTGGAACTGGGCGGCGGGCAGCGGACCGGACGTGTCGATCCAGCTCGGCGGCAAGTGGACCGACGGCACCGGCTCGACCGAGAACGCGTTGTTCGTCGGCGGCCGGCTGCACAAGCTCGGCGCCGAACTGCACTGGAGCTACGACCGCCACGACTGGCTGCGGCCGTGGCGGATCAGCGGCGATCGGGTCGAGGTGGAGTTCCACCCGTTCCACGAGAAGATCTCGCGCACCAACCTCGGCGTCGTGGCCAGCGAGACCCACCAGTGCTTCGGGCACTTCTCCGGCTGGGCCCAGGCGGACGACGGCGAACGGGTGGCTCTGGACGGCCTGGTCGGGTGGGCGGAGGAGGCTCAGAACCGCTGGTGACGCAGCCGGGCGTTGACCTGCCGCACCACTTCCTCGGGAAGCTTGACCACGCGGCGGTCGTACGTGAGCAGGCCGTTGAGCTCGTCCTCCACGTCGGACAGCTGGGTGTAGACGGTCGCGCTCAGACCGGCCCGGATCGCGGGCACGATCTGCTCGGTGTGCAGCCGCGTGAACGCCTCCGCCAGTTCCTCGGTGCTCCGGCACCGCCGGTAGCCGAAATCCTTGCGGCTGAACGCGTGCCCGTCGACGCGCAGGTTGTAGCCGCCGTACTCGGACAGCACCAGCACCCGGCGGTCACCGCGTCGCCGCGGCACCCGGAAGCGGCGGAAGTACACGTGCAGGCTGCGCAGGTCACCCCCACGCTGGTCGTGCCATCCGCTGGCGTGGTCGACAGTACGGGTGGGGTCGAGTTCGGCGACGTCGCGGGCGATCCGGGCCGCGTCGAACTGCCCCCAGCCCTCGTTGAAGGGCACCCACACGGCGAGGCCCACCACGTTGCGCAGATGCTCGACGGTGTCGCGCATCTCGGTCCGGAACCGGGCCCGTCCCCCGGCGTCGGCGCGGCCGAACCAGCGCCGCAACCGGCCCCGGTCGGGCAGCCGCAGCGGCGTCACCGCCGGCGCGGTGACGACCAGCGGGTGGTAACCGCTGCCGCCGTTGACCATGTCCTGCCAGACCAGCATCCCCAGCCGGTCGCAGTGGTAATACCAGCGCAGCGGCTCGATCTTGATGTGCTTGCGCAGCATGGTGAACCCGAGCCGCTTCATCGTGGCGATGTCGGCGATCATCGCCTCGTCGGAAGGCGCCGTGTACATGCCGTCCGACCAGTAGCCCTGGTCGAGGATCCCGGCGTGGAAGTACGGCCGGCCGTTGAGCAGCAGGCGGGGCACGCCGTCCCCGTCCGGTCCGACACCGAACGAGCGCATGCCGAAATAGCTGCGTACCCGATCCGCGCCCAGCTCGACGGTCACGTCGTAGAGGAACGGATCCTCCGGGCTCCACTGCCGTACCTCAGGGATCGGGATGCGCACCGCCACGCCGACCGGCGCGGTGGCCTCGGCCACCGCGATGCCGTCAGCCAGGATCCGGATGCCGGCGTCGCCGGCATCCGCCGTCGCGTGCGCCGTCACCTCGACGCACCTCTCGTCGAGGAGCGGCGTCAGGGTGAGGTGCCGCAGGTGTACGGCGGGCACGCTCTCGGCCCACACCGTCTGCCAGATCCCGGACTGGGCGGTGTACCAGATGCCGCCACGGCGCAGCCGCTGCTTGCCCCGGGAGTGGTGGCCGGTGTCGCTGTCGTCCTGGACCGCCACGACCAGGACGTTGGCGTCCTCGCGGAGCGCGTCGGTGATGTCGCAGGTGAACGGCAGATACCCGCCGGTGTGGCCGCCGACCGGGACGTCGTTCAGGTAGACCCGGCAGGTCTGGTCGACCGCGCCGAAGTGCAGCAACAGGCGCGAGCCGGCGGCGTGGAAGCCCGCCGGGAGGGTCAGCGGACGGCGGTACCAGAGCGTCTCGCCCGGCTGGAGCTGCCGCCCGACGCCGGAGAGCGCGGACTCCGGCGAGAACGGCACGAGGATATGGCCGTCGTAGCGTTCGGGCTCGGTGGGCGAGCCGGTGATCGCGTACTCCCACCGGCCGTTGAGGTTGAGACAGCTGTCCCGGGCGAACTGGGGACGGGGATAGTCGGGCAGGACACGCTCCGCGTCGAGCGTGGCACCCCACGGGGTCAGCAGCGTCATGCCGGGGCCCCCTGCTCCCGCCGCCGCAGGGCCACGGCCGGCACCGCGATGAGGACCAGCACGGCCAGTGCCATGAGGAAGATGCCCGGCGTCGGGACCTGCTTCACCACGCCGAGATCCTCGTAGACCTCGCCGGCGCCGGTGATCACGGCGGCGCCGAGGTACGGGCCGACGAGCATCGGAATGAGGATGGCGAAGACCATCCGCAGCCCCTGGACATGGCCGGCCCGGCCCGGTGGTGAGTAGTCGCGGACGAGGGCGCCGATCGGGGCGAGGACGAGCATGAAGCCCGACATCATCACGATCCCGGCGGCGATCACGGGAACCATGCCGCGGGCGAGGAACATCAGCGCCAGGCCGGCGCCGTAGACCACTACCGCCGGCAGCAGGAAGCGCACCTTGCCGACGCGGTCGATGAGCCGCCCGCCGACCACGCTGACCGCCGACGCCGTGACGAGGACGACGGCCAGGACGACGGCGTACCCCTCGATCCTCAGGTACCGCTGCAGGTAGATGATCAGATACGGCAGGAACACCTGCGTGGAGATCCCCCAGACGGACCAGGCCGCCAGCGCGAGGTAGAGCCCCGGGTTGGCCCGCATGGCGGCCGGGCGCAGACCGTGGACGACAGCCCGCAGGTAGCCGCCCTCGTGCCGGACGAGTGACGGGCTGTCCTCGACCAGGAACCAGGCCAGCACCCCGGCCACCGCCATGATCGCGCCGATGACCACGAAGAACAGCTGCCAGTTCCCGGCGCGGGCCAGCCCGTCGAACCCGCCGAAGATCACCAGCATCGAGACCAGCGGCATGATGGCGAGCACCGACTCGACCCGGCCACGGTTCGCCGGCACCGTCACGTCGGTGACCCACGCCTGGAACGCCGCGTCGTTGGCCCCCGAGCCGAGGAAGGACATCAGGCAGTCCAGCGTGATAACCGCGATCGCCGTGACCAGCACGACGTTCGCCACGGGCGCGATGTCCTCCACGAAACCCACTGTCAGGAAGCCGAAGGCGGCTGTGGAGACGCCCCACAGCAGGTAGCCGCCGGCGATGAACGACCTGCGCCGGCCGGTCCGGTCGGAGAGGGCGCCGAGCAGCAGGGTGGCGACGGTGGCGGTCACGGCGCTGGCGGCGACCATCGTGGCGATCGCGTTCGGATCGTCGGTGATCGTGTCGTACACGAACAGGTTCAGGTAGATGTTCTCGATGGTCCAGGCCATCTGCCCGACGAGTCCGAGGACGATCAGCGCGGTCCAGGTGCGGGGCCGCAGGCCGGCTGGACCGGCCGACGTGGCCGGGGTGAGCACGCTCCGGGTGGCGGACACGACGGCCTCCTTCGACGGATCAGAATATGATCCGTCCCGTCCGGCCGTCGATGGGTCCGGGGTCGGCCACGCCGCCGTTGAAGTGCGGGCACGACGAAAAGGCCCTGGTACGGAGTAGCCGGACCATGGCCTTCGTCATCAGTCTTTGCGGACGGCGAGGTTGAGGGCGGCGACGGTCAGCTGGGTGAGGTCAGGAAGTTGGTCCTCGCCGAGCGTGACACCGCGCAGGTTGTCCAGCGACGTCTTGAGACCGTGGAGGCGGCTGCCCCGCAGATCGGTCCCGTCGAGGTGACAGGAGTCCAGTTCCAGACCGGCGAGGTCACACGACCGCAACACCAGGCGAGGTAGTCGGCAGGAAGACCACGCGCCGTTCGTGAGAGTGCAGTCGGTGAACGCGACCGAGCCGGCGGCGGCGACGCGCTGGAGGCTGGCGTAGTCGAAGCGGCAGCCGTCGAACAGGACGTCCTTGAGGCGTACGTCAGTGAGTCTCGCGCCGGTGAACCGGGAGCCGGTGATCGCGCAGCGTTCGACGGTGATGCCGGTCAGGGTCGCTCCGGAGAAGTCGGTGCGGGTGATCTCGCAGCCGTAGAGGCTGCCGGCTTCCCAGGTGCTCTCGCTCAGGTCCGCGCCAGCGATCAGGCTGCTGCGGATACTGGCGTCCTCGAGGTGCGAGCCGCGCCACGCCGCGCCGTTGACGAGTGCCTCGGTGAGGCCGTCGGCGAGGTCCGTGGTGGTGTCGAGGTCGTCCGGATCGAGGTCCGGCAGCAGGATCTTCAGGTCGCCGATCGTGGTGGTGCGCATGTGTCCTCAACCTGTGTGGGCGCGGGGTGGGCACGCCACCCCGCGCGTCCCGTCGCGGAGGGCTACTTCTTCTTGTTCCAGTTGTCCCAGCCGGGTCGGCTGTCGAACTTACCCTTGTTGTCCCAGGTGGGGCGGTTGTCGAACTTCGCCGCGTCGATCGACGCTACCGACCGCTGCGGGTCGACGCCGAGGCGGGCGAGGTGCTCGGGTGCGGCGTTGATGAGGACTGCAAGGGCCTTGGTCATGGTGCTTCTCCTTGCGGGGTGAGGTGGTCCGCGGCGGCGCGGACGAGGGCCTGTCGGGTGGTTCGGCAGTAGGTCGTTTCTCGGGCGGTGAACGTCGCGTGCTCGAAGTAGCGGTTGCCGGCCTGCGCGCCCCGGCAGAAGTCGTAGAAGGCGCAGTGGTCGGCGCAGTCGTTGAGGGCCGTAAGGAACTCGGCGACGTAGTCCAGGTCGCCGGCGCCGGCAAGCATGGCGGTGATCGGCTGTTGGAGGACGTTGCCGGCAATGAAATCGCCGTATCGCGGCTCGGTGATGCCGAGCAGCTCCGGTGACAGCAGCACCACCTGCCCATCCCAGGAGACGGTCGGGATCGGCTCGTAGGGCGCGTGATCGACGTGGCCGGAGCGGGTGGCGGCAATATAGTCGGCCAGGCGGTCCACGTCGCGGATCCGCAGCGTGCTGCCGCCGACGCGCCGTGCGATGAGCTGCTGCCAGAACCGGTACGCGTCATCCTCCGCGACCGGTGCGCGGTCGGCGCCCTCCTGCTCTTCGATGTTGAAACCCACAGACTCGCAGCCCGGCAGGCCGGTGAAGAAGTCGACGAGTGCGTCCGCGTGTTCGATGGTTTCCGGGGTGACCACACAGATCACCGAGTACCTCAGCCCCGTGCCGGCCAGCATGTGCATGCCGCGCAGGGTGCGGGCGTCCGTCGGGTTGCCGGCCCGGTCGAGGCGGTTGCGGTTCAACGCGCCCGGTCCGTCGATGCTGACCCCGACCTCGAACCCGTAGGTGGTGAACAGCTCGCACCACTGGCGGTTGATCAGCGTCGCGTTCGTCTGGATCTCGTGACACACCAGCCCCGCGCGCCGCAGCTCCTCGAACGGGGCCAGCAGATCCCGGAACAGCCCGATGGGTGTGGCGGTGGGTTCGCCCCCGTGCCACACGACACTCACCGGATGACCGCTGTTCTGCTGGGCGATCGACTCGGCGCAAGCCTGCGCGACCGCGCCGCTCATCAGACGCAGGGATCTCCGGTCGGGCAGGTAGCAGTAGGTGCAGTCTAGGTTGCAGAAGCTCGTCGGCTGCACGACCAGGGTGTGGAAGCTGCCAGCGACCGCCGGCTGGCCGGTGGAGTCGATGAGTCCGATACCGTTCACGAGGTGGCCTCCTCGATGCTGACGGCCGTGGTGGTACTGACGCGGTAGGCGTGGGTGTGGCGGGCGGGCCAGCCGAGGAACCGGTCGAACATGTCGGCGGCGCTGCCCGTGACGCTCGGGTTCAGCCGGTGCAGGTCATCTATCGCGTCGTGCAGGCAGCCGGCCAGGTAGAGGAACAGGCTCACCGGCACTTCTCGGTACTCGGCCAGAAGCGCGAGCTTCGCCGCGCCGCAGGGCCACGGCTGACCGCACCGGCGACACCGCCACAGCGGGCGCATCGGCAGATGTTCCACCTCGGCTGGCGCGAGCCGGTTCGCCGCGAGACGGCGCTGTGGCCCGGTCACCGGCGACCGCCCTCGCGGGCTTGCTGCTCGAACAGCCGACGCCACACGAAGGTGAGAAGCGGCAGATCAGCCGGCCACACCCGTCCCGGCGAGGCCGTCCACCTCGGCTCGGGAAGCCGGGACTGGCCGGCCATGGCGTTACGCGAGACGTACACCGTCATGCCGCCACCCCCACCAGGGACGATGAGCGGCGGGCTCGCCGGGGGATCGGCGAGCCCGCCGCCGCACCACGGCGGCTGGGAGCGGACCGCCGATCACCCACCCACGCAGCCCTCATGGCGGTACGCAGGCGGGGAAAGCCTCGAGACAGTTCGCTCCCGGACGGGCCGAGCCAGCGGCCCAGACCGTGGTGTGGAGCGCCGCTCATCGATCCCTCCATCTGCAGCTCCTGTCAGTCATCCCGACACCGGCATCGACACGTGCCGTTGATCCGAGGTGAACTGAACGTAGGGGCGACCCCTTCGGAGGACCGGGAAAATCCGTACCGGGTCCAGCAGCCTTCAGCGGGCAGGGTGATGGTGTGCGAGGGATGACGGACGACATGACGATCGGCCAGCGCGTCGCCTTCTACCGGCGTCGGCGAGGGCTCTCCCAGGAGGTGCTGGCCGGTCTGGTCGGCAAGACGCAGGAGTGGTTACGCAAGGTCGAAACGAACCGGGCCGACCTGGACCGGCTGTCGGTCATACGCGCGATCGCCAAGGCCCTCGACGTGTCCCTCGGCGACCTGATCGGTGCACCGAGCCTGTTCGAGTGGTCGGACGACTCGGGACGCGAAACTATCCCCGCCCTGCGGGCCGCTCTCCACGACTATCGTCACCTCGCGCCAACGCTGGCCCGCACGGGCGATGTCGAGGCCCTCACCCTACGCGAGATCGAGATCGATGTCGCCGAGATCTGGACCGCCTACCAGCACTCCCGTTATGGCACCCTCGCCCGCCGGCTGCCCTACCTCATCCACGACTGCCTCACCGCCACCGAGGCGTACGACGGAGACGACGGCCGGCGCGCACATGCGATGACCGCCTACGCCCACCAACTCGCCGCGTTGTTCCTCACCAAGCTCGGCGAAGGTGACCTCGCGTGGACCGCCGCCAGCCGAGGGCTGGCCGCCGCGAACGCCAGCCACGATCACGTCGTCATCGGCTCACTCAGCCGCTCCGCCGCGCACTCGCTGGCGTCCATCGGTGAATATGCCCAAGCCCGGGGCCTCGCCGCCACGGCGGCGCAGTTCCTGGGACCACGGCTCGCCAAGCCGACTCCGCAACTGCTGTCGGTCTACGGCAGCCTGCACCTGGTCTGCGCGCTGGCCGCCGCCCGGGACGACGACCGCGCCTCCGCCGACACCCACATCGCCGAAGCCGATGCCGCCGCACGGCGACTCGGTGCCGATGGCAACCACGTGTGGACCGCATTCGGCCCGACCAACGTGTCGATCCACAAGACGACCGTGGCAATGGAACTCGGCGACGTGCAACGCGCCATCGCCATCGGCGCCCCACTCGACACCAGCACCGTGCCCGTCGAGCGGCAGGTTCGGCACGCCATCGAGACCGCCCGAGCCCTTGCCCGGTGGAACCGCATCGACGACGCGCTCGCGGCGCTTCTGGACGCCGAGGTCATCGGCCCCGACCAGGTGCGCTACCACCGGCTCTCCCGCGACCTCGTCCGGGACATCCTCACCCGCCCCCGACCACCTCGACTGGCCGTCGAACTCAGCGACCGGATGGGCGTTCGGTCGGGAGGGCCGCGCTGGTAGCTGGGCTCAGATCAGTCGGCTCGTGTAGCCAGCGGCCACCAGGCGCTGGAAGGCCTCCCGTACCTCGTCCGGCATCTCCTGCGGGATCGCGAACCCGCGCTCGGCGTACACCTCGATCCGCTGTGTGTCGCCGACCAGCATGTCCACCACCCGCCGCGGGTCGCCGATGCTACTCACGTAGTCGTCCAGTTCGAGTGGATTCGACGCGCACACCACATCAACCTCCGGCCACATAAGCCTGCAGGTGGCGTAGGCCCGACGCTGTTGGTAGGGCCGCGACATGATCAGCACCGACTTCACCGGTATCTGGTGCTCGGTCAGGAGCTGACGCGAGTACTCCAGGTTCTGAGCGGTGTTCGTGGCACGCGGCTCTACGAGAATCGCTTCCCCGGGTACACCCTGCTCAATGGCGTACTCGCGGTAGTGCACTGCTTCTCCACGCGGAAAACGCTCGACGGTCGTCGGGGCGTTCGCGCCGGTGAACACGATCCTGGGGAACAGGCCCTCGTGAAACAAGCGCGTCGCGATGACAGCCACCCCGAGGTCATGACTGCCCAATCCGATCCCCACGTCGCACGGATGCAACTCGTGACCCATGTCGTGGTAGCGCCAGAGCGTCTCCACGTCCGCCCGAATCGCGTCGGGGATCGCCTCGGCAGGTGCCGCCGCATGCCGGCTCATCAGCACCTACCAGTCCGGTCCGCGCTGGGTTCCCTCATGCCGCCAGCGTAGGGGTAGCAGGGCACACGACGCCGCTGACTCCAGCACCAGGCCGCTGGCCTCCTAAGCATCAGAAGGTTGGCGGCGGTCGGGGGCATCGTGACGTGGGCGGTCAGGTTCCAAGCTCGACGAGGCGACGCCTGCCAGTTTCACCCGGGACCTGCCATACCTGCTCGCCCGGCCGGCTAGCGCCAGCTCCCCCAAATGTGAGACTGTCCATGTAACTGAATGTGTCTGTACAGCTGCATTTAGCGATGTGGGTGGTTCCGTTGGAACAGCTTCCATTGTGGGGACCCAGCACCGACGAAGAGCCAAGACTGAAACCAGTCCTGGCACGACCAGCGAAACTCCGCCTCCTGATCACAGTGAAGGCGGCACCCAACCCCTCCGCGCGGTACGGCGAGACGGTCTGCGTCGGGGCACTGGGCATGGACCCACCCTGGACGGGCTGGATTCGCCTCTACCCAATCCACTACCGGCACCTCGACGACGACGGCAAGTTCCACAAGTACGACATCATCCACGTCGAGGCGCTCCCAGCCAGGCAAGACCAGCGGCGCGAGAGCTGGAAGCCGATCGTGGACACCATCACCACCGAGCGGCATATCGCCAATCGGCAGTCGCGCCGGAACCTCCTCGATCCACTCGTCGAAGACTCCATGTGCCGGCTCAACAAACAGGCCCGCGACGACCCGAGCGCACGATCGATCGCGCTCATTCGCGTGGCCGACATCTCGGCGCTTCAGGTCAAGCGACACCCCGGCTGGTCGGCGGAGGATCGCAGGAAGATCGCTGGCTACCTCAACCAGTTCGACCTACTGGAACCGGCCAAGCGCAGCCCGCTTCAAGCACCGCGCTTCACCGGCGCCTACCGCTACCGCTGCGCGGACCGCCAGTGCCGCGGTCACCAGCAGACACTCTGGGATTGGGAGTTCGTCGCCCTACAACGTCGCCTGAGCAAGCTCACCGACCCAGAGGCCGAGGAGCAGCTGAAGAACAGGTTTCTCACCCGGCTCTGCGCCGCCGACCGCGACGTCGCCTTCTACGTAGGCAACCAAGCGGCAAGACCGCAGTCCTTCAGCATCGGCGGCGTCTACGCACCGAGACGGCCCACCGCCCGGTACCGGCTGCACGTCAACTAATGACGTCGGCCAGCACGTCGGCATGGCACGCATCCTCGACGCGGCACCAGCACGCCAACTGCTTCCCCGTGAGCTCTCGACGCGCCCGGTCCACGAGGGCCGGCTGCCCCACAAGCCACTGCCGATAGAGGCGTAACGCCTCCGCCCGATCATGCTTTCGCAGGCTGAACGGATTGGCCCACGGAGAACGCCGCAACCCGAACCCCTGCCGCCCCACATACACGGCACCGGGCGGCACCACCGGGTGATAGAGATCCCCCTGCACACGAACCCGCGGCTGTCCCCCCACACCGCCAGCGTAATCGCCAATGATCGGCCCCGCGTGGATGCTCGAAGGAAGCGCGTCGACGCCCGGGCGGGCGGATGCGCCAACGACCCCGAGGACCCAATGCGGGCTGGCCACCTCAGAAAATGACGATGAGCCCAGGCGTCCACGGAACAACGACATGTCCCAGCAACGCCGGCCCGGTCCAACGGCTCCCGAGCACCCACCGAGCGACCACCCACCGCCCGCGTACGCGAAAAAGGCCCCGACCCGGTGAGAACCACCAGGTCAAGACCTTGATCGTTGGTGCGCCGCCAGGGACTCGAACCCCGAACCCGCGGATTAAGAGTCCGCTGCTCTGCCAGTTGAGCTAGCGGCGCTCGCTGACAACGGGACGAGACGTTAGCACGCCCGCACACCACCCCGGAAACGCAGGGTCGGCCTCACCGCAGCGCCAGCGTGACCTGCCCTGTCGCGGCCCCGGACGGGTCCACCACCAGGGTGTACGCCCCGGAGGCCGGCAACACGGTTGGCCCGATTTCACCGGCCCCGTTGATCACGCAGCCCGTGCCGACGGTGCTGCCGTCGGGCGCGCGCAGGGCCAGCACGCCGCACTGGTCCGGCAGGTCAGAGGCGGTCGCGCTCACCGTCACGGACGCGCCGGCCGCGACGGTGAACCGGTAGCCGGTGATCGCGCCGGGCCGGTCCACGACGGCGACGACAGGCGGTCCGCCGACCGAGATCGTCGCCTCCCGGTCCCGGCTGGTGACCAGCCGCAGCATGGTCGTGCCGGTGCCGCGTTCGGTCGGGTCGACCACCACGGTGTACGTCCCGTCGGCGGGCAGCAGCGTGCCGTCGATCTCGCCGGCGCCGTTGATCACGCAACCGCTGCGCAGCAGCCGTCCCTCGGCGTCCCGCAGCTCCAACGGCGAGCACTGGTCGGTGAGGCTGCTCGCGGGCACCTCCACGTAGACGCGCTCCCCCGCGCGCCCGGTGAACCGGTAACGCGCCCGCGCGCCGGGTTGCGCGACGGTGGCGGTGACCGCCGGGCCGTTCGGCTGCACCGTGCCGTCGCTGTCCCGGGCCGCGTACACCCGCACGGCGGCGCGGCCGGTGTCGCCGGGTGCGGCGGTGACCCGCAGCGCGTACGTGCCGGTGGCGGTGAGGTCGACGCGGTCGACGTACCCGGCGCCCTTGATGTTGCATCCGCTGGCGATCTCCCGTCCGCCCGGCTCGGTGAGCACGTACGGCGAGCAGCGGTCGCCGATTCCCGGCGCGGTGGCGTCGACGAAGACGGCGTCCCCGGCGCGGGCGGCGAACGTCAGCGGCTCCCCGCCGGGGGTGAGCGTGGCGGTGGCGACGGGTACGGCGGTGATCGGGGTGGCGGCCGGCGGGGCGACCCGTTCGGTGCTCGCGCCGGCCACGGCGAACTCGGGTCGGCCGCTGACCGCGACGTCGAAGACGCATTCGGCGAGCTGGGCGGGCGCGGTCACGCCGGCCCAGCGGCAGACCTGTTCGGCCGCGGCGCGCCGGGCCGGGTCGAGGTCGCCGACGGTGACCTCCCGTTCCGGGAACGCGCGGTCGGTGAAGGTGCCGGTGTCCTGCCCGTCGTCGTAGTGGAGCAGCGAGCGGTCCGGGGTGATCCGCCAGCTGTCCGCGTACGCGGGATAGAGCTTCGCGAACGGCACCGGCTGGGCCAGCGCCGCCCCGGAGGCGGGCGCGATGTCGTCGGCCGGGTCGCCGTCGAAGTCGCCGAGCAGTCCGCGTACCTTCCCGGCCCTGGTTTCGGCGAGCCGGACCAGCACGCGGTAGCCGTACCGGCCGATCTGGTCCACCGCCGCCGCGGACCCGTCCGGCCACGTCACGTCGTACCCGTCGGTGGGGCCGGTGTCCGACGGGCGGCGGGTGAGAATGCCGCCGCCGGCCAGGTCGGTGCGGTCCGGCAGCGCGGCCGGTGACGCGCCGTCGACGTGCACCCGGGTGCCGCCGTCGGTGAGGGTGAGCGCTACGCGGTGCGCGCCGATCCGGAACGCGACAGCCGAGTTGACCGAGGCGGTACGCGTGCCGGCCATCGGGGCCTGCCGGACCTGCACCTCCAGCGGGTCGCCGCCGGTGGACACGACCAGCGTGAACTCGCCGACGGCCTGGAAGTCGTAGGCGACCCGGTCGAACGTGACCAGGTGCGGGTCGCCGTTGCTGCCGCCGCAGTCAGCGCCGTCCTCGCAGAGCTTCACCGGGCCCTTCGGCGGCGGCGTCTTCTTGGCCGGTTTCTTGCACTCGTCGAGGTTCTTCGGCAGCGGCTTCCCGTCGTACTCGGTGCGCGGCGGCAGCCCTTTCGCCGCCCGGTAGCGGTTCTCCGCGAGCGTCGCCTTCACCTCGGCGGTACGGATGCCGGTGCCGCCGCACTCGCCCTGCGGCACCGCGTTCCGGGAGATGTCGTCGGCGTGGTTCAGCTCGTGGTAGAGCGCGGCGCAGGGGTCGCGGGCCACCCCGTCGCCGTACGGGTCGGTGGAGGTCGGGTTCCACGTGACTGTCGAGGAGCCCTTGCCGTCGGCGCTGTCCGGCGTCTCGAACGCGCCGGAGCCACCCGTGGTCGGGATGATCCGCACGCGGGGACTCTTCTTGTCGCGCAGCCGCGGCAGCAGGCCGGACGGGTCGCCGCCGGGTAGCGCGAACCCGGCCAGGCAGCCGTCGACAGCAGCCTGGAAGTCGACGCCGCTGACCGGCACCCCGGCGGTCGGGTCGACGCCGTAGTCGGCCCGCGCCGGCCGGGCACCACCGCCGACGTACGCGCCGACGGCCACCAGCAGCACCAGGGCCACGGCGGCGGCTGTCGGCCGGCGTCGTCGGCGTACCAGCAGCAGCACGACCAGCGCGACGACGAGCAGCGCTAGTGCTCCCCCGCCGACGAGCCAGAGCCAGCGCCGTCCGGTCCCGCCGTCGTCGGACACGGTGAACGTGGCGGTCCGCAGCGCAGTCGCGCCCGCGCACGGGTTCGTCGCGCCTGTGACCGGCAGCGTCACGTAGCCGGCGGTCACCTCGTACCGGCCGGGTGCGCCGACCGGCCAGAGCGTGTCCAGCCCACCGCCGTCCGGGGTGGCGGCCACCGAGCGGAGCACGACGTCGCCGTCGCGCAGCCGTACCCCGGTCAGCGTGACGACGGCGGTCGCGCCCGGCTCCACAGTGGTGAGCCCGGCGGTGGCGACGGCGCCGATCCCGTCCTCGAAGAAGCTGCGGGCCAGCGTCGGCTCGACGTCGCGCCCGTCCCGGCGTACCCCCGTGACCTGCACGGTGCCGACGGGCCCGGTGGCGAGCGCGCACGCCGACCCGCTCGTGTTCGTGACGGTGAGGTCGAGGCGGACCTGGTCCCCGGCCTGGTAGTCGGCCTGGTCGGGCCGCAGGGTCAGGCCGAGGCCGCCGTCGGCGGGCGCCGCGGCGCCGCTCGCCGACCCGGTCGCCAGAGCTGTCGCGAGTACGCCGAGCGCCGCAACCAGCCGCAGGGTCCACCTCATGGTGCGGACTGTAGAAGCGGGTGGGCCGGTTTCCGCGCGGTCTGTCGGAGACCGGTCGGAGCCGTATCCTGCTGGTGATGAATGTCTTCGGCACGGTCGCCGACCTGTACGAGCGCGCCCGGCCGGGATATCCGCCGGAGATCGCCGAGTCGATACTCGCCTACCACGGCGGCGCACCGGCGTCGGTGGTCGAGGTCGGCGCGGGCACCGGGAAGGGCACCGAGGTGCTGGCCCGCCTCAGTGCGCCCCTGACCTGCGTGGAGCCCGACGAGCGAATGGCGGCCCGGCTGGCCGAGCGGTTCCCGGAAGCGCGCATCGAGGCAACGACGTTCGAGCGGTGGTCGCCGCCCGCCGGTGGGGTGGACGTGCTCGCCTGCGCGATGGTCTGGCACTGGCTGGACCCGGCCACCCGCAACGCCCTTGCCCGCCGCGCCCTGGCGCCCGGCGGCACCCTCGCCGTCTTCGGGCACCGCTACGACTACGCCGACGCCGCTCAGCAGGCCGCCGTCCGGGCCGCGCTGCGATCCGTCGACCCCACCGTCCGGGAGCGGCCCGTCGACTGGTTCCACCGGGACGTCCTCGACAGCGGGCAGTTCGACGACGTACGCCGCGAGGTGTTCCGGCGGGAGCTGCCGCTGGACAAGGAGCGGTACCTGGCGCTGATGCGCACGTTCGGGCCGTACCTCTCCCGCACCCCGGAGCAGCAGCGACGCGGGATCGCCGCGCTGGACCGGCTGGTCGACGACTTCGGCGGCACCGTCGTGCTCGACCTGCGGACCACGCTGGTGCTGGGCCGGGCCGATGCTCGGTGACCGGTGGGGTGTCTCCGACGACGAGACACGTCGCCGGTACCCGTGCGACGACTTCGTTCCCGCGCCCAACCTGCGGGCGTGGCGCGGGGTGAGCGTGGACGCGCCACCTTCCGCCGTGTGGCGGTGGGTCGCCCAGATCCGGCTCGCGCCGTACTCGTACGACTGGATCGACAATCTCGGCCGCCGTTCACCGCAACGGTTGGTGGACCTTACCGAGCCGGTGATGGGCGAGGCGTTCACCACTGCCGGCGGGCGGCGGCGGGGCCGGATCCTCGCGGTCGAGCCGGGACACCACCTCACCGGCGAGATCATGGGCGCGGTTCTGTCGTACGTCCTGGTGCCCGACGCCGGGAACACCACCCGCCTGCTGCTCAAGGTGGTGATGCGGACGAACCCGGTGATCGCCCTCGGTGGCTGCCTCGGCGACCTGGTGATGGCCCGCCGGCAGTTGCTGAACCTCAAGCAGCTCGCCGAGTCCGGCGACGGGCCGGCTCGCTGACCGTCGTGGCTAGACCCCCGGATACGTTCACGACCGGCAGAGGTTCTCGACCTACGCTACGCCGATGGCCGGGGTGGTCAGTGGATTCTCCTGACCCCTGATGACGGTCATCGGCCCGTTGCTGTGGTGGATCGGCGTGGGCATCGCATCTGCACCCTGCTCAGCAGCTGACAGCAACCGGTGCGCGCAACTCCGCACTTCGTTCTCACCCGGTTCGCGCTATCGAAACTCCCCCAGCCGGTTCATCAACGTCATCCGGAGAGCTGGTGAAGAGTTCAACTCCGGTTGACGAGATTGCGTACGACGAGTCGCCGTCGAAATCAACCGTGAGACCGCCCTGAGTCAGCTCCTCAAGCACGGCCACGAGAGGCCTTCCCGTTAATTGAGTTCCACCAAGTGACACGGCTGTTTCGCCTCCGATCTCTATGAAGGCGAGGCGGTCCAGCTCGTCGTAGGACAGCATGACCATTCCATCTTCATAGATGTCGGTCACCCCCGCGCCCGGCACTCGCTCGAAAGCCTCGTAGCTTCCGAGCCGCTCACGGTGACTGGAACGGCTCTCCCCGAACCGGGCACGATCAAGGCCGATCCCAGGCAGGACATCCAACACGCTTGGACCCTCCGGCACGGCCGAGCCCCTTTCGCTATCCCACACTGCGATCAGCCCATTCTCCATGGCCGCACCATGCCGAACGAAGCATCAACATGGATTGAGATTGATCGGCAGCTGAAATCGACGTCGCCACCGCGCGGCGCTACGCACAGGAAGCGACAACCCCGCTTGCGACGGCAGCGAACGATCTGGCCGCCGCCATGGAAAGGATCCGCCGGCTGCCTTCGCGGCCCTGGACGGCACGGCTGCCCTGATCGACCGGGTCGCTGACCTGCCTCCGCTCTCTCTGGGAGGCGCGAGCACCGTCATGCCCGCCCACGCGCGACGTGATGATGCCGCTGCGAGAGCGAGTCGCTCCCGCAGCGGCACCATCAGAAGAGCATCACAAATATCTTGCGGTCATTCTTCTTGTCGCTTCGCCGTTATTATTCGGCACTCAGCCCATCCCTCAGATTATCATGAAGCCGCTCTTGACACGCTCTCGTGTCAGACCACGTTTCGCTGAAGTGTACGATTTCCTTGGCCTGGCCAAGGTTCCCGCCTGTCAGCGACTTCACCGCCTTTACACACTCAATCTGTGACAACCCCGCGCTCCTCATGTACCGCAGCGCGGACTCCATGCTTTCGCCGCCGTCAATCAGATGACGTGCGCCCTGCAATGCAGCCTCATATCGCTCTTGTGGTTGCATCAGCACACATCACGACCGGCATACTTCTGCAGGTCCAGGGTGAAGTCAGGGCGATGCCCAACCGGCCCGGTAAGCCGAATCCCTGAGATAGTCAACTGATCAAATCCCTGCGCAGCCGCCGCAGGTGCAATTTTCCCGCGCAAAGCTTTCAACACAGTTGACGTGCCCAAGGATCCGCGGGTTAGCTCCGGACTGTCACCGTAGACCACCACATTGGAGAGCGTAACGCGCCGTCCGCTCACACTTGTTTCTGCGAGCATTCCTACATTCCCCTTCGGCGTTTCGATGCTCCACTCGAAGTCTTGCCCATCCACGAAGGGCGGCACCGGCACGCCACCCTCGTTGTGCACGAGGACCGGAGTATTGCCGGCGACCACATAGTACGTGTGGATGTCGTCGATCGTGAGATTGTGGACCTGTGCAGGCTCCGTCCACTGCCGGATCGCGCTGATCTGCACGTGAGTGCCGGCCGAGGTGCTCAGCCACTGGCCAGCCCGCAGATCGGCGGCGACGACCCACTTGCCCAGAGCAGGCACCCAGAACGGGTGATTGTCGGTGGCGACCACGCGCTCAGTGGCGTCGCCGCTGTCACGGTCGGGGTCGATGGTGACTTCGACCAGGTTCTTGCTGCCCTGACCGATGATGGTCGCCACCACCGGCTTGATCGTCGTCTTGCCGGTCACCGGATCGGTCACCAACACCATGTCGCCGGTCTTGACGTCCTCGATCGGCTTGCGCGATCCGTCGGCCATCACCACCAACGTGCCGGGCACGAAGCTGTTCTTGCACTTGATGAATGCCTTGGCGCTGCCGACCAGATCGCCGAGCAGGCCCTTGACGCGGCTGGTCAGGTTGGCGAGTTTCTTCCACTTCCATGGAGCGCCGTATCTGACGGCCAGCTTGCCCAGCGCACCGCCGATCGCCGCGCCCGCGACGTTGACTGCCGTGGCCAGGCAGCCGCCCATGTCGCCCTTGAGGAAGCAGTCCAGGGCATCGGTGATGCCCAACTCGTCCATCAGGATCTTCGCCAGGGCCTTGGCGGCGTTGAGCATCTTCGCCTTGGCCGCGGCGATCCGCCGCTGCCTCTCCTTCTCCGCCGCCGCCCGCGCGGCCGCGGCCCGCTCCTCCGCTGATGCCCGCGGGTTGTTGTGGACGTTGATCGTGGGCTCGTCCGGGTCGTACGCGCCCGAGCAACCACCGCAACCGTCGTTGTGGCCCTTGACCTTGTGGTAGGTGCCGTACATGTCCTCGTAGTCGGCGCCCGGCCCGCAGGCGTCGTCGGAACAGGCCTTGAGGCCGTCCGGGTCGGAGAACGAGATCGGGTTGTTGTTGGCGTACGCGTACCCGTTCATCTGCTGCGGGTCGTTGACGTCGATGATCGGGTCGACCGAGATGAACCGGCCGGTGATCGTGTCGTACTCCCGCGCGCCGATGTTCACCAGGCCTGTCGTGGAATCGATGTTCCCGTTGACGAAGCCCTTCTCCGTCGGCCACTGACCTGGCGACGCTCCCCGGTTCTCGCCGTACGGGGTCATCCGCCGGTGCGTGACAGCGCCGCTCTGGTCCACGACTGCCTGGCCGGTGCCGTGGTGGTCGTTCGCGACGTACCGGAGGCCGTCCACCTTGCGGACCAGGCTCGCCCCGCCCGGAAGCGCGTAGTACCGGGTGGCGTCGGTGGACCGGGTCTGGTGGTTCAGCCGGATCTCCATGCCCGGCAGGTAGAGCGTGGTGGAGGCCGGCTCCTTGCGGAGCATCCGGGAGCCGTCGACGTCATAGAGGAAGCTGGTCTTCTTGCCGGCTTCGGTGACCGACTCGAGGTTGCCCTCGGCGTCCCAGGCCAGGGTCTGGTCCTCGCCGGTCCTCGTCCGCTTCTTCGTGTTGCCGGCCGCGTCGTACTCGTACGAGTACAGCCGGTCGCCCTGCGGAGTCTTCTCCGTCATCTGGCTCAGCGTGTGCGGCTGCGCCTGGCCGGCGGCCGGATAGGTGTAGCTGCGCTCGATCAGCGGAGTGCCGTTGGTCCCGTACTGGACCTCGGTCTTGCGGTTGCCCGTGACGTCGAAGGTGTAGGCGTGGTGGTAAGGGGCCACGCTGCCCACCCCGGTGACCGAGGGCCCGCCGGCGCACGGGTCGGTCGCGGTGCTCGCCGACGTCCAGGCCCGCTCCATGCGGCGCAGGTAGTCGTACGTGAAGCACTGCGTGTCCTGCGTCCCGGACGGGTTGTTGGCGATCCGCAGGATGTTGCCGGACTGGTCGTACGTGTAGCGGGCGTCGATGTCCACGACCGGGGCCGACTCGCGGTCCAGCCGTTGCCGGGTGAGCCGCTTGGAGCCCTGCTCGTACTCGTAGGTCGACCAGACCTTCCGGGTGCCCACCCGAGCCTCGGTCTGCAGTACCTCGCCGGTGCCGGCGTACTCGACGTCGGTCAGGTAGGGGGCGTCACCGGTCGCCGCGGTCAGGCGCTCAAGACTGTCGTAGGTGTAGGCGACAGTCTCGAACGGCAGCCCACCGCCCTCCGACATGCTCAGCGACTGGACGGTGCCGTCCCGGTTGAACTCCGTGCCGAAGGTGTAGAAGCCGGCCAGTTCGGCACCGGCGTGCTCGGGCACGGAGTAGTAGGTGGCGTGCGGCCGGTAGAACTCGTCGTAGATCGAGAAGTACGTGGCGTACTCGTGTCCCTCGATCCAGCGGCTCGTCGACGAGAGCTCACCCAGCATCTCCAGGTCGTACGTCCAGCTGCTCAGCAGCTCGCCAGTGTCGGCGGCCCCCTTGTAGACGGCGATCTTGCGGCCGATCTCGTCGTACTTCGTGCTGATCGTCTGGTTGAGGGCGTTCGTGGTGCTGGTGAGCCGGTCCAGGTCGTCGTAGCCGGACGTCGACGTGCCGGCGTCCGGGTCAATCGACTTCGTCTTGCGGCCCAACTGGTCGTACTCGTGGGACCAGACGTTGCCGGCCGGGTCCTTGACCGTCTTCAGCTGGCCGGCGTGCGTGTAGGTGTACTCGGTCTTGTCGAAGTCGCCCGTCGGACCGCTGCCCTTGTACTGCCGCAGTTCGGTGGTCTTGCCCAGGGCGTTCGTGATCGAGGTCGTCGGGGTGCCGCCGGCCGGCGGGTCGACCGAAACCCGGTCGCCGCCGTAGGTGGTCGTGGTGCGCCACTTCTCGTTGCCCGCGACCGCGAAGATCTCCGCCGTGACCCGGTCCGCGCCGTCGTAGACGTACAGCGTCTGGCCGTTGACGTCACCGTTGACGGCCGGGTAGATCACGTCGGTGGGCGTGCCCGCGACCGTGTACGTCGCGTACGTCTTCGCCAGCTGGCCGGTGCCGGTGTAGAAGGTGTCGGCGACCGTACGGGTGCCGTCGGGGCCCTCCGACTGCACCTGGCGGGGCCGGAGCAGACCGTCGTGCAGCTTGTACTCGACGCTGTAGGAGCCGTCGTTCTGCCGCCGCTCGGTCTTGATGGCGACCGGCTTGTCGGTGCGGACCAGGTAGCTGTAGCGGATGCTCGGCTCCAGCCCGCTGGCGCCCGTCCGGTCCGGCATCCAGACCTTCGCCAGCCGGCCCAGGGCGTCGTACTCCAGGACGCTCTTGAGGCCGTTCTGGTCCACCTGGCCGACCGGCACACCCCACGCCGGGGCGTAGTCGGTGGTGGTGACGAACTGCAGCGGGTTGGTCTCCTTGACCTTGGTGGTCAGGCCGTTGGTGTCCGTGTACACGGTCTTGGTGACCCGGCCCAGCGCGTCGACGGCGGTCAAGGGCCGGCCGTACGCGTCGAACGTGCCCTCCGAGGCGCGGATGTAGGTGGCCGTCGTGCCGTTGTGGCTCTTCAGCCGCTCGGTCCGGGTCGGGTTGCCCAGCGTCGGCGCGACGCCGAACGCCTTGCCGTCGTAGAGCGTCCGGGTGTCGGAGATGACCTGCTTGCTGCGGTCGGGGGTGGCCGAGCACGCCACCGACACCGACTCGACCCGCGACACCAGGCTGTACAGGTGGGCGGTCGCGTTGTCGGCGTACGTGGTCCGGCTGCAGGCCTCGTCGCCGGTGACCGCCACGTCACCCTCGTTCTCGGTCTCGGTCACCCGGCCGAAGCTGGTCTCGAAGGTCGAGGTCTGCTTCGTCTCCCGCCAGCCGCCGGCGGCCAGGGCAACCAGGCTCCGGGCGGTGGTGGTGTTGATGAACCAGGCCTTCTTGCTGCCCCAGCTGTGGGTCTCCGTCGCGGTGTTGTGCCGCCACGGGACGGCGATGCTCTTGCTGACCGCGTCGGCGCCGTCGTAGACGATGCTCTCCAACTGGTGGCCGGAGAACTCGTTGTGGTCGGTGTGGCTCCCGCCGGTGGAGTCGGCGACGCTGACGGTACGCGTGCCGCCGTCCGGATCCTTGTCGCCGTGCATGCCGCGCAGGTAGCGGTACTCCGTCTTGGTCGTCTGGACCTGACCGTCGCCGGCCGTGACGATCACGCGGCCGTAACCGCGCCAGTCGCTCCAGGTCAGGTCCTTCGGGTCGGAGATGCCGTCCGGGTCGGCGTGCCGCCAGGCCGCACCGTCCAGGTACTGGTAGCGGGTCACCATGTCCGGCGCCCCGCCGGTGCGGTCGGTCTCGACGACCTGCTCGACCACGTACTTGTGGAACCAGTCGGTGATCGGGTCGCCGCTGCCGAGCGGGTTCCACTTCACCGGATAGCAACGCCTGGTGCTGTTGCCCGGCGTGGGCAGCGTGCTCTTGGTGCAGTCCGGGGTGGCGTAGTTGACGTCGATCTGACCGCCGGCGTCGGTCCACACGGTCGCCAGCCGGAAGCGGACCAGCGGGGCGATGTTGTCGCCGTCGCGGTCGATCCGGTTGGGCAGCTGCAGGCCGCCCAGTTCGACCGACGGCATGGCGATGTCGGCGCCCGGCCCGTAGAGACCGGTGTGGGTGATCTTGTGGAGCCAGAGGGTCCGCGAGCCGTCACCGTTGTCGGTGAGCAGGTGGTCGAGCTTCCAGTTGTCCACCGGCGTCCAGCCGGTGCCCTCACGGATCTCGGTGGTGATGCCGGTCAACCGGGCTCGGGTCCAGAACGTCGGGGTGATCTGGTCGAGCTTGCACTTGGTGTCCTTGGCGCAGTTCCGGTCGAACGGCACGTCCGGCCAGTAGGGCGCGGTGGTGGTGTTCAGATCCTGCGGGTCACAGTCGACGTTGCCGGACGGCAGGCACCGTTCCTTGGTCTCGAAGCGCACCCGGGCGGGGGCGTTGGTCGTGTAGACGGCCTCGTGCCGCTGGCCGTAGTCGACCCGCTTGAGCCAGCCGCCCCGGACGTACGGGACACCGTTGACGTCGGTCTTCTTGCCCCGGGCGTAGTAGTTGATCTCCTTCTCGTAGAAGTACGAGGTGACGTTGCCGTAGCGGTCCTTGACGTAGTCGAGGCTCCAGCGCCACGCCTGGTCGCAGTAGGCCGACGTGAACGTCGCGTTGTAGCAGGGCTCGCCCGAGTCGTCGCCGTAGATCGGCACGGTCCAGGTCGAGCCGGTCTCCTCCTTGCCGGAGGTCCAGCCGGGGAGCCGGTTGAGGCCGAAGTGGTACTGGGTGCCGTCGGTGGTGGTGACCCGCCAGTACTCGCCGTCGTTGTCACCGTTCACCGCGCCGGTGAGCCGCTCGACCTTCGAGCCGTCGTCGGTCCCGAACCGCCAGGTGTCACCGGTCTTGACCAGTTCCGTCGACTTGCCGTTGAGCAGGATGGTCGCGTTGTCGTACGCCCAGCACTGGTCGGCGTACTGGTCGTGCCCGTCGTCCGAGCAGGGCTTGTACCGGCGCTCGATGTGCCCGGGCTCGTAGTTGAAGCCCTCACCGATCCACGAACCCTGGTTGTTGGTCGTCGCGGTCCGGCCGTCGACCGACTGCGACGAGTAGGCAAGCGCGATCGGCGGCGCACCACCACCCGGCACCGGCGGGCTCCGCAGCGGGTAGCTCCAGGAGAAGCCACCCGTGGAAGGGGCCACCGACCACTTGGACGACGGGGACAGCTTCGTGGCGCCGTAGTCACCCTGCGAGGAGGAGTCGGTGGCGGTCATGGCGAAGAGCGCACCGGTGCCCGCCTCGGCGGAGAGCGTCTCGGCGGCGCTGTCGTTCGTCGTCGGCAGCGGAACCGGGGCACACTGGGCCTTCTCCGGCGTGGTCAGCGCGCACTCCGGCAGGCGGACCAGCCGCAGCCGGGCGCCGAAATCGCCACCGAACGCACCGGCGACCCCGCCGTAGCCGAGGTCGAGGCGGACGTTCCCGGCGGCGGCCTGACCGTCGGCCCGGTCGAGCCGGACGATCGGGCCGTCGACCTTGGCGTTCTCCGAGGCCTTCCGGTCGAGCACCTCGATGCGTACCTTGCCGGGAGCGGAGGCCGCCGGACGGGCCGAGTCCGGCGCGGCGGCCGCCGCGGCGGGTGCGGCCGACACCGCGACCGGCAGGCCACCGATCTTGGCGGTGGCCGCCGGGGCCTTCGAAGAGCCGGCGGTGGAGCGGGCCGACGCGGGCGCCGGCACGGTGATGTCCGCGGCGCCGGCGGCGGGCCAGGTGACCTTCGCCGGGGCGGTGGAGGCGGCAGCCACCGCCGGGTTGGCCGTCTTCGGCTTGGCCGGCAGCGGGTCGCGCTTGGGCAGGACCTTGGACGCGTCCGAGGTCGACGGACGGTTCGGCTTCGCCTCGGCCGAGGCGGGTGGGGTCGCGATCTGGATGAAGCCGGCGGCCATGACACCGGCCATCGCCCAGGAAACCGGTCGTACGGTGTGGCGGACGAACCCGCCGGACCGGACCAGGAGTCGGGAGAACATCACCCCTCCAGGGGTTACGGGAGAAGAACGGGAAAGGTCTCGCGTGCCGGTGGGCCCGCCCGGGAGCGGGCGGACCCACCGCCTGTCACGTCAGAGCGAGAGTTGTTCGCGGACCTGGACGTTGAGCTTCTCGATCAGGACCTTGTCGGCGACACCGTCGTAGACCCGGACGTCGTCGACGGCGCCGGACAGGTGCTCCTTGAAGGCGCCGTCGAGCCAGGCGCGACCCAGTTGCACCCCGCCGGTGGCGACGAACGGCGACACCAGCTGGATCGCCTCGGTGAATGACCCGTTGACGTACAGGGTCACTTCGCGGGCGTAGCCGTTGTAGACGAGGGTCAGATGGTCACCCTTGCCGACCAGCTTCGGCGCCTCGTCGGTGGCCTTCGTGGTCCACTCCGGCGCCACCGTGTCGGTGCTCGCCATCGCCAGCTCCCACTGCCCGGCGTTGTTGCAGCGCACGACGACCGAGCTGCCGTTGGTGCCCTTCTGCGAGAAGACGGTCATCGGGGTACCGGCACAGTTGCTGGTCAGCTTGACCCGGGCGCTGATCGAGAAACTGCCCGCCATGTCCGCGTTGGTCGATGTGCTGGCATAGCTGTCCGCGTTACCGGTCAGCGCGAGGTGACCACCGCCGAGCAGGGACAGGACCGGGTGCTTGAAGATGGTCGCACCGGTGCCCAGGGTGAGCCCCGCTCCACCGCGCTCCTCGGGGCTGACCTTGCTGGTCTCCGCGTTCAACCGCCAGTACGCCTTACGGCTCGGAGCGGTCTTCTGCAGACCGGTGACCTCGTCGGCGATGATCAGCCGGTCGAAGACCGAGACGTCCGCCATCGCCCCTCCCCAGTTGTCGGCGTAACCGCTCTTGGTGAGCACACGGCCGATCTGGAGCGGACCGCGCGACTTGGTCAGCGACCTGCGCTGGGCGACGCGCGGGGCGTTGTTCCCGACCTGGAGCGACATCTCCTTCTTCGCACCGTCGAAGATGGCGGACACGTACGTCCAACCCGTGGTGGCCGCCGCACCGTCCACCTGCCAGCGGCCCAGTGAGTTGACGTCGTTGACCGGCATCCGGAAGAACCAGGTTCCTCCCTCGACCCCCAGCGCGAACCCGGGCTCACCGGTGCCGTCCTGGCTGACCGCCACCTGCCGGCGGCCGGCATCGTCGATCTTGAACCAGCCGGTCACGGCGAAGCTCGCCGATGTGTCGGTCAGGACCGGCTTGCTGGTCGTGAGGTGGGCGTCGGCCGTCCCGTCGAACCGGGCGGCCGTGTCGGACGTCCCACCCGGACCCTCGACCCCGAACGTGACGCCGCTTCCGGCCGTCGCGTCGTTGTCACCGAGCCCGTCGCCGGCGCCGTCCTCGCCCGCGACCTCGCCGAGCGACCACTGGGCGGTCGGCGGTCGCTTGCCCACCCGGAACGTGCACGAGGCGATGCTGCTCGACCGGCCGGCCCGGTCGACGGCCTGGACGTTGATCGTCCGCGGGCCCTCCTTGTCCGGGTACCAGTTCGGCAGGGTGACCGGGCCGCCGTCGGTGGTGGGCCGAAGCACGTTCACGCCCGGCGCCGGGTTGGTGTTGAAGCCGTACCGGTACTCCACCACGTCCGTGGCGGCGGAGTCGAAGACGAAGTTGCCGGGTACACCGATCGAACCCAGCCACTCGTCGCTCTCGATGCAGTTCGACGCGCTCGCCGTCCCGTTGTCGGCCGCGTCCTGCGGCAGGTACACCGCGGAGTCGACGTCGGGCGCGCTGGGGCTGGTCTTGTCGTAGAGGAACTGACAGACGTTGCGCGAGCCCTCACTGCTCCACGGACCCCAGCTGGTGTTGTCGCTGGCCCGTACCTCCCAGGAGATGGGGACGTTCTGCGCGATGTCACTCGGGACCGTGTACGAGAAGACCGATCCGCTGGCCTTCAGCGGAGTGGTGTACGAGCGCGTCTGCAGCGTCCCGCCGGCCGGCGTCCAGGTCACCTTGAACTCGGCCTTGATCTGCTCGGTGTGGGCCGAGGAGTGGTCCGGGTCCCGCAGCACCGCGTTCAGCCGCGGCGGCACGTCCACGTAGGGCGCGCCGGAGCCGTAGACACACTGCCCGCCGGGGGACATGGTGAGTTCGTTGAGGTTGGCGATCACCGGCGCCCGGTTGTAGCGGACCGAGAGGACGCCGTTGTCGCAGAACCGCTTGGTGTGCGTCGAGTCGCTCTCACTGACCGACCGCAGGCCGAGTGTCACGTTGCTCCAGCCCTTGGTCACCGCCTGCTGCACCGCGGCCTTCGCGTTCCACTCCGTGTTCTGGTTGGTGGAGGTACAGGTGGCCTGCGTCTTGGTCGGTGAGCTGGTGGCGAGGTGCGTCGCTCCGGACCAGCCCGAGCCGCCGGGCTGGTTGCTCCAGTTGGTGGAGGAGGTGATCCCGGCCGGCATCAGGTAGAGCGCCGCCGCCCGGGCGGTCGAGTTGTAGACGTGCTGCAGGGTGACCCGGAAGGTGGCCTCCAGGATCGTCTTGCCCGAGTACGGCGTGGCGAGCCGGTAGAACAGGCGCTTGACCTTCGAGTTGTTGCAGGAACTGGGGCAGAGGCCGATCCGTTCGTGCCGCTTGCCGTCGAACTTCCAGTACTCCTCGTTGGGATAGCCGCTGTCCACCATCGCCCAGGCGCTGTTGGTGCTGCTCTGCCATACCGGGTCGATGTACAGCGGGAACGAGGCCTCCGGATCGGTCAGCATGGACCGGTCCGGGGTGAGGGTGAGGGTGTTGTCCGAGTAGTCGAGGCCGACCGGAGCCACCTCCGACGTGTCGCCCGGTCCCTCGGCCGAGGCCGCACCCGGGTCGGTCGACGAGGTGTCCAGCGACCGCGCCGCGGCCGCATCGCCCCCCTCCTGGCTTCCGCTGTCCCACATGGTCGGCGCGTCCGCCTCCAGGACCGGGTTGTCGGTGACCGGGTCCAGGGCGACCACGCCACCCTCGGCCGTCTCCTCGATGGTCAGACCCACCGCGGCGACCCCGAGCCGGAGATTCTGGAGCTCCGGCAGATCGGCCGCCTCCGGCGTCTTGACCACCAGTACGTGCGAGAAGCCCTCGACGGTGACGTTCGTGACCAGGTCGACATCCTGGAACACGTTCGGGTAGGTCGCCTTGCTCTCCTCGATCACGGGAGCGGGAAGCGGCCCGTGCGGCCAGGTCAGGGTCATGCTCTTCTGGTCCCGGGTGACCACCATCAGCGGTGCGGTGCCGCCCTGGGAGAGCTGCATGCCGAGCAGCGCGGCCGCCGGGGCGTACGAGCCGTCGGGCTGAACCACAAGGGTCGAGTCCGCGGGCACCCAGGCGTCCCCCTGGGTGACCCGCACCGGCTGCGTGTGGCCGTTGGCGATGAGCGTGCCGTCCGGCTGCGCGAAGACGTCGCGGTACTCCGTGCGGTGCGCCAGCACCTCGACCGGCTGGTTGAGTGCCCTCGCGGCCACCAGCGCCTCGGCCTCGGTGTCCCGGACGAGGTCCTCCGAGGCCGCGGCGGTGCGCGGCGCCGGCTCCGGCGGCTGGACGAACACCGCAGTGGACATCAGGCCGGCGAGGCCGAGCGTGAGGCCGAGCGTGAACACCCGGCCCCGTTTTCTCGTACGACGGGCCACCCTCTGGTCCTCCCCCGCTGGATAACTGCTCATGTCGATGGTCTTCATCAGCTGATCGCCGCCCCGAACGCGCTGTGCCCGGTGGGGAGACCGCCCTGTCCCGGCTGCCAGGTGACGCTCGGAACCGTGTTGCCCGCGCTCAGGTCGGACCAGGTGAACCCGTAGACGGCGTCCGCACCGTAGGGAGTGCCGACATAGAGCCGTTGCGAGGTGGCCGAGAGCGAGGTGCCGACCAGTTCCTGGGCGCCGGCCGTCCCCGGCATACCGCCCGATTCCCGGTGCAGCGTGGTCGGGGTGCCGATCGGATTGGCCAGCGCCGGGAAGACACGTACCCGTCCGGAGTCGGCCACCGACGTGCCCGCGTCCTCACCCGGCACGCCGATCGCGACGAACATCGTCGCGTTGGTGCCCTCGCTGCCCGGCGCGGTGTTCACCACCACGACCTTCTCGCCGAGGTAGTCGCCGTCCTCCGAGGCGTACGTGATCGCGGGCAGTTCGGTGAAGGTGTTCGCGGCCGTGACGTGGAACCGGTGCACCAGCCCGGCGTCCGGCGCCGGGGTGTTGGTGGCCGCGACGACCAGGTCCTCACCCGGCACACCGACAACGACCAGCGAGTCGGCCTGGCCGGCGGGAGCACCGACGGGCCGGTACGGCGCGATCGAGATCGACTTGCCGAAGTTGTCGTTGGCCTCGGCGTCGTTCGAGACGTTGGCGACGTTCTGCTCCAGGCCGGCGGCGAGGGTCGGCAGCCCGTTGCTCAGCGTGTGGCTGAAGACGTTCACCGCTCCGGCGAAGGCCTCGGTGCCGATCGCCTCGCCCGGGGAACTGACCGCCCAGTGGTGGGTGGAGGCGGCCACCGCATAGCCCGTTCGGTCGTCGATCTCGGCCGCGCCCGGGATGCCGCTGCCCTGGGACATCGCCACGTTCACGGTGCCGCGCATGTAATGCACGATCCCGGTGACCGGGTTGGCCAGCCCTTCACCGGGCGCGCCGATGACGAGGTACGGCTCACCGCTGGCCGTCCGGCTGCCGGCCACGGCGTAGCCGAACCAGTCGTACGCCTCGGCCGCGTCGGGGACGTTGGCGCTGTCCTGGTGGTACGAGACGGCGGGCGGGCCCTGCGCGAGGCCGGCGGGTGATCCGAGCAGTACGTAGACGACACCGGCCTGGGCCTGGCCGCTGACGGCCTGGTTCGGCACGCCGACCGCCAGGTCGGTGCACCCGTCGTTGTTGGCGTCGTACGCGGCGATCGACGTGCCGAAGCGGTCACCCGCCTCGGCTGCACCGGGCATGTTGGCCCCACCCTCGTGCAGGGTGTGCACCGTCGTGCCGCCGCCGTACGTGACGTTGATGCGGCCGGCACGGATCTGGCCGTTGACAGTGGCCTCCGGGTCGGCGATCGCGATGTCGGCGACGCCGTCGCCGTTGAAGTCGCTGTCCGTTCCGCCGGTGCAACCGGTGACCGGAGTGGCCGTGGTGTACACCTGCATCTCACAGAACGACGACCAGATGTCGCTGCCGCTGACCCCGTCCGCGGCCTTCACCCGCCAGCGGTAGATGCCGCCGTCGACGAAGGCCCCGGCCGGCACGGTCGCGGCGGCGGTGGCCCCGGAGGCGACGCCGCTGAGGCTCGCCGCACCGATCGGCCCGTCGGCGTTCATCGCCCACCACTCGAAGGTGACAGTCATCGCGGTGCCGTCACCATCGGTGACTGTTGCTTTGAGCTGCGGCGTGAGGGTGTTGACGAGCGGACGACCCGACCCGGTCGCGCACGTGGTGGCAGGGACGGTCGACCGGGCCGTCACGGTCGGCCACGAGTTGTAGGTGACGCTGGCCTTGGGCACCTCGGCACTGGCGGTCGCGTTGCGGGAGCGGAACTGCTTGAAGGACTTCGAATCGGTTTCGTCGGTGGCCCGTAGGCCCATGTCGGCGCGGGTGTCACCGGCGTTCGCCGCGCGCTGGAAGAACTTGGTACCGCTGATCCCGACCCAGGCGTCGTTGCAACTGGCGTCGTAGCCGGCAGTCGCCAGGGTGGTCGCCTCCTGGTTGTTCCATGCCGGCTGGGTATCCCAGATCATGTCGTCGGCCACGGCCCCCACGGTCCAGAGCTCCCACGACCGGCCCTCGCACAGGGGCGACCACCAGTTCCAGAACGAGACGGTGGCAGAGGTGATCTGCTTGCCGACGAGGGCCGCGGTGTCCCAGCGCAGCAAGGACCGGGTGACGGGCCCGGTCGGACCGAGCCGACCGAGTCGGAGGTCGTCGGTGCCGCCCCGGTTGACCGTGTCGCCGGCCTGGATGAACGTGTCGAAGGTGGTGTACAGCGGGTTGATCGTCGGGTCGATGACGATCGGATACTCCCGCTCGGAGTCGGTCAGCCAGCGCATGTCCGGGGTCAGCGTCAGGTCGAGCCGGCCGGTTCCACGGGCCCCGGCGGCAGGGGCGATCGTGGATGCAACCGCCGTCTCGGCGGCGGGATTGCCGAGCGCGTCGACCCGCGCGTCCCACATTCGCAGTGCGGGAGTGCGCGCAACCACCCGGCCGGCGGTGTCCTGGATGGCGGTGTTGCCGCCGGCGTCGCGGACCGCCCGGGCGGCGTTCGGCCCGGTGATCGGCAGCGTGAGTCGGGCGACCTGCTTCACGGCGCTGCGGTCCTTGACGACGAAGAACGCCTCCATCCCGGCGCGGGTCGCTTCGACGATCAGGTCCACCCCGGGCAGCGTGTCGACATAGGTGGCCCGTCCGCCGTCCAGCTTCGGCTCGGGCAGCCGACCGGCCCAGCCGACCGCGAGCCGGTCGGCCCCGTGGCCGAGGACTGCCAGCTCCTGCGTCCCGCTCGGTTGCGCGCCGGAGACGACCAGATCGAACGGGTGGGCGACGGCGGCAATCCGCCCGTCCGCGCCCTTGCGCAGGGTCAGATCGACCGGAACCCACTGGTCACCGCGCCGGATCCGGCTCGCGCCGACCGAAAGCTCGGCCCGGAACTGACCGTCCGGTAGGGCGAAGACCTCGGTGGTCTCCGACGTGAGGCTCTTGACCTGCACCGGCTTGCCGGACTCGCGGGCGGCCCGAAGGGACACCGCCTCATCGGTCCGGCTCTCCACGCCACCTGTCACGCCGTCCGGTCCAGCGGCGAGAAACTCCGCCGGTTCTCCCGGTACGCCCGCCAACGCGGCCGCCGTCAGTACGGCGACGCCCGCAGCCAGGCACGAACGGACAGTGGCCGTCACTCGACGTGCCACAAACCCTCCCCCGTGTGCTTTGCAGTTGTGCGAGCGGGACTCTAAGGGCGTCCTGCCTCAGCGCACAAGGTCGGACACGTTCTGTCAGGACGGATCACGGCGAACTGGACATCCCATCGATCGATCAACACGCTCGGTAGTCGATTGCGTCCTCCACATTGGAGCGTTCGGCGACTGCCGCACCCACGAGTGATGGCGTCAGGCGGTCGGATCGATCTTCAAAACCGCAGATCAATAGATGGTTGCTGCAGTCAACTGACGCCGCGCGGGCCACTTCACCATTGCGAACTAATTTCACGCATCACCATCTTCGAATATGACACGGCGTAGTTGCCATTGATCGAACAATCAGCCGATGCGGCACTCGCCCATCGGGAGACAGTGCCGGACCAATCAGACTCATGGACGCACCGAAATGGCGGCGGGCGGCATCACGCCAGCCGCTCGGGCAGGTCATCGGTCCAGCACGGAGCACCGAACAGCGACAACGGAAAACCGATTCGTGTCGTCAGAACACCGAGCGATATTCGCCTCATTCGGGCGTCGGGATCGCCCTCGTCCGCGGAGTGACGCGTCGGTGATCATCATGCGCGACGCGAGCGAGGCAATCGGCGAAGACGATTACCAGTCGAAAGCACTGCGGCACCGATTTCGTCAGGGTTGGCCGACCTTCTGACATCCGGGCTGCGGGCGGGTTCAGCGCTCAAGGTCCTCCGTGGGTGACCCCGGCCGGCGTTCGACGGGCGCGCTGCTCAGCACGCCGTCGGGGCGGACCTCCTGACGCAGACGCGCCAGGTTCACGAACCGGTCGCCGTCGACAGGGGCGGCGTCGAGCAGGCGCAGGACCACAGTGCAGTACTTGGCCATCGTGTTGCGGCCCGGCATGAAGATGGACAGCTCGTCGTGGGCGCCGGGCGTCTGCACGATCAGGCCGGCGGGCAGGGACGGCAGTGTCTCCGGGGTGCCATCCACAGCGACCTTGACCGTCCAGAACGGCCCGGTGCCGTCGAGTACGCGCCGGTCCTGCTCCGGCGTCTCCAGTGCCAGCGTCCGCCACGGCTCACCCCGGCAGGTGACGCCGGCCTGCCGCACGGTGGTGACCAGGTCGGCCGCCGCCGCCGTGATGATCTCCTCGGCCCGGTCCCACTCCTGCGCGTCCCGGCCCAGCGGTGTGCCGGGCACGAGCCGCGCCACCGCAGTCGTGGCCGGCACGTGCCGCAACCGCGGTTCGGGCTGCGCCTCGAAGACGGCGCGGGCCGCAGCGATGGCGTCGGCCTGAGCTTGCCGTTGCCGGCTGACCTCGTCGCTGTGCCGGTCGAGCAGGGCGACCGCCTGGTCCGGTTCGTCGAGGGCGCGCCGGACCAGCTTGACGCTCATCCCGGTGTCCCGCAGCAAGGTGATCAGCATGGCCCGTTCCACCTGGTCGAAGGCGTACGAGCGGTGGCCGGTCCGGTCGTCGATCCCGGCGGGCACGAGCAGCCCCTCGGCGTGGTAGAAGCGCAGCGCCTGCGGGGACAGGTGGCACATCTGGCTGAACTCGCTGATCGACAACATGACCCCAGACTGCCCCTTGCAGTAACCGGAAGGGCAAATGACGTCGGCTAGCGCCTGTCGTCGTCGCACCCGTCCTGAGGCAGTCCGGAGGCAGCCGCGATCGCCTCCACGGCCTGGTCCAGACCGGCGCTCTCCGGGAGGACGAGTTCGCCGGGCCAGCCCAGGACGTCGTGCGCGGCGTACCAGCCGCTCATCTGCGCGGCGGTGAAGTCAGCGGCCTGCGGGCGGGTCAGATGCCGGCGCAGCGTCTCGGCCAGCGACACGTCGAGGTAGCAGAACAGCGACCGCCCCCGGTGACCGTCCCGCAGCGAGGTCAGCACGTCGCGGTAGCGGCCGGTGTACAGGATGCCTTCCAGGACCACGTGGTAGCCGCGGTCGAGGGCGAACCGGACGGTCTGCTCGATCAGGGCGGGCGCCACGCCGCCGGGCTTGTCCCGTTCGCGCAGGACGATGCGACGCAGGTAGTCCTGTTCGACGAGGGCGCAGCCCCGGCCGTGCCGGCGTCGCAGCTCCCGGGCGATGCTGCTCTTGCCCGAGCCGGAGTTGCCCCGGATGCAGACGAGGATCGTGTCCGAGCTGCCGGCGGGTACGGCGCGCACTGTCCCTCCCTGGCGCGAGGAGCGATGCCGAAGGCGGGTGGACGCCCGCCGGTGCCGCTCCTGGCAGCCCGGCGGGCGACCGCACTAGCCCTGGGTCTTCACCAGGAACGCGTAACCGATCACCTTCGTGCCGTCCCAGTTGTACATGGGACGGCACGCCTGCGGCTTCGTCCACGACGACTGGTACTTGGGCCGGGCCTCGTTGCAGGCCTTCAACGTCGAGTAGGTCGGGCTCGAGTAGTCCGCGTACGCGGGCGCACCCAGACCGAGCACCAAGGCGCCCACGACCGAGGTGGCGGCGACGAGGCTGCGGATCCGCGGCCGTCCGAAGGCTTTCATGTCTTCTCCCGTCCTGATCGTCGTCACCCGACCATCCATCGTGGCCGTTACGATCATGATCAGATTAGGGCGACCGCACAAGCGGCGCCGACGGGCGGACCGCGCCTCGGTGGAACGTCATGGGTGCCCTGCGGCCGGTGTGACGCACGTGGCGTCCCACCCACGGGCGGCCACCCCGGCGCGCACCGGGGCACCGTACGCGAAAAAGGCCCCGGCCGGCGTGAACGCCTGGTCAGGGCCTTGCTCGTTGGTGCGCCGCCAGGGACTCGAACCCCGAACCCGCGGATTAAGAGTCCGCTGCTCTGCCAGTTGAGCTAGCGGCGCTCGCTGACAACGGGAAGAAGATTAGCACGCCCGCCGAGGCGGGTTCCAATCCGATACCGGGGTCCACCCTTCGGACGAGCTTAACCGGCGAAAGCGGCCAAAACGGTCACCTGATCCAGCGCGGGGGCGGGCGCGGGAGCGTCGATACGGCACGATGTCCGCCAGGCACGCGAGGACAGGGGTGGGCATGGGCAGGTTCGCGCGGGCCGGGGCGACGGTGGGCGCCCTGGTCCTGACGGCGTCGCTGGCACTGACCGGGTGCGGCAGCGGCGGCGACGAGGGGAAGAAGCCGGAGTTCGTGCCCGGCCAGCAGCAGGTCGGCGGCGTCTCGTCCTCCGCGCCCGACCCGAGCGTCGCACCCAGCGACAGCGCCGCCGCGCCGCCGCTGACGGTGAGCCCGGCCGACGGCGCGAGCGGCCGGCCGGTCAGCACCGAGATCAGCGCCCGCATCCCCGGCGGCGGCACCGTGTCGAAGGTGGCGCTCGCCACCGCCGACGGCGCCAGCGTCGCCGGGCGGATGCGGCGCGACGGCTCCAGCTGGGTGCCGTCGGCCGCGCTGAAGTACGGCACCAAGTACACCGCCACGGTCACCGGCGCCGGCAAGGACGGCCGGACCTACCAGGGCACCAGCACGTTCACCACGATGGCCAAGCCCAAGTCGATGATCGGCTCCGGCCTCTACATGTTCAGCGGCAAGACGTACGGGGTGGCCATGCCCGTGGTCGCCGAGTTCTCCCCGGGCATCCCGAAGAAGGACCGGGCGGCGGTGCAGAAGCGGATGTTCGTGCAGACCGACCCGCCGCAGCCCGGCGCCTGGCACTGGGTCGACAACGGCACCCAGGCGTACTACCGGGCCCCGGAGTACTGGAAGACCGGCACCACGATCACGGTCCGGCTGGCGCTGGCCGGGATCCCGCTGAGCAACGGCCGCTACGGCAACATCGACCGCAGCGCCACCGCCGAGATCGGCCGCGCGTTCGAGATGACCGTGGACAACGCGACCAAGCAGATGACGGTCTCCGAGAACGGCACTGTCATCCGTACGCTGCCGGTCAGCCTGGGCAAGAAGAGCACTCCCTCCTCCAGCGGCACGATGGTGGTGATGGAGAAGAAGGAGTCCACCGTCTTCGACACCCGCAGCGAGCCCGACCCGGCCAACCGCTACGTCACCGAGATCGACTTCGCCCAGCGGATCACCTGGGGTGGCGAGTACATCCACGCCGCTCCGTGGTCCGAGGGCGTGCAGGGGCGCCGCAACGTCTCGCACGGCTGCGTCAACGTGTCGATGGCCAACGGCCGGTGGCTGTTCGGCAAGACGATGGTGGGCGACCCGATCACGGTGAAGGGCACCGAACGCCGCCTGGCCCCTGGTAACGGCTGGACGGCGTGGAGCATGAGCTGGTCGCAGTTCGTCGCCGGCAGCGCGCTGCCGGTTCCGCAGGGCGGGCAGCCGGCGCCGTTCTGACCGGCGTAACGTGGTCGGACATGCCACCTCCGACAAAGCGCCGGACGACGGCGGAATCGTTACACCCGCGCAGGGTGTTCCGTTTCACGTCCGGCAACGCGTACCCGCTCCGGCGCGTCTGACCAGAGACGACGGGGCACGGCATCACTTTGTGAGGGACTCATGCGAGCTGGCCAGGACGAACCGATCCGGGGCGCGAGCGCCCGACGCGTCGGCCGCCGCCGTGCGCTGGCGGCCGGGCTGCTCGCCGCCGCGATGGCCCTGACCGCCTGCACCAGCGGCGGCGGCGACAAGCCGTCGAGCTGGCAGGGCGGCGGCGACGAGGGCGAGAAGGCCCCGAAGGCGGCGGCCACCATCAGCGAGCCCGCCGCCGACGCCAAGGACGTGCCCGCGTCCACCGCCATCACCTTCACCACGAAGGAGGCGCAGGAGACCACAGTCGAGCTGAAGGACGCCGCCGGCAAGGTCGTCGACGGCACGCTCGCGGCGGACGGCGCGAGCTGGCTGCCGTCCTCGGCCCTGGAGTACGGGCAGACGTACACGGCGACCGTCACCGCGACCGGCGACGACGGCAAGCCCGCCACCGCGACCAGCACGTTCACCACGATGGCGAAGCCGGCCAAGCAGATCCGGGTCACCAGCTTCCTGGGCGACAACCAGGTCGTGGGCGTGGGCATGCCGCTGATCGTGAAGTTCGGCCGGGCCATCCCGGAGGACTACCGCGACGACATCCAGCGCCGGATGACTGTCACCTCGAAGCCCGCCCAGGAGGGCATCTGGCACTGGGTGAGCCCGACCGAGGTGCGCTACCGGCCCAAGACGTTCTGGAAGGCCAACAGCACGGTCAGCTACAAGGTGCAGGCGGGCGGGCTGCCGCTGGGCGGCGGCTGGTACGGCCGAGCCGACCTCAGCGTCGACGTCAAGATCGGCCCGTCGTTCGTGATGACAGTCGACAACCGCACCAAGCGGATGACTGTCACCCGCGACGGCAAGGTGGTCAAGACCATCCCGGTGAGCCTGGGCAAGAAGAGCACCCCCTCCTCCAGCGGCACCATGGTGGTGATCGAGAAGCTCCGGCACACGGTCTTCGACACCCTGGAGGAGCTGGGCCCGGAGGAGGGCTACCGCACCGAGATCGACTACGCCCAGCGGCTCACCTGGGGCGGCGAGTTCATCCACGCCGCGCCCTGGTCCGAGGGCGTGCAGGGCCGCACGAACGTGTCGCACGGCTGCGTCAACGTCTCGATGAAGGAAGGCAACTGGCTGTTCGCCAACACCCGCATCGGTGACCCGATCACCGTCAAGGGCACCGAGCGCAAGCTCCAGAACGGCAACGGCTGGACCGACTGGAACATGAGCTGGGACGAGTACGTCAAGGGCAGCGCCCTGCCGTACGAGCCGCCGTCGGACGACACCACGCCGGACGCCGGTACGCCGAGCGTCGAGCCCACCCCCTGACCCACGCATACGACGAAGCCCCCTCCCGGAGGAGGGGGCTTCGTGTTGGGGTGACTGATGGGAATTGAACCCACGACAACCGGGACCACAACCCGGTGCTCTGCCAACTGAGCTACAGCCACCATGCTCGCCGCTCCGGTCGCCCGGGGCGGTGCGCGGACTAATCATAGCCACACTCCGGCCGACCCCGTCCACCGGGTTCGGCCGGGGCGTCAGAGCTGGGCGGCGATCGCCTTCGCGGCCTCGACGTCCGGCCCCGGCAGCGGCACGAACACGGTCCGCCGGTAGTACTCCAGCTCGCGGATGCTCTCCCGGATGTCGGCGAGCGCCCGGTGGGCCAGGCCCTTCTGCGGCTGCCCGAAGTACACCCGCGGGTACCAGCGCCGGCACAGCTCCTTGATCGAGGACACGTCGATCATCCGGTAGTGCAGGTGCGCGTCGAGCCGGGTCATGTCGCGGGCCAGGAAACCCCTGTCGGTGGCGATCGAGTTGCCGCACAGCGGGGCCGTACGCGGGTCCTTCACGTAGCTGGTCACGTAGTCGAGCACCATGTCCTCGGCCTCGGCCAGCGTCACCGTGGAGCGGCGTACCTCCTCGGTGAGGCCGGACTTGGCGTGCATGGTCCGCACGATCTCCGGCATGCCGTCGAGCGCCTCGTCGTCGGCGTGGATCACCACGTCCACGCCGTCACCGAGCACGTTGAGGTCGGGATCGGTGACGAGCGCGGCGACCTCGATCAGGGCGTCCCGCCGCAGGTCGAGCCCGGTCATCTCACAGTCGATCCAGACGAGAAGATCAGCCACCGGAACAGACTACGCGCCGCCGACGCGCCCGCGCCTCGGCCCGGCGGCCGAGGTGGACCGCTAGGGTTTCCTGCGTGCCAGCCGAACCCGTCGCCCCACCCGCCGTCCCCCGTGACGACGCGGGCGGGCGTACGGCCCGCCGGGTGGTCGTGGTGCTGGCGCTGATCGCGATCATGCCGGCGCCCTACCTGCGCAACCTGCGGCACGACTACTACGACCAGAAGATCTACATGTCGGCGATGGACTGGTGGGCGGCCGGGCACCCGCTCTACGACTATGTCCAGCCGGACCGGGTGCAGGGGGCGCTCTACTTCACCTATCCGCCGTTCGCGGCGCTGCTCCTGGCGCCGTTCGGGTATCTGCGGCTCGGGGTGGCCATCGCGGCCTTCGCGGTGCTGACAGTGGCCGCGGTGGTGGTGACCACGCGCTGGCTGGTACTGCCGGTGCTGCGGCGGCACGACCTGCCGCGGGGGTTCGGCCTCACCGTCGCCGTGCTGCTGGTGCTGGCGGTGGAGAGCACCCGGGAGACGATCACGCTCGGGCAGATCAACATGCTGCTCGTGGTGCTGATCCTCGGCGACCTGCTGTTCGCCGTACCGCAGGGCCGGCGCTGGGCCGGCGTGGGCGTGGGACTGGCGGCGGCGCTCAAGCTCTTTCCCGGCATCTTCGTGCTCTACCTGCTCGCCGCCCGGAAGTGGCGGGCGGCGGCCGTGGCGGCGGTGACAGCGGCGGTGGCCACGCTGCTGGCGGCGGCGGTCGCGCCGGGCGACTCGTGGCGCTTCTGGACTCACGAGCTGTGGGTGACCGACCGGGTGGGCCGCCCCGACTACACCGGCAACCAGTCGCTGTTCGGGCTGCTCAGCCGCCTGACCGCGCCGGCCGAGCCGGACCGGCTGCTGTGGCTGCTGCTCGCGCTGGCGGTGGCCGCGTTCGGCCTGTGGCGGGCGGCGCGCGCGGCCCGGGCGGGGGACGCGCTGGTGGGTCTCACCCTGACCGGGCTGGTGGGCGGGCTGGTCAGCCCGATCACCTGGATCCACCACCTGTACTGGTTCATTCCCGCGGTGGTGGTGCTCGTCGACGCGGCACTGGACGCCGATCCGGCGACGCCCGCCGGGGCCCGCCGTCGCGGCGGCCTCTTCGCGCTGGCCGCCGTCGTCGGCCTGCCGATCGTGTACGGGTTGGTGACGTTCCAGGACTGGGGCACCGCCATCGTGCACACGGACGACCCGGTCGACTTCGTGGTCCGCAACATGTACGTCCTGCTGAGCCTGCTGGTGCTCGCGGCGCTGCCGATCCGTCGGCACGCGGACGAGAAACCGATGACCCGGACTGAACGGACACACCTCGCAACAAATGGCGATCAGCGCTAATCTGGTATCAACTACCTCAGTTTTCTCCCAGGTAGCACCGATCCCCCGGTGAAGAACGGCCCTCCGCGTCGGCAGCGCGGAGGGCCGTTCGGGTTCTCGTCGTCAGTCCCGGCCGTCGGGGCACCGGCTGGGCGGCGCGATCGCCGCGCGGGTCCGCCCACCGGGCCCGGAGCCCACTGCCACCAGGTGCCGCTCGGGTCGCGACGCCGGGCCCGGCTGGCGGCCCAGCCCGCTCAGCGAGGTGACGCCGAGACGCCCGGCCAGCACCGGCACCTGGTCCGGCTCCACCACGAAGACCACCTCACGCGGCCGCAGCGGGCGCAGCAGCACCACCACGGCGAGGATTACCAGCAGCGTCCCGCCGGCCAGCAGCGCCCACGCCAGCCTGGGGAACCACCCGGCCCGCAACTCGGCACGCATCCGCAGGTCGAGCCCGTCCGCGCCGTCCACGCGCATGACGACCAGGCTCAGCGACCGGCCGGACAGCTCCGCCGGGCTCCACTCCAGGGAGCCGACGCCCTCGCGTACCCAGAAGGGCTGAGTCATCGGCACGGCGGCGCCGGTGCCGGCGGTGGCCGGGTTCAGGTCGACCGGCAGCGGGCCCCGGGTGACCGCCACGCGGCGCACGGTGCTGTGCGGGACGTCGGCCAGCCACCCTCGCACCTGGTCGGTCGGGGCGAGGCCGAGGAAGACCGGGCCGTCGTCGTCCCGCGCGGTCAGGTGCAGCCGGGCCTGCCCGGTGCGCGCCAGCGGCAGGTCGGCGCGCAGCAACGCGTCCACGTCGGTCACCAGCACCGCGCGGGCGGGCGTGCGGACCGGCTCGAACCGGGCGTCGAAGCCGCCGTCCGGGCCGGCGTGCCGGGCGGCGAGCCAGAGACCTCCGCCCGCCAGCAGCGCCGGAATCCCCAACGCCAGCAGCACCATGCCGGCGATCGTGCGTACGAAACGCATTCGCGTCGTCCCTCTCGGTAGCCAACTACCCGGCCGACCTTACCGACGCGCGTCGGCCGATCGCCGGATATCGGCGGCACCCGTCCGGGACGGCGACCGGCCCGGCGGATCGTTCCGCCGGGCCGGTGCGTCGCTCACGTTCAGGACTTCGCGGCGGGCTCCCGCCGGGTACGCGCGAACGCCAGGCCGCCGAGGGCCAGGCCGCCCAGGCCGGCGACCAGGCCGGCCACGCCGAGGGCGACGGCCGCGCCGGAGCCGGCGTCGTCGTCATCGTCGTCGTCGGCCGCGGCGGCGGCCGGCGCGCTCGCGCCCGCCGAGGCGGGCGCCGCCGCGGCCAGCTTGAGCACCGGCGCCGGGTTCTCCGGCTCCTCCGCGCCCGGCGTCGGCTCCTCGATCCACCGGGAGACGTTGCCGTCGGAGTACGTCTGGAGCACCTTGAACACCATCGTGTCGGCCTGCGGCAGCGGGCCCATCGACACCGGGAACTCCTGGAACTCGCCCGGCTTCACGCCGCCGTTCGGCGCGGCCGTGAAGGTCAGCTTGGAGACCGCCTCGGTGAGCTGGCTGCCGTGCACCTCGATCGGCGGGTCGACCTTGCGCTTCTCCACCGCCACCGTCCAGCCCGCCACCGGCATGGTGGAGACCGAGCCGACCGGGGCGTTCTCCGGCAGGTTCACCTCGACCTTGACTGTCGACGCCGTGTCGCTCTCGTTCGGCACCCGGAACGCGAACCGGCCGTAGCCGCCCTGCGTGGCCTCGGCCGGGTTGATCGTGACGTGCGCCGAGGCCGGACCGGCCAGGCCGAGCACAGCCGTGGCGACGGCGGTGAGGGTCAGCGCGGCGATCGTCGCGGGGCGCCGGAGACGGATCATCAGATGGGACCTTCCGTTACTTGATCGGCACGGTGGCGGTCACCGTGGCCTGGTCGATGTCGGTCGTGCGGACGGTGATGCGCAACTGCCAGTCGCCCCGGGCCGGCAGGTTGACCTCGCCGGTGGCGTGGTTGTCGCTCAGCGGCAGCAGCGGGACGGTGATCGGCTCGATCCCGGCCGACGGCAGCGCGGCGGTGACCTTCCACTCCTGCACCGGCTGGGGGCGGCTGTCCTTGGTGTAGGCGTACAGGTGCATCGAGTTGTTGCCGGTCTCGGCCGGGTCCAGCTGGACCTCCAGCGAGTAGATCGGGCTGCTCAGCGTGGTGGAGAAGTAGCCCTGCTCGGCGCCCGCGACGTTCGCGGCGGCGGTCCGCGCCGGGGTGGTCTGCACGAGCGTCGCCGACACGCCCAGCACCACCGCCGTGATCACCAGCTCGGCCACCACGGCCCGCCGCATCGCGCCCGGCCGCCCGGCGGCGACCCGCCGCCGCACCAGCGCCCGGGAGTACGCGGCCACGCCGATCACCAGCGCGAACAGCACGATCTTGGCGAGCAGGAGCCGGCCGTACGTGGTGTCGAACAGCGCCTGCAGGCTGGCCACCTCGATCAGACCCTGCACGGTGCCGGCCAGCAGCAGCGCGGCCACCGCGAGCGCGGCCCAGCGGGACCAGATCGGCAGGATCGCGTCCAGCTCGCGCTCGTCGGCCCGGCGCAGCAGGAACACCGCGAGCATCACCAGGCCGCCCAGCCAGACGGCCATGCCGCCCAGGTGGACCGCGTCCACGACCACCGACACCGCGGGCGCGGGCGAGGCCGCCGCGTGCCCGGCCAGCGGCCAGGTGAACAGCGCCGCCCCGCCGAGGACCGCCAGGATGATCCCGTCGGTACGGCCGATCGGACCGGCGAACAGCGGCCGGAGCAGGAACGCCGCCGCGGCGAGCAGACCCAGCCGGACCAGGTGGGTGGTGCCGTAGGCGCTGCCCAGCACGTCACCCAGGCCGGAACCGGTCACGTCGAACAGGCCGCCGCCGTTGACGTACGGCACCTGGAGCCACACCTCGGCCACCGTGGCCACCGCCAGCAGGCCCAGCCCGGTCCAGGCCAGCCGTGCCGGTCCCCGGCGGGACAGCCGGCGCGGCCAGAGCGCGGCGAGCACCAGCGCCGGGCCGACGAGCAGCAGCAAGCCGGTGTAGCCGGCGTACTTCGCCACCTTCACCGCGTTCTCGGTGACCGGGTTCGCCCGGTTGTCCGAGCCGCTGTCGGTGGGCGGCTCCGACGGCGCGCCGACGGAGTAGGTGAAGGCGCCGGAGACCGGGTGGCTGTCGGCCGAGATGACCCGGTAGCTGACCAGGTAGGTGCCGCGCCCGCCGGACGGGTCCACCGGGATGGTGACCTCGGCGCCCTGGAACGTCGGCTCGCCCCGGTCGGCCCGCGAGCCGTCGGGGGCGATCACCCGCACCTTCCCGGGTACCTTGCGGACGCCCTCACTGAACGTGATCACCACCTGCGCGGGCGCCTCGGGCACCACGGCGGAGGCGGCCGGGCTGCTGCTCACCAGCACCGCGTGGGCGGCGGCCGGGGTGGCCGGTGTGAGCAGCAGGGCGACCAGCAGGAGCAGCAGCCCGGCGACGGCCCCGGAGCGGGCGGCGACGACCCGGGACGGGCGGCGTACGGCAGCAGTCATGACCGCAATGGTTCCCGAACCGGGGCGGGTCCGGCGAGCCGGTCTCCGGCAGGCGTGACCGAGCGCCCACCCGGTGCGGCGGCGCGCGCCACGCCGGGCCTGCTCGGAGGTCATGGGAGGGTAGTCGGACGGCCGGCGGAAAAAGTTCCCGGCGTGTGCGGGACCACGGAATGGGTCGAAGGACCCTGTCCCCTCCAGGTACGCCGCGTAACCTCGGGTGACGTGATCCCCGGCCCGCGCGACACCGCCGCCGACCGCCCCGAGTCGGCGCCCGACGCTGCCCGGGACGCGGCCACCGGCTGGGCGCTGGCCGCCCGCGACGGGAACCGCGACGCGCAGGCCGCCTTCGTCCGGGCCACCCAGGCCGAGGTGTGGCGCTTCGCCGCCGCGCTCGTCGACCCGGACAGCGCGGACGACCTGACCCAGGAGACGTACCTGCGGGCGTTCCGGGCGCTGTCCGGCTTCGAGGGGCGCTCCAGCGTGCGTACCTGGCTGCTCGGGATCGCCCGGCGGGCCTGCGCCGACCACCTGCGCACAGTCGTGCGCCGCCGCCGGCTCGACGCGCGGCTCGCCGCCCAGGCCGCCACCGACCGCCCCTACCCGGACCCGGCCGGCCAGCTCGGCGCCACCGACCTGGTCCGCCGGCTACCAGCCGAGCGGCGCTCCGCGTTCGTGCTCACCCAGCTGCTCGGCCTGTCGTACGCCGAGGCCGCCGACGTGGAGGGGGTGCCGGTGGGCACCATCCGCTCCCGGGTCGCCCGCGCCCGCGACGAACTGGTCGACGCCGTCGGCGACACACTGGCCGGATAGCGGGAACCTTTCGTGGCGCTCGGACGACGAATGACTGTGACCCCCTCCCCCTCCCGGGCCGGCCGCTGGCAGGCCCTGCGGCCCTGGCTCGGCGTCGCGGCCCGCCTCGGACTGGCAGCCGTGTGGCTGATCGCCGGCGGCACCAAGGTCGGTGACCTGGCCGCCTCGGGCCGGGCCGTGAACGCGTACCAGGTGATGCCGTACGACGTGGCCACTGTGATCGGCGCGGCGCTGCCGTTCGTCGAGCTGGCCCTCGGCGTCCTGCTGCTCGCCGGGCTCGCCACCCGGATCAGCGCCGGCGTGTCAGCGGCACTGCTCGTGGTCTTCATCGCCGGCATCGCCTCGGCCTGGGCCCGTGGCCTGGCCATCGACTGCGGGTGTTTCGGCAGCGGCGGGCAGCTCGCCGCCGGCCAGACGCCCAGCTACCTCCCGGAGATCCTCCGGGACCTCGGGTTCCTGGTACTCGCCGGGTTCCTGCTGATCTGGCCCCGCACCCCGTTCTCCGTGGACGGGTGGCTGGCGGGCGACGACACCGTGGAGGACACCGATGAGTAGTCGCAAGGGGCGCAAGGACGCGGCCCGGGTCGTACGCGAGCAGATCGCCCGGGAGAAGCGGCGCAAGCGGACGCTCTGGACCTCGATCGCCGCGGTGCTGGTGCTCGTCATCGCCGGTGGCATCGGCTGGGCGGTGTACTCCAGCCAGAAGTCCGACGAGTTCACCGCCCCGCCCGGGGCCAACGACGCCGGCACCGGCATCGTGCTCGGCACCGGGCCGGTCACCATCGACCTGTACGAGGACTACCTCTGCCCGGCCTGCAAGCAGTTCCAGCAGATCAACGGCGAGACACTCAACCAGCTCGTCAGCGAAGGCAAGGCCAAGCTGGTGTTCCACCCGGTCGCGTTCCTCAACCGCTTCTCCACCACTGAATACTCCACCCGCTCCTCGGCCGCCTCCGGCTGCGCCGCGCAGGGCGGCAAGTTCCGCGAGTTCACCGACCAGCTCTTCGCCAAGCAGCCGCCGGAGGGCGGCGCCGGGCTCAGCAACGACGAACTCGTCGACATCGGCGCGGGCGTCGGGCTGAACCGGGACGAGTTCGCCTCCTGCGTCTCCGACGGCACGTACCGGTCGTGGACCGAGCACGTCACCGACGAGGCGAGCAAGTCCGGCGTGACCGGCACCCCGACCATCAAGGTCAACGGCAGTGAACTCCAGGACCGCAGCCCCGAGGGGATCAAGTCGGCGGTGGAGGCGGCCGGCAAGTGATCGCACCCCTGCGCCGGGCCGCGCTGGTGCTCGCCGTCGCGGCCACCGCACTGCTCACGCTCGCCGCGCCGGCCGCCGCGCACGGCGCGGACGCGCCCGACGGCACCGACTACCGCGCCACGATCAGCGGCGTCGACCCCGACCGGCCCGGGCTCACCGCGCGCATGGTGGAGGCCGGCGCGCGGCTGGAGCTGACGAACGACACCGGCGCCGAGGTCACAGTGCTCGGCTACTCCGGTGAGCCGTACCTGCGCATCGGCCCGGGCGGCGTGTACGAGAACACCCGCTCCCCCGCCTCGTACCTGAACCGGACGCTGGCCGGGGAGACCCGGCTGCCGGCCGAGGCGAACCCGGCCGCCGCGCCCGACTGGCGGCGGATCGACGACGGCCCCACCGCCCGCTGGCACGACCAGCGCACGCTGTGGCGGGAGGAGGCTCCGCCGGCCGCCGTCGCCGCCGACCCGGACCGGGAACACCGGGTACGCGACTGGACGGTGCCGCTGCGCGCCGGTGACACCACCGGAGCCGTACGCGGCACGCTGGACTGGGTGCCGCCGCCCGACCCGTACCCCTGGTGGGTTGCCGCCACGCTGGGCTTCCTGCTGATCGGCGCGGCCGGGCTGGCGCCTGGTGGCACCGCCGCCGGGGTGCGAGCGCTGCGCGCGGTCGGCGCCCTGCTCGCCCTGGGCGGCGCGGCGACAGTGGCGCTCACCGTCGCCCGCGCGCTGGACACCGGCACCCCCGGCGTCGGCGGAACGCTCGCCGAACTGGTCACCGGCCAGGTGTGGACGCTGCTCACCGGGCTCGGCGCGCTCGCCGCGGGCGGGTACGCGCTGGCCCGCCGCCCGGCCGCCGACTTCGTGCTCGCGCTCGCCGGCGCCTGCCTCACGCTGTTCGCCGGAGTGACGAACCTGGCCGCACTGTCCCGCGCGATCCCCCCGGCCGCCGGCCCGGCCGTGCTGGTCCGGGTGCTCGTGGTGGTCGGCCTGGCGACAGGCGCCGGCGCGGTGGCGGCGGGCCTGCTGCGCCTGCGCACAGCCGCAAGCGCAGCCCGCCCCACCCCCCGCCCAACCCCCGTGCCCTGACCCCCGCCCCGCCCCGCCCCGGCCCGGCCCGGCCCGGCGAGATCTTGGTACCAAACGGCCCCCATAAGGGCCCTTTCCTACCAAGATCTCCACCGCTCCCACCAAGCGGAACGCCAATCTCGCGTAACGGGAGGCGCTCGCCACAGCAGCCAGCCGAACGAGGAACCTCCGCCCACCCACCCCCAAACACCGCGATCTCGCACCTTCCGCCCCGGCATCCACGGCGTTCACGACATCTCCGGGGCCGCAACGGCAAGATCACCGAGCGCTGCGAGCGCCGGGCACGCCCGAGTGGAACACCACGGGTGTCAAAACGCCCCCGACACACCCATCACGTTCCACTCCCGCCGCACTCACCCCTGGGCGGCGTGATCTTGCAGTTGCCGCCCCGCGCGTGCGGCTTTTGCCCCGAAATACGCGGACGGAAAGTGCAAGATCGCGGCGGAGGAGGGCGGGAAGGGCGAGAGGGACGAGGGCCGGGTCAGGTTGGGCGGGGGGCGAAGCCGTAGGGGAGCTCCAAGCGGTGGGCGGTCAGCAGTGCCTCGTCGGACAGGAGGTCCGCGGTGGGAGCGTCGGCGACGATGCGGCCGCCGTCCAGGATCACCGAGCGGGGGCACAGCTCGGCCGCGTACGGCAGGTCGTGGGTGACCATGAGCAGCGTCACCGGCAGGGCGCGCAGGATCTCCGCCAGTTCCCGCCGGGCGGCCGGGTCGAGGTTCGACGACGGCTCGTCCAGCACCAGGATCTCCGGGCGCATCGCCAGCACCGTCGCCACCGCCACCCGGCGCCGCTGCCCGAACGACAGGTGGTGCGGCGCGCGGTCCCGATGCTCGCTCATGCCGACCGCGGTGAGCGCCTCGTCGACCCGGGCGGCCAGCTCCGCGCCGCGCAGGCCCAGGTTGGCCGGGCCGAACGCCACGTCCTCGGCGACTGTGGGCAGGAACAGCTGGTCGTCCGGGTCCTGGAAGACGATGCCGACGCGGCGGCGTACCTCGGCCAGCGTCTCCCGGTCCCGGCTGACCGTCAGGCCGCCGACGGTCACCGTGCCCTCGGTCGGGGTGAGGATGCCGTTGAGGTGCAGCACGAGCGTGGTCTTGCCGGCGCCGTTGGGCCCGAGCAGCGCCACCCGATCGCCGCGCGGCACGGTCAGGTCCACGCCGTGCAGGGCGACGTGACCGTCCGGGTACGCGTACCGGACGCCGTTGACGTCGAGGGAGGGCGGCTGCTGCACGTACCCGATCATTGCAGGACGAGCGCGACGGCGGCGATGGTGGCCGCGATCGCCGGCACCGTCGCGGCGGCCGCCCACTGGCCGGCGGTGGCCGCGCCGGCCCCCTGCCACACCGCCGGCATCCGGCCGGTGTAGCCACGGGAGAGCATCGCCAGGTAGACCCGCTCGCCGCGCTCGAACGCGCGCAGGAACAGCGCGCCGACGCCGGCCGCGAAGCCGCGCAACTGCCACAGGAACCGCGGGTCGTCGCCGCGCGACACCCGCGCCACCCGCATCCGGCGGGCCTCGCCGACGAGCACCTCCAGGTAGCGCAGCATGAACGTGGCGATCTGGGTGAGGATCTGCGGGCACCGCAGCCGGTCCAGGCCGAGCAGCAGGTCACGCGTCGTCGTGGTCGCCGCCAGGAGGAGCGACGCGAGTACGCCGAGCGTGCCCTTCGCCAGGATGTTGAACGCGCCGTGCAGCCCGTCCACGGACAGGGCGAGCCCTGCCACCTCGACCCGTTCCCCCGCCCCGAGGAACGGCAGGGCGAACGCGAACAGCACGAACGGCAGCTCGATCAGCGCCCGGCTGAGCAGCCAGCGCGGGCCGACCCGGGCCAGCGCGGCCACCACGGCGACCAGGAGCGCGAAGCCGCCGAAGGCCCAGTACGCCTCCCGGGGCGTCGCCACCACCGCGACTGTGAACAGCACCATCGCGGCGATCTTCACCTCCGGCGGGAGGCGGTGCACCGGCGAGCCGGACTCGCGGTAGAGGACGTGCGCGTGCCCGGCGCCCATGGTCAGCGGGTGCCGGTGGACGGGGTCGCTGCGTCGTCCGCCGGGTCGGCGCTCGCAGTGGTCGTGTCAGGCCCGGCGGGGCCGGCGGGCGTGGCGGGGCCGCGGCGGCGGGCCAGCCAGAACAGGCCGCCGCCGAGCGCGAAGGTGAGCAGCACACCGAGGACGCCGGACAGGCCGGTGGACAGGAAGTCGTTGCCGATCCCGCGTACGCCGTAGTCGGCCAGCGGGCTGTCCGCCAGCTCGTGGTCCTTGGCCTGCTGGGCCGGGCAGCTGCCGCCGGTGATCTCGTCGTCGGCGTTCACAGTGCAGCCCTTGAGCAGCGACGAGTCGAGGCCGTCCGGGTGCGAGGAGGCGTAGTTGCTGACCACGCCGGCCAGCAGCAGAGCCACCAGCAGGCCGCCGAGCAGGAACGGCCAGTGACGCTTGCTCATCGGGCACCTCCGGCGACCGGGACGGCGGGAGCCGGCGTGGCCGGCTTGAGGGCGCGCAGCGCGTACACCAGGTCGGGCCGGACCTTCGCGACGGTGACCACCGTGGTCGCGGTGATCAGGCCCTCGCCGATGCCGATGAGCAGGTGGGCGAAGGCCATGGTGCCCGCCAGGCCGGTGAGGTTGCCGCCGAGGTCGGTGGTGCCGCCCAGCCAGTACTGGAGGACGAAGCCCTGGGACGCGACCACCACGCTGACCAGCGCGGACACGAACGCGGTGACCGCCAGCCCGGCCGGGGTACGCGGCAGTACGCGCAGCAGGAGCGCGATCAGCAGGTACGCGGCGGCGGTGCCGAGCAGCGCCATGTTGGTGATGTTGAGGCCGAGCATCGCCACCCCGCCGTCACCGAAGACCAGCGCCTGCACGATGAGCACCACGGCGACGCAGAGCGCGCCGACCCACGGGCCGACGAGCAGCGCGGCCAGCGCGCCGCCGAGCAGGTGACCGCTGACCCCGGCGGTGAAGATCGGGAAGTTGAGCATCTGCACGGCGAAGATGAACGCCGCCACCAGCCCGGCCATCGGGGCCAGCCGGTCGTCGAGGTCGGCGCGGCCCCGCAGCACGCAGAACGCGAGCGCGGCGAGGGCGAGAGCCGCGAAGATCGCGGCGACCGGACCGTTGATGATCCCGTTGGAGATGTGCATCGCCAGGGTGTCCACGCGCTCAGCGTATTTCCAGGAAGGCACTGTTGCCAATATCTGGCAACAACCTCATGATGGCCGTCACCACGCCCGCGCGTCGCCGTCCGCCGACCGTACCGGCCCGGCGGTATCGTCACCGCCATGACCGACCGCCTCAAGCCCGGCGACCCCGCCCCCGACTTCACCCTCCCCACCGACGACGGCGGCACGCTGTCCCTGTCCGGCCTGCGCGGCCGCAAGGTCATCCTGTACGCGTACCCGGCCGCCATGACGCCCGGCTGCACGAAGCAGGCGTGTGACTTCCGGGACTCGCTCGCCTCCCTCCAGGCCGCCGGCTACGAGGTGGTGGGCATCTCGCCGGACAAGCCCGCGAAACTCGCCAAGTTCCGCGACCGGGACGCCATCACGTTCCCGCTGGTCTCCGACGAGGACAAGGCGGTGCTGACCGCGTACGGCGCGTTCGGCGAGAAGCAGATGTACGGCCGCACAGTCACCGGCGTGATCCGCTCGACGTTCGTGGTGGACGAGGACGGCAAGATCGAGCAGGCGTTCTACAACGTGCGGGCCACCGGCCACGTCGCCAAGCTGCGCCGCGACCTCGGCCTCGACTGAGGTCGTCGCGCGGCACGCCCCGGTCGCGGCCCGGAGTACACACGGCTCCGGCGCGACACTCTAAACTCAGCGGGTCGGCGGGAGTGGCGGAACGGCAGACGCGCAGGCCTTAGGAGCCTGTGTCCGAGAGGACGTGGGGGTTCGAAACCCCCCTCCCGCACCATCAGCGGTGTCACCCGCATCACGAACGCGGGTCCGGGCCGCGTCGCCACGCGCAGGATGGCGTCGTGGACCTGCGTTTCGTACTCGACCCCGACCTCACCCCCGAGCTGCGCGAACAGATCATCGCGCTCTGGGTGGACGTGACGAACGCCGGCGGCGCCGTCGGCTTCGTCGCCCCGGTGACCGCGGACGAGGTACGCCCGCTCGCCACCTCGACGCTCGACGAGGTGGCGGACGGGCCGGACCGGCTGCTCGCCGGCTACGAGGGCGAGAAGCTGGTCGCGGTGCTGGTCATCGCCGACAACCGGTTCCACCTCAAGACGCACTGGCGGGTGCTCAAGCGCGTCATGCTACACCCGGACACGCAGGGACGCGGCCACGGCGCGGCGCTGATGCGCGAGGCCGAACGGATCGCCCGAGGGCTCGGCCTGGCGGCGCTGCACGTGACGGTCCGCGACGGCCTGGGCCTGGACGGCTTCTACAAGCGCCTCGGCTACCGCGAGATCGGCCGCCTCCCCGCCGCGCTGCGCCTGTCCCCCACCGACGCCCGTGACGAGATCCTCATGTGGCTCGACCTCCCCACCGCCCCCTGACCCTTCCCCGCCCCGCCCCGCCCTGCCCTGCCCTGCCCTGCCCTGCCCCGTCGATCTGTGAGTGGGGTTGTCAAGGGGTTTGGTGGTGGGTGGTGATGGTGCGGTAGAGCTGTCGGGCGATGTAGCGCTTGAGGCAGCGGGTGATTT